>NZ_JBSWWT010000021.1:0-66435 GCF_056160225.1 Microbulbifer sp. ABF4_143
GCATCCATGGCTCTGGCGGTGTTGGTTCGGGGATTGTTGTGTTTTGGCGAACCAAACTTTACCCAGCCAACAACCGCCAGCCTACTTTTTCACGCCAATCTGCGAAGAACCATTTTTTAGCGGCGCTTTTGAAGTTGTTGTTGCGCCCTGTCTTGAGTAAGCAAGCGCTAACCTTGGGTTTGGCGATTGCTTTAGTGTTGTCGGCCCATTTATACCCATCTTCGGGGCGAATGCAATGATTGAATGCGCAGACTGGCATTTTTGTCGGCAAGCCGCGCTGGCGCCTAAAGCATCGAAAGGGGATTTGAGGCCGCGGCGGCGCCAATTGACAAAAGTCCGTGCCGCCGGGGGAGCTTGGCGGCTATTTCAGGGCTCTTCCTTGTCGGGCTGTGTCTGGCGGCTGTCCTTGCGGTCCAGATCGCCCACGTCGAGGACCGGGGAGGCATCGATATGCTCCGCGTCCATCATCAGAGCCACGCGCTGCAGCGACGAGATGATCATCGACTGCTCCCAGTCGCGCAGGTCGCGAAACTGGCGCACGAAGTGCTCCTGCAGCGGCGTCGGTGCATCGCGGATGATCTCCGCCCCCTTGTCGGTCAGGTAGGCGTGCACCTTGCGCTTGTCCTCGGTGGAGCGCTCGCGGTAGACCAGGCCGCGCTTTTCCAGCCGGTCGAGAATGGTGGTCACCGTGGCCTGGCTGAGGCTGATTTCCTTCGCCAGGGCGCCGATGGTGACCTGGCCTTTCTCGCGGATCGCCTGCAGCAGCAGCAGCTGCGGTGCGGTCAGTCCGGCGGTCTTCACCAGTTGCTTGGAGTGCAGGTCGGTGGCGCGGATCAGGCGGCGCAGCGTGATCAGTACTTCTTCAATCTTGTCCATCATCAGTGGGCCCAGCGGGGCGCGGAGGGGTGAACGGATGTCGCCGACTTTAGGGCCTGCCCGCGGTTTGTCAAATGTTCCTGTCGGCACTGTTTTCCCCCTGTCGGATTTCCGGCAAAACGCCGTCGCTTGTTTCATCTGTGTGGTGGCATCTGATCATCGCCAAACCGGCTGGCATGGGAACCCGCCTTGCGTTTTCACGATTGTTTAGAGTACTATAAAAAAAATTATTTAGAGTAGTAAATAATTTGTGCAGTAAGTGGGCAGTTTGCCCGATCTGCCGGGATTTGGTGCGCTCGTTTCGTCTCTCGGGCGCTAAATGAAAATTTGATGACTAAAGGTATTGATTTGAACGCCACAAGCGTTGCGACGCCGCGAAAGCGGGGGTCGAAAGAGCTGACTGAAGAGTCTCCCGAAGAAAAGGTCAGCGCGCGGCAGGGTTCCGCCCCTATCTCCTCCGGCGCGGAGATCCTGCTGCGCAGACCGGTCAGTGAAGACGGTGCCCGGGTGCACCGCTTGATCAGCCAGTGCCCCCCACTGGATCAAAATTCCCTCTACTGCAATCTGCTGCAGGCCAGCCATTTTGCCGACACCAGTGTCACCGCCGAGGTGGGCGGTGAGCTCGCCGGTTTCGTCTCCGGTTATCTGGTGCCCGGGCGCCCCGACACCCTGTTTGTGTGGCAGGTGGCGGTGGCCGCAGAGGCACGCGGCCTCGGCCTCGCCGGGCGCATGATCCGCGAGATACTGCGCCGCCCCGGCTGCGCAGGTGTGCGCCACCTGGAAACCACCATCACCCCCGACAACGCGGCTTCCTGGGCGCTGTTCCGCGGCCTCGCGCGCAAGCTGAACGCCGACTGCCGCGAATCGGTGATGTTCGACTGCGAACGCCATTTCGGCGGGCGCCACGACAGCGAAATGCTGCTGCGTATCGGGCCTTTTGCCGAAGTGGTGGCCTGATCCCTTTTCATGCGTTTTCCGCGAATAGCCAATTCACCAAGTAAAGGTGCCAATATGAAAGTTTTTGACGAGATCGAATCGGAAGTGCAGAGCTATGCGCGCGCTTTCCCGCGCGTGTTCAACAAGGCCCAGGGAGAATTCCTCTACGATGAGGAGGGCAACCAGTACCTGGATTTCCTCGCCGGTGCCGGCACCCTGAATTACGGCCACAACAATCCGCTGTTCAAGGAGGCGCTGATGCAGTACATCCAGGAGGACGGCATTACCCACGGCCTGGACCTGCACACCAAGGCCAAGCGCGAGTTCCTGGAAAGCTTCGCCGAAAAAATCCTGCAGCCGCGCGGGCTGAGCTATGTGATGCAGTTCACCGGCCCCACCGGCACCAACGCGGTGGAGGCGGCGATGAAGATCGCGCGCAAGTACAAGGGCCGTGAAAACATCATTTCATTCACCAACGGTTTCCACGGTTGCAGCATGGGCGCTCTGTCCGCCACCGGCAACTCCCATCACCGCGGCGCCGCCGGTGTGAGCATGAGCGGCATCACCCGCATGCCCTACGACGGCTACCTCGGGGACGAAATAGACACCACCGCCTATCTGGACAAGGTGCTGTCGGATTCCTCCTCGGGCGTCGACCACCCGGCCGCGGTGCTGGTGGAAACCGTGCAGGGGGAGGGCGGCATCAATGCGGCCAGCACCGAGTGGCTGCGCAACCTGTCCGCCGTCTGCCGCAAGCACGACGTGCTGCTGATTGTCGACGACATCCAGGCGGGCTGCGGCCGCACCGGCAGCTTCTTCAGTTTCGAAGAGGCCGGTATCGAGCCGGATATCGTCACCCTGTCCAAGTCCCTGAGCGGCTACGGCCTGCCGTTTGCCGTGGTGCTGATGCGCCCGGAGCTGGACCAGTGGAAGCCGGGCGAACACAACGGCACCTTCCGCGGCAACAATCTGGCCTTCGTCACCGCCAAGGCGGCCATCGAGCACTTCTGGAGCGACGACAGCTTCGCGCGGGAAGTGCTGCGCAAGGGCGACTATATCGGCCAGCGCCTTGAGGCGATCGTCGAGCAGTACGGCGACGGCAACCTGGCCACCCGCGGGCGCGGCATGTTCCGCGGTCTCAACTGTGTCAGCGGTGAGCTGGCCAGCCAGATCACGCGCGAGGCGTTCCGCAACGGCCTGGTGATCGAAACCAGCGGCGCCGACGACCATGTGGTGAAGACTCTGTGTCCGCTTACCATCAGCGACGAAAACCTCAAGCGCGGCCTGGACATCGTCGAGGCGGCGGTGGCGAAAGTGCTGAAGAGCAACGAGGTCCCGGAGGAGCACGACTTCTTCGCCGAGGAGTGCAGCGAGGCGCCGCGCCTGCTCGCCGGCGCCGCCTGATCGCGCCTTTGCCGCGGGGCCCAAACCACCAGACGATGAACAGAAGTAGAGAGAATCAATGATCGTTAGAAATTTGCACGAAGCCGAAAAGTCCGAGCGCCGCGTTGTCTCCGACGGATGGGAGAGCACCCGTCTGTTGCTGAAAAATGACAACATGGGTTTTTCCTTCCACATCACCACCATCTACGAAGGGGCGAATCTGCACCTGCACTACCAGAATCACCTGGAGTCCGTGTACTGCATCTCCGGCGAGGGTGAGGTGGAGACGGTGGAGGATGGTGTCGTCTACCCGATAGCGCCGGGCACCATCTATATCCTCGACAAGCACGACAAGCATATTCTGCGTGCGAAAACGGAAATGAAAATGGCCTGTGTCTTCAACCCGCCGCTGCACGGCAAGGAAGTGCACAATGCCGAAGGCGCCTACGAGCTGGAGGCGGAAGAGGTTTCCGACAACAAGTAACAGATTTTATCGCCGAAGGGCCGGCGCGCCGCGCCGCCCGTCGAATACGCCTGAAAAAATCGTCTACAGGGAAACCATGAAACGTCACACGGTGGAAAAAATCGGCGGCACGTCCATGAGCGACTATGCCGCAGTTCGGGACAACATCATTCTCAGAAAGGGCCGGGACGGTAAAGAGGGGGTCTACCAGCGCATCTTCGTCGTCTCCGCCTACGGCGGTATCACCGACCTGTTGCTGGAACACAAGAAATCCGGGCGCCCGGGCATCTTCGCGCTGTTTGCCGGCGCCGAGGAGGAGCAGAGCTGGAGCGAGGCGGTGGAAGGCCTGCGCCAGCGGGTGGAGGAAATCAACGCGAGCCTGTTCGACGACGCCGAGATGCTGGCGCGCGCCAACGCCTTTATCGGCGAGCGGCTGAAAGATACCGAACGCTGTCTCGGCGACCTGGAGCGCCTGTGCCAGCACGGCCACTTCGAGCTGGAGGGGCACCTGGACACCGTCAGCGAAATGCTCGCCAGCCTCGGCGAGGCGCACAGTGCCTGGAACACGGCGCAGCTTCTGCGTCGCGAGGGCATCAACGCGCGCTTCGTCGACCTGACCGGCTGGCGCGACGGCGAGCATCTGGATCTGGACGAGCGCATCCGCCGCGCCTTCGCCGATATCGATCTCGGGCGGGAACTGCCCATCGTCACCGGCTATGCGCACACCCGCGAGGGCCTGATGAAAACCTTCGCTCGCGGCTACAGCGAGATGACCTTCAGCCGCATCGCGGTGATCACCGAGGCCTGCGAGGCGATCATCCACAAGGAATACCACCTGAGCAGCGCCGACCCGCGCCTGGTGGGTGAGATGCGCGCGGTGCCGATCGGCCGCACCAACTACGATGTGGCGGACCAGCTCGCCAATCTGGGCATGGAGGCCATTCACCCCCGCGCCGCCAAGGGCCTGCGCCAGCGGGAGATTCCGCTGCGGATCATGAACACCTTCGAGCCGGAGCACGCCGGCACCCTGGTTACCGGCGACTACGTCAGCGAGACGCCCTGTGTGGAAATCATCGCCGGGCGCAAAAACATCTACGCGGTGGAGTGTTTCGATCAGGACATGATGGGGGTCATGACCCGCTACGACCGCACCATCAACGACATCATCGCGCGCTTCAAGGGCAATGTGGTGACCAAGGATATCAACGCCAACACCATTACCCACTTCCTGGCCAACAACCTGAAAACCGTCAAGCGCATCCGCAACTGTATCAGCGAGCAGTTTCCGGACTGTGATATCCAGGTGCGCAAGGTCGCGGTGGTCTCCGCCATCGGCAGCGATATGAAGGTGTCCGGCATGCTGTCGCGCGCGGTGACGGCGCTGGCGCAGTCCGGTATCAGCATACTGGCGGTGCACCAGTCCATGCGCCAGGTGGATATGCAGTTCGTGGTCGATGAGAGCGATTACGAGAAAGCGGTCAAGAGCCTGCACCACGCGCTGGTGGAGATCCACGATCACGGCGAGGCCATATGCGCCGCCTGACCCTGCAGGCACTGCTGTGCCTGCTGGCGCTGTCGCCGGCGGCGCAGCCACTGGCGCAACAGGCGGCAGACGAGACAGAGGCGGCGCTGCGCGACAGGGTAGACGCGCTTCAGGCGCCGCTCTACTCGCCGTTTGTCGAGCGCTATGTGCTCGACGAGCTGAAACAGCTGCGCACGGATATGGCCGCGCAGCGGGTCGAACTGACTGAGAAAATTGTCGACCGCCAGATCAACGCGGCGGACAAGGCGATCACCTACGCCACCGACACTGTGACCTATTTCTTTTACCTGATCGCCGGCGTCAGCTCCCTGCTGGTGCTGGTCGGCTGGACCTCGATCCGCGATATCAAGGAGAAGGTGCACGGCCTCGCCAACGAGGAAATCTCCAAGCTGGTCAACCAGTACGAGGCGCGGCTGCGCGGTATCGAGGAGCAGCTCAGCGAGAAAACCCGGCATATCGAACACAACCGGGACGAGATAGAACTGACCCAGGAAGTGCAGTCCCTGTGGCTGCGTGCCGGGCGCGAGCAGACGCCGGCGGGCAAGATCGCCATCTACGACCAGATACTGGCGCTGCGCGGTGACGACTGCGAGGCCCTGACCTACAAGGCGGACGCGGTGCTGGAGCTGGGCGAGCCGCAGTGGGCCATCAACCTGTGCCTGCAGGCGCTGGAGATCGACGGCGAGAACGGCAACGCCTACTACCAGCTGGCCTGTGCCCACGCGCACCTGGAGCAGTGGGAGGAGGCCGTCGATTACCTGGCCAGGGCGCTGGAGCTGTCGTCGGCCTACCGCGACGAGGCGCTGGAAGATCCGGCGCTGGAAGGTCTGTACGAATACCCGCCGTTTGTCGAACTGATGGGTATTCAGCCGTTCACCGCGACCGTACAGGATGCGCCGCAGTGATGTCCCCTTTGTGTAGAAGCTGTTTCATAACGTAGCGAGCGGGTGACTGGTGGTGGCCGCCGGAGCGGAGGCACCGCAGTGTACAAGTAGTACATGAGGATGCCGAGCATCGTCGGACGCCGCCAGGCGCCCGCGTAGTAGTTATGAAACAGCTTTTAAATAACCACAACAGCGACAGAGGATCGCACCGTGCTGATCAGTTTTCTGTTTTTCCTGGCCCTGTTCGCGGCCGTCGGCCTCAGTTCCTATCTGAAAAGCCGCGGCACCAAGAAGGACTATTACCTCGCCAGCCAGGATGTGTCGCCCTTCCTCGTGGGCCTCTCCGCCGTGGCCACCAACAACAGCGGCTATATGTTTATCGGTGTGATCGGCTACACCTACGCCACCGGGCTCGCCTCCATCTGGCTGATGGTCGGCTGGATTCTGGGGGATTTCCTCGGCTCTCTGTGGGTGCACAAATCTCTGTGCCGGGCGACGCGGGAAACCGGCGAGTCCAGTTACGCCGGAGTCCTGGCCCACTGGGGCGGGGGCCGCTTCGGCGCCTGGCAGCGTCTCGCCGGGCTCCTGTCGCTGCTGTTCCTGCTCGCCTACGCCAGCGCGCAGCTGGTGGCGGGCAGCAAGGCGCTCTATGTGTTGCTGGATATGCCGGTCTGGAGCGGCGCGGTGATTGGCGGCCTGATCGTCGCCGCCTACTGTCTCGCCGGCGGTATCCGCGCCTCCATCTGGACGGACGCGGCCCAGTCTCTGGTCATGGTCGTGGCCATGGGTACGCTGCTGATAGTGGCGCTCGGCTCGGTCGGCGGTGTCGGTGCGGCGGTCCGCTCGATGGAGGCGGTGCCGGGCTTCCTGAACTGGTATCCGCAGGATCTGCTGTTGCCGGGCGCCGCCGGCGGCATCCTGTTCGCGTTGAGCTGGCTGTTCGCCGGCCTGTCGGTGATCGGCCAGCCCCATGTGATGGTGCGCTTTATGGCCCTGCGCTCCGCCGACCGCATGGTGCAGGCGCGGCTGTGGTACTACCTGTGGTTCAGCATCTTCTACGCCATGGCCACCGGGGTGGGCATGCTGGCGCGGATACTGCTGAGCGACCCGGGCAGTTTCGATGCGGAACTGGCGCTGCCGATGATGGCGATGGAGCTGCTGCCGCCGGTATTCGTCGGCCTGATCCTGGCCGGCGTCTTTGCGGCCACCATGTCCACCGCCGATTCGCTGGTGCTGAGCTGTTCCGCGGCGCTGACCCACGACCTGTTGCCGCAGCGCATCGAGAAAACCTGGATGCTGAAACTGGCCACGCTGGCGATCACTGCGCTGGCGGTGGGCTGGGCGCTGATCAACGAACAGAGTGTGTTCAGCCTGGTGGTGCTCTCCTGGTCCGCGCTGGCCTCGGCCTTTGCGCCACTGCTGATCGTGCTGGCGCTGGGCGGGCGGCCTTCGCAGAAGGTGTGTATCGCGATGAGCCTGATCGGCCTGGCGACGGCGCTGTTGTGGCGCTGGCTCGGTTGGCACGGGCATATTTACGAGGGAATGCCGGGCATTCTCGCCGGCCTGGCGGTATTCGGTTTGGTACGGTGGCTGCAACGGGAGCCGCTGCCGAGTAGCGCAAACGCCTGAATTTTTTACAGATCGATCGCGGCCATGGCGATAAAAAGCCCCTCTGTCGTTCTAGAAGCTGTTTCATAACTACTGCGCGGGCGCCTGGCGGCGTCCGGCGGTGCTCGGCATCCTCATGTACTACTTGTACACTGCGGTGCCTCCGCTCCGGCGGCCACCACCAGCCACCCGCTCGCTACGTTATGAAACAGCTTCTGGGCAGGGGCTGTGGCGGCAAAGGCCCTAGCACTTTGCCTTCGATTCTGGCTGTTGGACTTTGTCAGCGATCCGAGCCCGGTAGCCGCAGGCTACCGGGCTTTCTTGTTCTGGTGGGCCTACGGAGCTGGAGCTCCGCGTTTCCGGGGTTAGGGAACCTCTGAAAGCCCCGCAGAGACATTACGGACTTAATCAGAGGTTCCTTAGATCTTGATACCTTCCACATCCAGGATCATCTCCACCTTCTGCGACGCCGGGCCGAGGTTGTAGTCGATACCGAAATCCTTCAGCGCAAACTCGGTGGTGCCGGTGAAGCCGCGGCGGTAGCCGCCCCAGGGATCCTTGCCGGCGCCGATCTCGGTCACGTCGATGGTGATCGGCTTGGTGATGCCGCGCAGGGTCAGTTCGCCGCTGAGCTTGGCCTTGCCGTCGCCGAGCGGCTCGAAGGCGGTGCTCTTGAAGGTGGCGGTGGGGAACTTGGCCACATCGAGGAAGTCCGGGCCGCGCAGGTGCTTGTCGCGCTCGGCGTGGTTGCTGTTGAGGCTGCTCACGTCGATGTTGACGTTGACGGAGGATTTCTCCGGCGCCTTGTCGTCGTAGTAAAAGGAGCCGTCGAAGTCGTCGAAGCGGCCGTAGAGCCAGCTGTAGCCCAGGTGCTTGATGCGGAACTGGATAAAGGCGTGCGCGCCCTTGGTGTCGATCTTGTACTCCGCGGCCTGGGCGGTGGTGCCCAGCAGCGCGGCGAACAGGAATATGGCAAGTTTCCTCATGGGGGGTTCCTCTATTTTGTGGTTGCGGTTGACAGTGATTCTTGTGTCGGCGGCGTTTTTGCACCGAGCCCGAGCATCCTGCGCAGGGTCGCGTCGCGGTCGATGAAGTGGTGCTTGAGTGCCGCCAGTGCGTGCAGCGCCACCAGCGCCATCAGGCTCCAGGCCAGCACCTCGTGCAGCTGCCCGGCGATATCCTCCTGGTTCGGGATTCCCTGCAGCGTGGCGGGCAGACTGAACCAGCCGAACACCTCGATGGGGCGGCCATCGGCGGTGGAGATCAGGTAGCCCGAACAGCCGATGGCGAGCAGCAGCAGGTAGATGGCGCCGTGCGCGAGGCGCGCCGCCAGCGCTTGCCAGCGCGGCATACCCGGCTCGGGTGCCGGGCTCGGGTTGCGCAGTTTCCACAGCAGCCGCACCAGCAGCAGGCCCATCAGCAGTACGCCGATACCCTTGTGCAGTTCCGGTCCCTGGCGGTACCAGGGGTCGTAATAGGACAGCTGGCGCATCCACCAGCCGAGCGCGAAGAGCCCGATAACGGCCGGCACCATCAGCCAGTGCAAGGCAATGGTGACCCAGCCGTATTCCCGGTCGCTGTTCCTGGCGGGCATTGCTCACCTCCTGAAAATGCAATGGTCCGGCCGGCGCAGCGGGCGCCAGCTCCGATAGGCGGCTCATTATAGAAATTCCCCCCGGGCGGAAAAGCGCAAAAAGCCGGAGAAATCTATCGAAAAAGTTGCAGGGCTTCGGAGGGGGAGCGCAGGGAGTGGCCGTATCAGTGCGGGGTGCCGCGCACGCCCTCGCGTTCGGCGGCCGCGAGCACGCGCTCCAGCGCGGCCCTGTCCAGGGAGCCCGAGCGCCGCGCCAGCTGTTCGGCCAGCCAGGTGGTGGAGTGGTGGTTGCCGTCCAGGGCCAGCTGCTCCAGCTGCCAGATCACGTTGAGCAGCAGCGCTGGCGCCAACTCGCCGTCCGCATCCTGGGCGGAAAAGAGGCGCGGCTCCAGCTGCTCCAGATCGCTGAGTTTGAGCACCAGTTCCGCAAAGCTGGGATACCAGCGGCTGCTGAAGGGTTCCGGGCGCTGGCGGTAGTCGAAGGTGATCCGCAGGCGGTTGCCGTCGGCATCCTCCAGCAGCGGCGTGTCCTGTTCGTAGGCGGGCAGGGCCGGGCGGTGGCGCAGAATCCCCACTATGGCACTCCAGTCACTGTGGTTTTCGGCGCACAGGCGCAGCGGTTCGGTCAGTTCGCGACCGCCGGCGCGGTCCAGGTAGACCAGCTGCTGGCCGGGCCGGTACCAGTAGAGATCCAGCAGGTGCTGCTCGGCCAGGTCGGCCAGATCGGCGCTGGTCACGGGCTCTTCGGCCACCGCGCTCAGGTGGTTGACCGCCTGCTGTACGCTCAGCCACTGCCTGCGGTGAAAGGGTTTGGCGATAGTGGTTCCCATCAACGGCTCCCGGCGCCAGATGGCCGGCACTCAATTATCACTGTCGTGACTTCAAGCTTAGCAGCTGCGGCCTCAGCTCCGGTGGTAGGGCCTCACAGCCAGCCCTTCTTCTTGAAATACAGATAGGGCGCAATGCCTGACAGCACGATCAAAACCAGCGCGAACGGATAACCCAGCAGCCACTTCAGCTCCGGCATGAACTCGAAGTTCATGCCGTAGATGCTGGCCACCGTCGTCGGCGGCAGGAACACCACGGCGGCGATGGAAAACATCTTGATGATGTTGGTCTGGCGGATATTGATAAACCCCTGGGTGGAGTCCATCAGGAAGTTGATCTTGTTGAACAGGAAGCCGGTGTGCGCGGTCAGGGTGTCGATATCGCGGGCGATATCGCGGATGCTTTCGTGGAGCTCGCCGTCGATCTGGATATGGCGCTGCAGGAAGGTGATCGAGCGCCGGGTATCCATCAGGCACAGCAGCACCTTCCCGTTGCTGTCTTCCAGCTTCGCCAGCAGGTCGATGGCATCCTCCAGATCCGAGGACTCGTCCTCCAGCACCAGGTAGCTGGCCTCTCCCAGCTTCAGGTGGATATCCTCCAGCGCGTCGGCGAGGTTTTCCACCTTCTGCTCGAACAGCTTCACCGTCAGCTCCTGGGCGCTGCGCGCCTCCACCTGGCCGCGTCGGGCGCGCATGCGCAGCAGGCGGAAATCCGCCAGGTCGCTCTCGCGCACAGTGATCAGCCGCTGCGGTTGCAGGATAAAGGCCACCGTCGCTGTGTCGTGGCGGCCCTCGCTCTGGGTCAGGAACAGGGAGTGGATATGCACCCCGGCGTCGTCGATAAAATAGCGCGCCGAGGCCTCGATTTCGTCGACCTCTTCCGATTCCGGCAGCTCTGTGCGCAGCAGGTCCTCCAGCAGTTCGCGCTCTTCCTCCTCGGGTTCCTGCAGGTCGACCCAGGCCACTTCGGCCAGCTGCTGCTCGCTGACGTCCGCGCCATCGGGTTGTTCGATGACCTTGCCGCGCTTGATTTCAAAGAGTCTCAGCATGGCGCTTTCCGTGTGACAGAATCGGCGGGGCCTGCAGCCCGTGCTATGGCCGGCGCCGGCTCTTGCAATACCAGCGCCTCCTCTCCGCGACGCCTACCAACAACTCCGTGCAGTTGCGCCAGTATTTCAAGGCGACCACCAGGAGGATGAATGGGCGCCTATTTGATTGCAGGGGGAATAGCCTCGCCCATGGTTGCAAGCTGCGCAATGCAAATCAACCGCCGCGTCAATGTTGTTGGGGGCGGGGCGAACACTACAGCCACGGCGGCAGCTGCGCGCGTATCTCCTCGGCCTCGCAGTTCACCAGATTCTTGCCCATTTCCCCGGCGATGGTCGCGCGGGTCGGCGCCTTGAGTGAGTCGCGCAGGCTGCCCACCATCTGTGGTTCGGCGACTATGTAGAGTTTTTCATAGCGGCCCTCTTTGCGACCGCGCTCCAGCGTGTGGGCGATTTCGCGCGCAAACTTCTGCCCCGCGCGGCGGTGCAGTTCACTCGAATTGCCCATCGCGTGGCGCCCGAGGGCACCGCTGTCGAAGGCGCGCCCGGGGGCGTCGCTCTCCAGATCGCGCCCCTTCAGACGCGCTTCCGGATGGATAAGCCCCTCCAGCTCGTGCAGATCTCCGGCGCGTTTGGCGGCCTCGAAGAGCCGCGCCTGTGATTGGTTGGCCACAAGGACCCATGCTAGTGCCATCAGAGAATCCTCGCCTTTTTCTCTAATTTCAATGCTAGTTGAAACAGGCGCCGGAAACCCGGGGCAAATGGTATAAGGGGCCGTTTCAATGAAGGCTTTATTTATAAAGCGTGTCCCAAGGCGCCGCCTCCCCGGTGACTTGCCGGACCGTCTCGGCGCTCAAATTGCCCTACCGAGCGCCGCCGCACTCCCTAAAATTCACGCACGGCGCGGGCCCCGGCCCGCCGCCCCGCAGACGTTCACAGACCCCCTGGGAGGATTTCGCCATGAGCCTGATTCCGAGAGGTTCACTACTGGACCTGGACAATATGTTCGAACAGATGCTGTCACCGTCGCGCACCGTTGGCAGGGAGGGATTCTTCTCGCCGCGCATCGACGTCAGCGAGCAGAAGGACAGCTATGAAATCAGCGCCGAACTGCCGGGCGTGAGCAAGGACGACATCAACGTCACGCTGGAGAACGGCGTGCTGACGCTGGAGGCGGAAGTGCACCGCGAGGACAAGAAGGAGAAAGAGGGCAGGCTGATCCGCCAGGAGCGCCGCTACGGCAAGTTTATGCGCAGCTTCAACCTGGGCGACGATGTCAGCGAAGAGGAGATAGATGCGAACTTCAAGGACGGCGTGCTGACATTGAAGGTGCCCAAGACCGAGGAGCGCCAGCCGCAGAGAAAGCGCATCGAAATTCACTGACAGGTTGCTGACAAAGTCCGGCAACCGGAATCGAAGGCAAAGTGCTTTGCCGCCACAGCCCCTGCTTAGGACGACAGCAGGGGACTTATCAACACTATCAGATCAAGCGCTTACGTGCTTGCTGTGATCCGAACATCCCCGGCTGAACAAGTTGGAGTTGAATCATGAAGGTAAAACAGGCAATGCATAACGGGTGTACCTGGTGTACACCGGATACGCCGCTGTCGGAAGTGGCGAAAATTCTGCGCGACGAGGATATAGGCGCGGTGCCGATCGGCGAGAACGACAGGCTGATTGGTATGGTGACCGACCGCGATATCGCCTGCCGCGGCGCCGCCCGCGGCGGCGACATGTCGGCGCTGACGGCGCGGGACGTGATGACGGAAGGTATCGAGTGGTGCTGGGAAGACGACGACTTGAATACCGCGGTGCACAAGATGGAACAGCACCACCTGCGCCGCATGCCGGTGATGAACCGCGAGAAGCGTATGGTCGGCATACTGAGCCTGGGGGATATCACCCACTCACTGGGGCGCAAGCAGAGCGGGGCCTTTGCCTCGGCGGTTTCCGCACACCACTGAAGCGGCATCGCACCGCGCCGCCGGCCCCGGCAGGCTGTCGAAAAAGTATTTTTCAACAGCCTGCCAGGGAACCTCTGAACAACTTCAGGGCCCGCAGAGAGGCTATGGAGTTATTCAGAGGTTCCCTAGTGGTCGGCGGCCGCTTTACAGTAGTCGCGCTATCGGCAGCCAGCCGCTGAAGATACTCCTCCCCCCGGTACCACCGCGCCGATGGCGGCCAGATCTGGATCGCCAAAGTGTAACTCGCCGTCGATACCGAAACACTTATTGCGCCCGCCGCGCGAATCGCGCCCAGGCTGAGTCGCAGCAGCGGGAGCCGCAGAAGCGAATGCGGGCATGCCTCGGCCGGAATTAGCGTTTAGTGACGCAGTACAGGCCGCGAAGGGCGTATAATCCGCGCCCTTTTACCGGGGAGAATCCAAATGGGCAGCGAACGGCAATTGATGGCGCGCAGCGGCGGCAAGTGCGAGCTGTGCAACGCAGAAACCGGGCTGGCGCCCTTCGCGGTGCCCGCCTCCGAGGGGCGCGGGGACGCGGATATCCTGTTGTGCGACACCTGCCGCGCGCAGCTGCAAGACCCGGCGCAACTGGACAGCGCGCACTGGCACTGCCTCGGCGACAGCATGTGGAGCCAGGTGCCGGCGGTACAGGTGATGGCCTGGCGGCTGCTGAAGCGGCTCTCCGGCGAGACCTGGGCCCAGGACCTGCTCGACATGCTCTACCTGGACGACGACCTGGCGGCCTGGGCCCGGGCCGGCGCACTGCCGGAGGCGGGCGATACCCCGGTGCACAGGGACTGCAACGGCGTGCAGCTGCACGCCGGGGATACCGTCACCATCGTCAAGGATCTGGACGTGAAGGGCAGCAGCCTGGTGGCCAAGCGCGGCACCGCGGTGCGCGGTATCAGTCTGACGGACAACCCGGAGCATATCGAGGGGCGGGTCGAGGGCCAGCGCATCGTGATCCTGACCAAGTTCGTAAAGAAAACCGGTTAGCGCCAGACACCGATGAAACCGAACTACGAAATCCGCAGCGGTGCCCTGGCGGGGTTCAACCTGTTGGTGCCGAAGCTCGGCGGCGATCCGTCTCGACTGCTCGCCCGTGTCGGCCTGCCGGCGGACTGCGTGCGCCGGCCCGATATACTGGTGCCCATCGCGACCCTGAGCCAACTGCTGAACCTGTGTGCGCGCGAGCTCGACTGCACTGACTTCGGCCTGCGCCTGTCGGAGATGCAGGGCGTGCGCATGCTCGGCGCCCTGGGCAAGCTGCTGCTGAAGAGCGCGGACATGGGCGGCGCGCTGGCGGCCACTCACCGCTATATGGTGCTGCACAACCAGGCGGACCACTGGCGCCTGCAGTCCCAGGGAGGCCAACTGGTGGCCGAGCGGCTGGAGCACTTCGAGGCGCCGGAAGACGCCGACCAGTACCGCGAGCTGGCCGCCGGGGCCTGCTACCGCCTGATCCAGGATCTGGCCGGCCGGGAAGTGCGCCCGCGCCTGGTGACTTTTCGCCACGGACCGCTGTCGCCGCCGCGGCGCTACCGGGCGTTCTTCAACTGCGAGGTGCGCTTCGCGCAGGCGCGCGACAGCCTGGTGTTCGACGCCGATATACTGCGGCTGCCGCTGCGCCAACCGGGTGCCAACCTGGATCGCTATTTCGACGAGTTTACCCGGCAGCTGCTCCGCGAACACCGGGGCGACATAGCGCAGCAGGTGCGCACGCTGATACTGCAGACCCTCGGCGCGCAACAGCACGGGCTGCCGCAGATCGCCGAACTGATCGATATACCCGCGCGCACCCTGCAGCGGCGCCTGCGCGAGGCGGGCACCTCATTCAAACAGCTGCTGCAGGACGCGCGCATGGAAACCGCGCGCTGGCACCTGCGCGCCTCCAGTGTCGATATCAACCTGCTCTCCGCCGCGCTCGGTTACACGGATATCAGCGCCTTCTCCAAGGCATTTCGCGCCGTGCACGGGCGCTCGCCGCTGCAGTGGCGCAAGTGTCAGCGGCAGCAGTAGCCGCTATTTGAACCTGCCCTTTGCGGGCGCATCCGCAGCCGCGTTATGCTGGGCGCCAGACATGCTCCATCCACAGGGAAGAAAACCATGACTGCAGAAGCCATTCGCTGTAAAGCCGCGGTCGCCTGGCAGGCGGGGCAGCCGCTCTCGATCGAGGAAGTCGAGGTGGCGCCGCCGCAGCCGGGCGAGGTGCGTATCAAACTGGTGGCCACCGGCGTCTGCCACACCGACGCCTTCACCCTGTCCGGCGAGGACCCGGAAGGCGTATTTCCGGCCATCCTCGGCCACGAGGGCGGCGGTATCGTCGAGTCGGTGGGCGAGGGGGTCACCAGCGTGCAGGTGGGTGACCATGTGATCCCGCTCTACACGCCCGAGTGCGGAGAGTGCAAATTCTGCAAGTCCGGCAAGACCAATCTGTGCCAGAAGATCCGCGAGACCCAGGGCAAGGGGCTGATGCCGGACGGCACCACGCGTTTCTCCATCGACGGCAAGCCCATCTACCACTACATGGGCACTTCCACCTTTTCCGAGTACACGGTGCTGCCGGAGATAGCGCTGGCCAAGGTCAATCCACAGGCGCCGCTGAAGGAGGTCTGCCTGCTCGGCTGCGGCGTCACCACCGGCATGGGCGCGGTGATCAATACCGCCAAGGTGGAGCCGGGCGCGAGCGTGGCCATCTTCGGCCTCGGCGGCATCGGCCTGTCGGCGGTCATCGGTGCGCGCATGGCCGGCGCCGGACGCATTATCGGTATCGATATCAACCCGTCGAAATTCGATCTGGCGAAAAAACTCGGCGCCACCGACTGCATCAACCCCAAGGATTACGACAAGCCGATCCAGGAGGTGATCGTCGAGCTGACCGACGGCGGCGTGGACTACTCCTTCGAGTGCATCGGCAATGTCAAGGTGATGCGCGCGGCACTGGAGTGCTGCCACAAGGGCTGGGGCGAGTCGGTGATTATCGGCGTGGCCGGGGCCGGCCAGGAGATCTGCACCCGCCCCTTCCAACTGGTGACCGGGCGCGTCTGGCGCGGCACCGCCTTCGGCGGCGTCAAGGGGCGCTCGGAACTGCCCGATTATGTGGAGCGCTATCTGGCCGGCGAGTTCCGGCTGGACGATTTCATCACCCACACCATGCCGCTGGAGAAAATCAACGACGCCTTCGAACTGATGCACCGGGGCGAAAGCATCCGCAGCGTGATCCACTACGATGAGGCCTGATGAAGATGAATCTGGAACTGGTCAGCAGTACTAAATGTTTCGACGGCCTGCAGCGGCAGTATCGCCACCAGTCGCAGGTACTGAATTGCTCGATGCGCTTCGCCATCTTTCTGCCGCAGCAGGCGGAGGAGGAGCGGGGGCACAGGTTCCCGGCGCTCTACTGGCTCTCCGGGCTTACCTGCACCGATGAAAACTTCAGCCAGAAGGCCGGGGCCCAGCGCCTGGCGGCGGAGCTGGGAATAGCGCTGGTGGTACCGGACACCAGCCCGCGCGGTGAGGATGTGGCCGACGACCCGGAATACGATCTGGGGCAGGGGGCGGGCTTCTATTTGAACGCGACCGAAGATCCGTGGAAGCGCCACTACCGCATGTACGACTATGTGCTGCAGGAGCTGCCGGATATCGTCGAGCGGCATTTCCCGGTCAACGGGCGGCGCGCGATCGCCGGCCACTCGATGGGCGGCCACGGCGCGCTGGTGATCGGCTTGCGCAACCCGGAGCGCTATACGTCCATCTCCGCCTTCAGCCCCATCTGCAACCCGATCGCCTGCCCCTGGGGCGAGAAGGCCTTCAGTGCCTACCTGGGCGCGGACAAATCGGCCTGGGAGGCCTACGACGCGACGGTTCTGCTCGGCCGCGCTACCGAGCGGCTGCCGATACTGGTCTCCCAGGGCGACGACGATCAGTTCCTGGAGCAGCAGCTGAAACCCCACGCGCTGGAGGCGGCCGCCGAGGCCTGCGGCTATCCGCTCAAGCTGGAACACCACGCCGGCTACGATCACAGCTACTACTTTATCGCCAGCTTTATCGAGCAGCATTTGCGTTTCCACGCCGACTATCTGCTCAGGCACGCGGATTGATCCGGCGCAGCGGGCGCCGGAATAGCGGCGATTCCGGGGCGGCTGTTCCCGCAGCTTAATTATTTTGTTCGTCGAGCAGCTGTTGCAGCTGCTGTTCGAAGGTTTCCACTTCCTGGGCGCCGCCGATCGCATACTCCCGGTTGAAGACAAACAGCGGCACGCCGCTGACGCCCTGGCCGGTGATCAGTTTTTCCAGTTCGCGCACGGCGCCGGCGTAGACCTGGTCCTGCAACACCTGCCGCGCCTCCTGAGGGTCCAGGCCGACGTCCGCGGCGGCGCCCGCCAGCACCTCGGTATCATCGATATTCCTGCGCTCGTGGAAAAACGCGTTGAACAGCCGCAGGCTCAGTGCCGTCTCGCGGTCATAGCCCCGCGACCACTGCAACAGCTGGTGCGCGTTGAAGGTGTTGTACATGCGCATATCGTCGCTGTAGTTGAAGGCGAAGCCGACATCGGCGCCCAGGTCCGTCAGCCGCTGGCGCGCCTCGATGCTCTGCTGCGGCGTGGTGCCGTATTTCCTCGCCAAATGCTCGCGCAGGTTTTCCCCCTCGGCGGGCATCTGCGGGTTCAGCTCGAACGGCAGCCAGTGAATTTCCACTTCGAAGCGGTCCGTATACTGATCCAGCGCCCGCCGCAGGCGCAGGTAGCCGATCACGCACCAGGGGCAGACCACATCGGATACTATGTCGATACGCAGTGGCAGTTTGTTCATGGTGTTTGCCCATTGAATTCAACCTGTCCATTTTAGTTTAGGGAACGCCATGGTCTCTGTACGGAGCCTGCGGAGGCTGCGTGGAGGTTCCCCGGCCGCGCCGCGGAAGCTGGCGGCGGACCGCGCGCCGCGATTACGTTGTAGAATCCCGTGCAGCTGCAAAAGCGAAAGACACCATCAAAAAGAGACGCGGTATGAAACGAGCATGGCTTCTATTGTTCGGCGGCATATTTGCCGGCATTTGTTCTGCTGAACAGCTGACTATCGACAGGATATTCTCCGACCCGGCCCTGAGCGGCACCTCGCCGCGCGCGCTGGAGTACTCCCCGGACGGCAGCCGCGTGACCTTCCTGAAGGGGCGCGCGGATGACTACGAGCGCTACGACCTGTGGGAGTACCATATCGAAGACGGCAAAAGCCGGATGCTGGTCAACTCCGATTCCCTGCACCGGGGCGAGGAAATCCTGTCCGATGAGGAGAAGGCGCGGCGCGAGCGCCAGCGTATCTACGGCAGCGGCATCATGGAGTACACCTGGTCCGACGACGGCAAATCCCTGCTGTTTCCCCTCGCCGGCGATGTCTACTACTACGATCTGGATAAGAAGTCCGCGCGGCGCCTGACCGAAACCGAGGACTTCGAAACCGATGTGCGCGTATCGCCGCAAGGCCGCTATGTGTCCTTTATCCGCGAACAGGATATTTTTATCGTCGACCTGAAGAGCGGCGAAGAGCGCCAGCTGACCCACGACGGCGAAGGCCCGATAAAAAACGGCATGGCGGAGTTCGTCGCCCAGGAGGAAATGGACCGCATGACCGGCTACTGGTGGTCGCCGGACGACCGGCATATCGCCTATCTGCAGGTGGACGAATCGCCGGTGGACGAGGTGACCCGCAGCGAGATCTACGCGGACCGCATCGAAATGATACAGCAGCGCTACCCCGCTGCCGGCCGCCCGAATGTGAAAATCAAACTGGGGGTGCTGGATATTGCCTCCGGCCAGACCCGCTGGGTCGATCTCGGCAAAGACGAGGATATCTATATTCCGCGGGTGGACTGGGCGCGGGACAATCTGCTCAGCTATCAGTGGCAGGACCGCAGCCAGCAGAAGCTGGCGCTGCGCCTGTTCGACCTCGGCAGCGGCAAAACCCGCACGCTGCTGACGGAGACCAGCGATACCTGGGTCAATCTGCACGACGACCTGCGCTTCCTCAAGAACAGTGACCGCTTTATCTGGTCGTCCGAGCGCGACGGCTACAGGCACCTGTACCTGTACGACCTGAACGGCAAGCTGTTGCGGCAGCTGAGCAGCGGCGACTGGGCCGTGGACGCGCTGGCGGCGGTCGATGAGAAAAAAGGCACTGTCTACTTCACCGGCCGCAGGGATACGCCGCTCGAGCGCCACCTGTACGCGGTGGCACTGGACGGCGAAGGTTCCGTGCAAAAAATTTCCCGGCGCGCCGGCATGCACAGTATCGAATTTGCCAAAGACGCCTCCGGCTATATCGACAAGTTTTCCAGTGCGACCACACCGCCCCAGGTCAGCCTGCACCGGGCCAGCGGCGAGCAGGTGACCTGGCTGGAGGAAAACGCCGTGGTCGAGGGGCACCCGCTGTTTCCGTACAAGTCGGACTGGATAGTCCCGGAGTTCGGCAGCATCGATGCGCCCCAGGGGCACAAGCTCTACTACCGGCTGTACAAACCGGCGAATTTCGATGCGAAGAAAAAATACCCGGTGATGGTATTCCTCTACGGAGGGCCCCACGCGCAGCTGGTGACCAACAGCTGGGACAGGGCGTTCAACCAGTATATGGCACAGCAGGGCTATATCGTGTTTACGCTGGACAACCGCGGTTCCGCGCACCGGGGCACCGCGTTCGAAAACCCGATCTTCAAGCGCATGGGGCAGCCGGAAGTGCAGGATCAGATCACCGGGGTGCGCTTCCTGCGCTCGCTGCCCTATGTGGACAGCGATAATATCGGTGTCTACGGCCACAGCTACGGCGGCTATATGGCGCTGATGAGCATGTTCAAGGCCGGCGACTACTTCAAGGCCGGCGTTTCCGGTGCGCCGGTCACCGACTGGTCCCTGTACGACACCCATTACACCGAGCGCTATATGGGCAACCCGACCCGCGACGCAAAGGCCTATGAGGCCTCGTCGGTATTCCCCTATGTGGACGGCCTCAAGGGCGCGCTGCTGATCTACCACGGTATGGCGGACGACAATGTGCTGTTCACCAACACCACCAAGCTGATCAAAGAGATGCAGGACAGGGGCAAGCAGTTCGAGCTGATGACCTACCCGGGCAAGAAGCATAGTTTGCGCGGCAAGCAGACCCGCATCCATCAGTACACGATGATCAGGGACTTCTTCGACCGCCACCTGCGCGGCCAGGAGCACTGACCCCACGCGGGGTCAGTGTCGTCGGCGTTATTCGGTGAGTGTCGTCGCGGCGAAACTCTCGCGCGCTTCCAGTTTTTCCGACAGCGCCGCCAGTTGCGGACGCCCGCTGCGCCAGTCGATTTCGGCGTGGCGGAAGTCCAGATAGGCGAGGGCGCAGCCCAGGTTGATATGGACCAGGCTCAGCGCGTCCGGCAGCCGCGCGGCGCGCTCCTCCAGGTAGTCCAGAGTGCGGGCGATCGCATTTTGGTAGCGCTGCCACCAGAAGTCCGAGCGCAGCCCCTCCTGTTCGCGCGCCTTCTCGACCCGCAGCAGTACCAGGGTGTCGGTCAGGCCGGAGCAGACGCTGTAGAGGGTTTTCAGCGGCCAGTCCGCCTCCTGTGCCCGGCTCAGGCGGCCGTCCCCGAGCGCCTTGTCCAGGTAGGCGCAGATCACCTCGCTGTCGACAATCGCTTCGCCGCCTGGCAGGGCGAGGGCCGGCACCTTGCCCAGCGGGTTGGCTGCGATGAAGTCCTCGGCATTGTCGAACGGGTGCGAAACTTGCTCCCGAACCCGCTCCTGGAGGCGCTGCTCGCGCAGGACGATGCGGGCGCTGCGCGCATAGGGTGAGGCGTGGGTGAAGTAGAGATGCATGGCGCCACTCGCTCTTTGCGGAAAAGGCCAGTCTGCAGAATGGCGCCAGGGCTGTCCAGGTGTCTTATCAGCCCGGCAATCAAATAGATGATCCCTCCTCTATTTGACTGTCGCCCTCGCCCAGCCCGTTTTGGGGGGCAACGCGGCTATCGAATTAGTGTCAACAGGCCCTAATAACTGTTGGTGATGCGGTGGTAGAGGTGCTGCTTCAGGTAGGCGCGCTGCTTTTTCAGGCTGTTGTAGTGCTCGTCGTCGGTGGCAATGCCGCTTTCCTGCAACCCTCGGATCTGCTTGTCCAGCTTGTGATAGGTGTCGCTTTCTTCCTTGAATTGGAGATCTTCCCGCTGCAGGCGCTGGATGGTTTCTGCGTACTCGGGGAAATCCGATGTCAGGTCGTGGGCGGCGATGGGCATGGGGACCTCCGCATTGCTTGATGGAAATGCCACCCCTAAGTGTAGTTGTTGCCGCCCGCCGCTGTTCGCCGTGACGCGTGGGTCGCGGGCTCTCAGGCCGGGCTGCCTTCCAGCTGCCGGCTGTCGCGGTGCCGCTCGCGCAACTCGCCCAGATACATCTTCAGATAGGCGGCGGCGGCGCGCTTGCCCTCTGCGGCGAACTCCGCGGTGATACATCCAAAGCGGGAGTAGGACTGGGACCAGAAGGCGTCGTTGACCGCAATGGCCAGCAGGAAGCGCTCCCCCCAGTCCTGGGACGGCGGCAGCTCGAACCTGTGTGACAGCTCTTTCAGCAGGGTGTCCGCCAGGCGCCGGTTGTGCTCCGTCTGCAGCTGGCGCAGCGCCCAGCTGGACTGGGGGCCGAAGTGGACCTTCAGCGCCGCCGTATTGGCGTCGTAGTAGGAGCGGGCCAGGTCGCAGAGCTGGAACAGCGGCGCCTGCCAGCTGCCGTGTGGCGTCGCGTCTGTGTAACGGTCCAGGACTTCGCCGAAGGATTTGTAGTGGCGCTCGGCCAGTGCGGTCAGGCTGGCGTCCACACTGGGGAAAAAATGATAAACGGACGCGGCGGGTACACCGGCCACCCGGCTCAGATTGGCGAGGGAGACTTCGCTCGGATCCTGATCGGTGATCAGGACTTCCAGGGCGTCGAGCAGTTTTTCGTACTTCTCGCGTCCATTCCTGCGTTGCGGCTTGCGCGGACTCGCTGTGTCGCGCCGGCCCGATTCCTGTCGATCAACTTGATTCACTCAACCACCTCGACTGGCGCGCGCGGCCAACAGCCGCCTGCGCGCTTTACTTCCGTGTAAAAGCCTTGTCTTTTGGCGTCATGAATTATTCACGTCGGGCTCGGGCGGGGCAAGGGTGACTTGTCCGATTTGTGGCGTAGTTCCAAATTCGGCAAATAAATTTGAAAAGGCCCCAGCCACCGCGCAATTGCGCCGCTAGTTCGAGCGGGCGATCAAACAGGCCGCGGCCGGACCTGTTTGATCCCGGGCGCGTGGCCGCTCAGTGGTAGTGCAGATCCGTCGCCTTGCCGTGAAAGACCCGGTAGGAGAAAGCGGTGTAGGCCACTATCAGCGGCACCACTATAACCGCGCCGACCAGAATGAAGCGCAGCGCCTCAGGAGCGCTGGCCGCCTGCCAGATATCGAGTTTGCCCGGCACTATGTCCGGATAAAAACTGAATGCCAGGCCGGTAAAACACAGCACGAAAACCAGCAGCACATTGACGAACGGAATCCAGCAGTGGCGGTCGTCCACCTTCGGCAGGCGCCGCAGCAGAATTTCATTGGCGGCGAAGGCGAAGAAGCACAGCATCGGCACCAGCAGTACAAACATCACCAGCGGAAATGTGAACCAGCGGTCGAAGACTCCCGGGTTGACCAGCGGGTTGACCGCGGAAACCGCCACCACGCCGATAAAGGCCGCCCACCCGGCCCCGCGTGTCCAACGGATCGCGCGACCCTGCAGATCCCCCTCGGTTTTCATGATCAGCCAGGCCGCTCCGATATAGCTATAGGCCGCGGTCACGCCGAGGGCGCTCAGCGCGGAAAACAGCTGCGCCGGCCAGCTGCTGTCAAAGCCCATCACATACTGGCCGAGCATATAGCCCTGGGTCAGGCTGGTGAGCAGGGAGCCGGCCTTGAAGGTCCTGTCCCAGGCCAGCTTGTGATCCACCGCGGCCTTGGCGCGGAAGTCGAAGGCCACCCCGCGCATAATCAGGCCGATCAGCATCATCGCCACCGGGATATAGAGGTTCGTCAGCACCAGGCTGTGGGCGCTGGGGAAGGCGATCAGCAGCAGGCCGATCGCCAGTACCAGCCAGGTCTCGTTGGCGTCCCAGAAGGGGCCGATGGACGCGATCATGGTGTCCCGCTGCGGTTCGTCTTCCTCCCCCAGCGGCAGCAGTATGCCGACCCCGAGGTCGTAGCCGTCGAGCACCGCATAGGCCAGCACTGCCAGGCCCATCAGGCCGACAAAAATTACCGGCAGCCATTCTGTCGCAGTCAAAGCGCTTGCACTCATTGCGCACCTCCGTACTTTTGTTCCCGGGCCGAAGACTGGGGCAGGTTGGTCAGGCTGCCGTCCGCGGCGGGCTCGGCGGTCTCAAACTCCTCGATATGCACCGACTTGCGCGCCATGACCCGCAGCGTGTGGATGTAGGCCCACATCAGGATGGCGTAGACGGCCAGGTACAGCAGCAGGGAGAAGCCGACATTGGCCGGTGCCACCGGGGTGACCGCCTCGGCGGTTTTCAGCACGCCGGTCACCAGCCACGGCTGGCGGCCTATTTCGGTGACATACCAGCCGGCCAGTGTCGCCAGCCAGCCGGAGAAGGTCATCGCCACCAGTGTCTTCAGCAGCCAGTTGGGCAACTCGCCGCGCCGGTGCAGCAGGTAGCAGCCGGTCCAGGCGACGGCGAGCATCAGCAGTCCGACGCCGACCATGATGCGGAAGGCAAAGAACACGGGCTTCACCGGCGGGTGGTCGCCCTCGAATTCGTTCAGGCCTTTGATTTCACCGTCGAGTTCGTGGGTCAGGATAAGGCTGGCCATTTTCGGCAGGGCGATTTGCAGGTGGTTGCTGCGCGTCTCCTCGTCGGGAATCGCAAACAGCAGCAGCGGCGCCCCCCGTTGCGTCTCCCACACGCCCTCCATGGCGGCGACTTTCTGCGGCTGGTGCTCGAAGGTATTCAGCCCGTGCAGGTCGCCGATGAAGACCTGCAGCGGCGCCAGTATCGCCGCCAGTACCAGGCCGGTCTTCAGGGCCAGGCGCGGGGCCTTCTTTGGGTCGCCTTTGAGGATGCGGTAGGCGGACAGGCCGGCGACGAAGAAGGCCGCGGTCAGCCCCGAGGCCAGCAGCATATGGGCCAGGCGGTAGGGGAAGGAGGGGTTGAAGATAATCTGCAGCCAGTCGCTGGGGTAGGCCACACCGTCGCGCAGCTCAAAGCCCGCCGGGGTCTGCATCCAGGAGTTCAGCGCGAGAATCCAGAAGGCCGACAGGGTGGTGCCGATGGCGACCACCAGCGCGGAAAAGGTGTGCACCCTGCTCGGCACCCGCTTGATGCCGAACAGCATGATGCCGAGGAAGGTCGCCTCGAGGAAAAACGCCGTCAGTACCTCGTAGCCGAGCAGCGGGCCGGCGATATTACCCACCCGCTCCATAAAGCCGGGCCAGTTGGTGCCGAACTGGAACGACATGGTGATACCGCTGACGACCCCGAGGGCGAAGGTCAGCGCGAACACCTTGACCCAGAATCGGTAGGCCCGCATCCACACCGGGTTTTCGGTCTGGTCATAGCGCAGTTTGAAGAAAAAGAGCAGCCACCCGAGGGCGATGGTGATCGTGGGAAAGAGGATGTGGAAGCTGATGTTGGCGGCGAACTGCATCCTCGACAGGACCAGGGTATCTAGCATGGGAACCTCTGCACATAAACGGTAATTGCTGTTCCGGACGTAATCGACCCTCCGCTTGCCATTAAGATGGAAGTGGCGGCCCTGGTATTTTTTCGGGCCCCGAACTCTGAAGGTGCGAGTAGATACGTCTGGGCATTGCGGTGTGCCGTACACCGCAGAAACTCACTTCGTTTGGGGCGCACCTCCTTTTATCTTGCCTTTGAATTCGAGCAGCCTGCTGATGCCGGAGCCCAGCTTCATCAGCTTGAGCAGATCTTTCTGCTCCAGCCGGCTCAGGGTGTTGGCGAACTGGTCCAGCAGTTCCAGCAGCTCGTAGACCTCCCGCATTCTCTCCTGCGCCTGGGCCTCCTGTTCGTCCTGGGGCTCGTTCAGCAGCAGTTGGCGCAGCAGCGTCAGGGTCGGGTCCAGCTCGCGCTTGCGGCGCTCCTCGAACACGGTGCGCGCCAGGTCCCAGATGGAGCCGGCGGCGGTGAAGTAGTCCTTGCGGTCCCCGGGCAGGTGGTGCAGCTCCACCAGGCGCCAGGCCTGCAGTTCCTTCAGCCCCATGCTGACATTGCCGCGGCTGATCTTCAGCGCCTGCGCCAGCTGGTCCGCGTTCAGCGGCTCGGACTGGATCGTCAGCAGCGCAAACATCTGCCCAACGGTGCGGTTGAATCCCCAGCGGCTGCCCATCTCGCCGAAGTGCAGCACGAACGCCTGGGCCTGACTGGTTAGTTTCATTTTTTGTATTTTCAGAAATTTCTGAAAATTGTAAAGATAAATTGATCTGTGTCAATTGGTGGCTCTGGGCCGGGGCAGGCCTCGAGCGTGATCGGGGCGCTGAAAATTGACCGGTATCTGCGGACGTGCCTAGAATTCCCGTTTTGTGCGAAAAATCATGCGAAAACTGATAACAATCGCCTTCGCCGTCCTGTTTTCCACTCTGAGCTGGGCGGCTCCGCTCTCTCTGGTCAGCCCGTCGCAGGCGCCGGAGCTGGGGGCCGGGGAGGGCTATCTGCTGGTATACCTGGATGCCGGCGGAAGCGCGCCTTCGATCGAGTTCAGTCGGATTGCGCGGGCCGGCAGAGAGCCGCTGCGGCCGGGGCAGAGGTTCCGTTTTGTCGGCCCAGCCCAGACGCTCAGCCTCAAAGGCCTGTCCGCGGGCTTCTACCTGTTGCCGCTCAGAGAGGGGCAATACCAGATCACCAAGGTCAATGCCCCCTTCTATGATCTGCCCTACCGGCTGGATACGGATCTGGCATCGAACTGGAGATTCGTGATTCAGGAAGGGAAGACCAACTATATCGGCGACCTGGTGATAGCGAAGGAGCGCGCCTCCCGCTACGTGGAAACCAACCTTTTCAACCGCATTGCACTCAGGAAGTCTTCGCTCGAGGAATCACTGAATCCGCTTTTATCCCACTATCCGCTCGCATTTCACACGGGCTACCGGGACGACTTTTTTCGCAGCCTTGCCGCAACCGAAGATCAGAAGGAGTCAAGCCAGTGAAGAAGGGAGTTCTGTTTGCTTTCGTTTTTAGCTTGGCGCTGCCGGTATGTGCAGACATTGATCCAGCTTTGTTTTTTGCTCGTCCCGATTTCACCTCTGTAAGCCTCAGTCCTGATGGGAGTCGTATCGCAACGATGCATCATGGAAGTGGCCAGCAGGTGTTTGAGGTGCTATCGGTTCCCGGGAGGCAGCGACTTCTGGCGATGGAGGAGGCGGACATCCCGGGGCGTGAGTCGACAATCCAGCGCTGGGAGTGGATAGACAACCGGCGCATCCTGTTTCAGGTTTCCGCGCACAAGAAGGGTATTGAGGACCTGCTGGATACCCGGCGCAGCAGCCAATGGTTTGTGCTGGATGTGGAGCGGGGAGCAGGGGAACGAGGACAATTAAGACAGATTTTTACCAAAGGCTGGCTGGTGAGCCCGCTGCACCGGGAGCCTGGGAAATTCCTGTTTGCAAAAAGTGGTGCTTATTCGAAGGTGTACCGCATAGATGCAGAGCTACTCAGCCCGCCGGGCGGCGTCAACAAGCTGGCGGCGGTGGATGGTGGTCAATTCACCAGGTCGAATGAGGTCAGCTCGGTAAACGGCTTCGCCCTGCGCTGGTTTCTGGACCGCGAAGACCGGGTGCGGGCGGCATTGCATTACGACCGCGAGGGCAAATTGAGCCTGAGCCGTCTGGACGACAGCGGTGAAGCGACATTGATCCATACCTGGAGGCCGGAAGACGGCGGTGCCGGTAACGGGGCCTCGGAAGTGAAAGGAAAGAAAATCATTCCTGTGGCGCTGGCGGGGGATTCTGGCAGTTTCTATGGTCTGGACCTCCGCGAGGACGATGAGCGCAGCGTTTACCTGGTCGACTACACGGCAGGGACGGAAGAGCTGGTTTACGAAGCGGATTCTTTCAAGGTGGTCGACCTGATTCTCTCTCCCGAAGATGGAATGTTGATCGGTGCGCGGATGGTCCGCAACGGCGTGCTGGTGGATGATTACTTTGACGGAAGTGGTGCCGGCGCCCTGCACAAAACGGCGCGGGGCGACCGCTTCGTCACGGAGTTGGACAGGAGTGCGGACAAGAGAGTCTCGATACAGTATTGGGAGGGGCACGACCTGCCGGGTGAATACCGGCTGGACTTTGCCGACGGGCGCAAAGCGGTACTGCTGGGCTCCCACTACCCCAAATTACACCGGCGGCTGGCCAGCAAACTGGTAGACGGAAGTGTGACCGTGGAGGGGCTGGAAATCCCCTATTTGCTCAGCCTGCCCGCGCATGTCAGTGCGCCGGTGCCCCTGATCGTGCTGCCGCACGGCGGTCCTATCGGTGTGTTTGACGACCGCCACTACGATCCGGTAATTCAGTATTTCGTGTCCACCGGCTATGCGGTCCTGCGGGTGAATTTCCGCGGCTCGAGCGGTTACAGCGCCGAGCTGAAAGAGGCGGGCAAGCGGCAGTGGGGAGGTCTGATGTTGGAGGATATCCATCAGGCCACTCTGGCGGTGGCGAAACGGCCCGATGTGGATGGAGAGCGGATATGCGCAGCCGGTATCAGCTACGGCGGCTATGCCTCGCTCATGTTGGCGATTCACCACCCCGGGGTCTATCGCTGTGCGGCCAGTCTCGCCGGCGTTACCGATGTGAGTCTGATGTTGAACTCCCCTCGTCTATCTGACAGGCAAGTGGCGTGGGGCAGGGAGTATGTGGGCGATGCGGCAACGGAGTACGAGAAGCTGAAATCGATATCGCCGGTATACCTTGTGGAGAAGATCTCGCGGCCGTTACTGATTGCCCATGGCGGCGAAGACAGGGTGGTGGATCCGGAGCATGCCTACCGCTTGAAACTGATGCTGGAAAAATATGGCAAGCCGTTCGAGTGGCACTTTGAACCGGAAGTGGACCACAGCTTCGGCGATGGGGAAACCAGGGCCCGGGTGTTTGGCCGCACAAAGGAGTTCATCGACCGTCATATCCGCTAGGAGGTTGGGGAGAAACCGATAGACGGTGCGTCTTTCGCGCGGGACCAGTCGGCCCCGCGCGAAGTGGCCGCTGCCAGCCGGACTGGCCGGGTATCAGAAATTCTCGTGTTCGCGAACGTGTAACCAGCTGGCGCCCTCATCGAAAGATTCGTAGAAGTCGCTCGAGCCGCCTTTGCAGGTGAGCAGCATGCGGTCTTTCAGGTCCGGAATCAGTGTGCCGCAGTACTCGGCCGGCAGTTCGAATCCGGTCTTGGACCAGCTCTTTCCGCCATCTGTGGTCTTGATCAGTTTGGCTACGCTCCTGTACTTACCGCCGGTGGCCGATTTCTCCCGGAACAGGGCGACGGCGATCGCCTCGTCGTCGGTCTTGAACCAGGGAGGGCTGCTGAAGCTGAAGTTCTCTCTGCGGACTTGGTATTTCTTGCCGTTCTCGCCCCTGCAGCTTCCGCCACTTATCCTGTACCCCTGAGGGCAGCTGCGAATTTGCGTCGACATCTCCTCCCACTGGTTGCGGCTGCGGTCCAGGCGCAGGTAATCCGGTTTGCCATCCCAGGACCAGAAGCCGGCCTCCTTGATGGCCAGCATGGTCGCGCCGGCTTCCAGCACGGCAGAGTACTGCTGGCCGTTGCCCTCGCCGGCAATGGTCCAGTCTGTCGGATTTACGACAAAGGTCTCCAGCTTCCCGCTGGAAAATGCCGGATTGGCATAGGCGTCCAGGGTGCGGATGAACACTTCGGCGCGCCCCTGCACAAACTTCATTGACGCGCTGTGGATCTTGCGCGACCTGCTCGCTCTGGATGAAGTCTTGGATTTCTCTTTGGCGGTTGAATAGGCTAGCTTGCCCTCGCGGTCGAACCAGCCTAGGCCCGGCTGGTAATAGGCTGCGGTTTGCCAGTCTGCGCCGTCGCCGGTCAGTGTGCTGCGCAGTATATTCAGGCGCCCGCCCTCACTGGCCATCAGATCTACCCGGTCGTCGTCGGGGAAATGTGCCTGATGGACTCTCACTCTGTGGCTTAGCGATACGTCGACCCACTGTTCGCCGGCGCGCTTGATAAACACCTTGCCCTCTTCACCGGCGATCACCAGATCTCCGCGGGAATTGGCGGCGATGGTGTGCAGATCGAGGTTGGTGTCCACTGCGTCAAGTTCCCACTCTCCGCCGGGCGTGCGTTTTATGATGATGCCCAGTTTGCCGATGAAATACAGGCTGCCATCGGGCGCCACATATTTCTCGTTGTAGGTGACCGGATTTCGGGCCGCAGAGACGTAGAGGGTGTCGCGCTCTGTTTCGAAATCGTCCCTATCCCAGCCCCTGACCGAATCCAGGTCGAAGGTGTAGTAGGGGAAGTAGTCGTGCAGGGGCTTAGCCGGCTGCGGGGAAGGGCGACGCAGCAGCATATTGGTGTAACGATCCCCATCGGACTTCGGATAGTAGATGATGGTGCCCAGATCGGTAATCTGCCCGGGCACTACTTCGAAGGTGCCGAATTTTGCGTCGGTAGAGGCGAAGCGGGAATACCAGAAGTCACCATTGACGTGGAAGGCGCGAATGCTGCTCAGTGCGTATTTCCCTGCAGAGACCGGCGAGGCGAAGACAGTGCTGCTGGTATTGGTGCCGGTCAGAGCACTCAGCCGCTCGGGCTTGATCTCGGCGGATTCGTTCAGGTTTTTCGGCGTAAGGGTCAACTGGTTGAACGGCAGCGGGTAGCCGCTGGCATTGACGACCCTGGCAACTACCAGCCCCTGGCTGGGCTGCAGAACCGTGTCCGGAGTCAGTGTTGGCAGCATGTTGACCTGACCCGCGCAGCCGCTTAGGAGTACAGCCAGAAGCAAAAGCGGGAAAGCTCCAAATTTTGTGCAAAGTCGCCATGTAATCATAGAAATCCCCGAGGATTGATCCTGTTTTTTATTCAGAGGTTCCGTAACTCTGCCCGCGAGTGTATCGGAATTGCCGCCGGGCGATGAGGGGCTCCGGAGAAAAATTTGCCCGATACGCGGTGGGCAGTATCGACAGACTGGACAGTGCGAGGGCTCGATCAGTGCGCGGCTGATGCGGACTGCGCGTTTCTGGCCCAGCTGTCCGGGACAATAAAGCCGCGGCTGACCTCCCCGCCGGCGTTCAGGGCCGCAATGCAGAGGGGACCGTGTATCCCTTCGCCGCGGAGGCGCTCTGCGAGTGTGTCGCCGCTGTCGGTGGGGCCTTGCCAGTTGTTGCAGTCCGCCAGCCAGGCGCGTTTCGGCAGGCGCACCCAGCGGTGGCCCTGCCTGCCGAAGTGGCGCTGGAAGGCGTCCAGCGAGGCCCACCAGTGGCGGCAGGCGTCGGGACTGAAGGCGGCGGGCGGCGCGGCCTCGCCGCTGAGGGGGCGGAACAGGCGCCCGGGCATCAGCGCCCACTGGCGCTCGATACGAATATCCCGCCGGTGCAGCAGCTGCCGCGCGGCTTCGCGTTCAATCAGCGGCAGCTGGTGCTCGCGCATCCGCGCCAGCTTGATATCCAGCCGGTCCTTCAGTCCCGGCCCGACCCAGCTGCCGTTCACCTGCAGATAGAACTTGACCGCGATCTCCCAGTGTTCGATGCGCCCGTCCGGCAGGTGGCGCACGACGAAGTCCAGTTCCCCCAGGGTGCGACCGCCGTCGCGCAGCGGCAGGTTGTGGTACAGCAGTTCGTAGTGGGGGTGTTGCGCGAAGGCGAAGGCCCACAGGTGCTCGAAATAGACGCCCAGGCGGGCCGCGCGCGGCTCCCGGTCCAGCCTGTGCAGGTGGGCGTCCAGCAGCGGCGCCAGCGCGCGGGCGGCGCCGGCGCGGCGGAAATGGGCTGCCAGCGCCGCCCGGCGCTGCGACGGCAGCCACGGCAGGCCGGCGCAGCGCGCGATATCGGCCGCGCTCAGGGCCCACAGCAGGTTCGCCCAGTTGTCCGGTGCCGCTATCGAATCTGCCGTTGCCACCTTTTGCCGCTCCTGTTGTTCGCGAGGCATAGCCCCGGGCTCTGTGCTACTTTGGCAGAGCACTGATCAATAATAACGAAAGGAGGTGTCTATGGAATCGGGCCCACTGATCTCGATCGGCTTGCCGGTGTCGCTGTTTATCATCATGGTCGGCATCGGCATGACCCTGACCGCCAGGGATTTCCACCAAGTCACGGTGAAGCCGGCCGGACTCATCGTCGGCACCCTGACGCAGATACTGGTAATGCCGCTGATCGCCTTTGCCCTCTGCTGGGCGCTGGCCCTGCCGCCGGCCATCGCGGTCGGCCTGGTCGTGATCGCGGCCTGCCCGGGCGGTACCACCTCCAACCTGTTCACGCTGCTCGCGCGCGGCAATGTGGCGCTGTCGATCGTGCTGACGGTCTCCGCGAGCCTGATCACCATCATGTCCCTGCCGCTGTTCACCAATTTCGCGCTGCAGACCTACTTCGGCACCCAGCGGGAGATAGTGCTGCCGTTCGGCAGGACCGTGGCCATGCTGTCGGTGATCGTGCTGCTGCCGGTGACTATCGGTATGCTGGTGCGCGCCCTTCGGCCCAGACTCGCCAGCCGCGCCGAGGGGCTGGTGAGCCTCTTCGGCGGCCTGGTGCTGGCGGTGCTGGTGGTGGCGGTGGTCTACGGCATTCGCGACCGCTTCCTGGATCTGCTGGTACAGGCCGGCCCCTCGGCCCTACTGCTCAACCTGCTGGGTATCGCGCTGGGGTTGCTGTCCGGCCGCGCCGCCGGGCTTTCCCGGCGCGAATCGCTGGCGGTGGCCACGGAGCTGGGGATCAAGAACGGCACCCTGGGGCTGATGGTGACACTGACGCTGCTGAACTCCAGCGAGATGTCGGTGCCGTCCGCCGTCTACGGCGTGCTGATGTTCCCGCTCGGCTTCCTGCTGGCCGCCTACGGGCGGCGCGTGATACCGGCCTCCAGGGGCGGCGCGGTCGCCGAAGCCGCCGAGACCGGCTGAAGCCCGCTTCCGGGCCGCCGTCGCCGGCGGCCCGGCTCCTCCTTCTCCCGGCGGCCCTCTTTGGGCGGAAATGTGCTGTACCCCCTAGCCTAACGGGGGTGATTGCGGGCACTATTGTGCCCAGCCGCGCCAATGCCGAAAGTGAACAAAGTTAATAGAGCCCGCCAGACTTCTGTATGTTCTCCTACTTCCTGAAAAAGCGCCTGCGCAAGCACGACGCCAACAACAACCGCAAACTGGAATCCATGGTGCGCACCCAGCTGTTGCAGCAGCGGGCGTTGACCAGCAGCGAGTCCGGAGTCGGGAACGACAAGGCGCACAATATCGTCGTCTCGCTGACCTCTTTCGACAAGCGGATCAACGATGTCTACCTGTGTATCGAGAGCCTGTTCCAGCAGTCGGTGAAGGCGGATGCGATAGTGCTGTGGCTTTCGACAAAAAATTTCCCGGACAAGTCGCTGCCGGAGACGCTGCTCAAACAGCAGCGGCGCGGCCTGCAGATTTTCTTCGTCGAGGAGGATCTGGGGCCCTACAAAAAATATGTCTACGCGTTCGACAAGTTCCCGGACAGCCTGATTGTCACCGTCGACGACGATATCCTCTATCCGCCGGATATGATCGACATGCTCTACCGGGCCTATTTGCGCGATCCCGCGCATATATACTGCCACCGCGGACACAGGATGGCGCTGGACAAAAACGGCAAACTTCTGCCCTACGACAAGTGGCAGTCCGGTGTCCTCGACGGCCAGGCCTCGCGCCTGATATTTCCCACCGGCATGGGCGGCGTGCTGTATTTTCCCGGCTCGCTGCACCAAGACGCGTTCGACAGGGAGAAATTCATGGCCCTGTGCCCGAATGCGGACGATATCTGGCTGAAGGCCATGAGCCTGAAGAAGGGGACACTCAGCGCGCGGGTCGAGGATCCGCGCCACTGGAAAAGGCGCTTCCTGCCCATCGACGGCTCCCAGGTGCAGTCGCTGAAACAGGAGAACTGGGATAGGCGCGCGGGCAACGACGCCAAAATCCGCCGGGTGTTTGCCGAGTACGGCCTGTTGGAGGCGCTGCGGTCCTAGCGCTGCTGCTTAGAGCGATGGGGGAGTTTGCGGATACGCGCCAAACCCCCGGGCCGAAAAAGCCGGGGATGGCTTTCCAGTGGCCCGCCAGGGATCTACGGCGGCTGCCGGGCGCCGGGTTCCAGTGCCGAGGCCGGCACCCGCGACAGCACCAGCCCCCCGGCCGCAAACAGCAGTATCAGCGCCAGCATCGAATAGCGCACATCCCCGAACCAGGTGCCGAAGAGGCCGAACAGCGGCGGGCCTATCAGCGCGGCGAATTTCCCCATCAGGTTGTAGAAACCGAAGAACTCCCCGCTGCGGGCGGCGGGAATCAGGCGCGCGTAGCAGGAGCGGCTCAGGGCCTGTACGCCGCCCTGCACCAGCCCGATCAGCACCGCGATCGCAAAGAACTCCCAGGGCGCGCGGATAAAGGCGCCCCAGACACACACGCAGATATAGACCGCGAGGCCGAGGTAGATACCCCGCAGCGGGCCTATGCGCTCGCCCAGGCGGGCGAAGAGAATCGCCGCCGGAAAGCCGACAAACTGCACCAGCAGCAGCGCGAGAATCAGGTGCGAGCGCTCGAAGCCCAGTGCGCGGCCGTAGGCCACCGCCATGCGGATCACGGTGCCGACGCCGTCGATATAGAGCCAGTAGGCGAGCAGGAAGAGCGCCGCGCTGCGGTAGCGATGCAGCCGGCCGAGGGTGCTGCGCAGCTGGCCGATGGACTGCCGCCACAGGGAACGCTTGGAAGCGGGTGCGGCCGCCGGCGGCTCGCGCACCCACAGCAGCAGCGGCACCGAGAAGAGCGCCCACCAGAGGCCGGTGGCGACAAAGGCGGCCAGCGCCGCCTGGGTGCTATCGGCAAAGCCGAAGGCCGCGGGCTTCAGCGCGGCGGCGACGCAGGCGAGATACAGCAGGCCGCCGCCGAGGTAGCCCAGCCCGAAGCCGAGCCCCGACACTGCGTGCCAGCGCCGCGGCGGCGCCACGCAGGTCAGCAGCGCGTCGTAGAGCATATTGGCGCCGAGAAAGCCCACGCTGGCGCATACGAACAGCAGCGACGCCGCCAGCCAGGCGCCGCCGGGCACACAGGCGAGCAGTGCCGTGGCCAGGGTGCCGGGCAGCGCGAACAGAAACAGCAGGCGCTTGCGCGCGCCGGCCCTGTCGGCCAGGGCACCCAGCAGCGGCGCGCCGAGCACGATGACCAGGGATGCGGCGGCGTTGGTCCAGCCCAGGCGCAGGTTGGCGGCCTCGGCGCTGACGCCGGAGTTCCAGAAGTCCTGGTAGAGCAGCGGAAAGAAACCGGCCAGCACCACGGTGGCGAAGGCGGAGTTGGCCCAGTCGTACAGGGCCCAGCTCCAGATGGCGCGCCGCCCCTCCCGTTGCGCCGCTTTCTTCATGCCGGTGGTCTAGTGGCGGCCCCTGGCCGCGTTGCGACTCCCCGCCATAGCCCCGCTATGACTCGTCGTCGCGCCTCGCCGGGAACCACCAGGAACACTTCCCTTTGCAACCTTATTTATGGGGCGGGACACGAGCAGTCGACACCGCTCAGCCAGCCGTGCCGGATCCAGCGCTGCAGCAGCTGCGCCAGGGCGCCGGCCGCCTGTTCCGCGGGCAGGACCTGCAGCAGGGTTTCACACAGCCCGCTGAAATCCTCTCCGTCCAGGGCCGCGCGCAGCGCGAGCAGCTCGGCGCCGGCGACGGAGGTGAATTCCGTCAGCCGCTCGCGGTTGCGCCACAGCAGCCAGTGGAAGTCGCCGCGCTGCGGGGGCGGCGGCCGCTGCTCGGCGCGGATCGCCTGCCATACCTGCACGCAGTTGCTGGCGGTGCGCAGCAGTCTGACGCTGGGGTGGAAGCGCAGGCGCAGCTGCGGCCAGGCTGCGGCGGCCACTGTTTGCAGCGCCTCCAGCTCCAGGTGGGGCGCGTCGGCGGCGTCGAAGACCGTCATCAGAAGCCGCTCGAAACGGGCCAACTCGGCGATCAGCGGCTGCCGGCTGAAGGGCTCGGTCGCCTGGAGATAGTCCGGCAGCCGCTCGCCGAAGTGGCGCAGGGAGGGGTGGCGCGACGGGTGGCTGTCCACATAGCCGCGCGCCATTTCCTCGAACAGCTCGTCGCCGAGATAGAGGCCCAGCACCTGGTGGTCGGTGTCCAGGGTCTCGCGCAGGCGCACGCGGTAGGCGTTGGCGTAGATCCCGAGGCGGGTGGATGTGCTCGCGCGGCCCTGGGCGCGGATGTGTTCGGCGATATCGCCGTCGCCGCACAACAGGTAGGCCATCAGCTGGCGCTGGCGGTTGCGCAGCTGTCCGCTCACGGCGCGCTGGCCGCCCCCGCGGCGCACTCCTCGGCGAATATACGCCGGGCCGTATCCAGCTCCGCGACCATCTGCGGCAGCTCGGGGATATGGTCGTCCCGCTCGATCAGCGTGCTGACCGGGCCGAAGCGGCACAGCGCGTGGCGGTACAGCTGCCACACCGGGTCGGGCACGTCGTGGTCGTGGGTGTCGATCACATAGTCGCCGTAGTCCGAGTGGCCGGCGAGGTGAAACTGCTGCACCCGCGCCGGGTCCAGGTGGTCGATATAGTCGCGCGGATCGAAACCGTGGTTGCGCGCGCTGACGTAGACGTTGTTGATATCCAGCAGCATCAGGCAGTCGGCGCGCGCGCAGACTTCGCGGTGGAATTCCCACTCGCTCATCGACTGTTCGGAAAAGGTCAGGTAGCTGGAGACATTTTCCAGCAGTATGCGCCGGCCGAGAAAATCCTGTACCCGCCGCACCCGCTCCACCACGTGCGCGACCACCTCCTCGGCGTAGGGCAGCGGCAGCAGGTCGTGGCTGTTGCGGCCGTCGACACCGGTCCAGCACAGGTGGTCGGATACCCAGGCGGGCCGCACGGCGTCGGCGAGGGCTTTCAGCTGGCGCAGGTAGTCGAAATCCAGCGGATCCGTGCCGCCGATCGACAGGGAGACACCGTGCATCACCAGCGGGTAGCGCTCGCCGATGGCGCGCAGAAAATAGCGCGGCTTGCCGCCGGCGACCATAAAGTTTTCCGACACTACCTCGAACCAGTCCACCGGCGGCGACTGCTCCAGCACCTGCTGGAAGTGCTGGGTGCGCAGCCCGATACCGAAGCCCAGAAAGGGGCCCGGCGCTGGCTGTGCGGCAGTCTCCGGGGTGGATGGCATGGGGGTGTGTCAGTCTTTGACCTTGCCGCCGATATCGGTGCAGGACTTGGCCGGCATCGCGACCCAGCCGGTGCCCTTGCAGGAGGCCTTGCCGGCGCAGTCGTGCTTGGCGGTGTTGCAGTCGTTGTGGCCCTTGCAGACGTTGACGCCGTAGCAGTGGGCCAGGTCGGCGGTCTTGACCGAGCCTTTCCAGTCGTCCTTGACCTTGCCGCCCACATCGGTGCAGGCCTTGCTCGGCATGGCCACGAATCCCTTGCCCTTGCAGGAGGCCTTGCCGGCGCATTCGTTGCCGTCGGTCTTGCAGTCGTTGTGGCCGCCGCAGACATTGACGCCGTAGCAGTGCACCAGGTCGGTGGTCTCACCGTTGGCGGCCGGCTTGCCGGCGGCCAGGCTGGCGCCACTGGTGATCAGGCCGGCGGCTGCCAGTGCCAGAGACGCACCAGTCAGCACCTTGTTGCGTTCGCTCTTCATACTGAGTTCCTCGGTATTCGGACAGACAATAGGCCGGGGTGACCGGAGCGGACCGCACAGCCTTGTTTTCAGTCTAGCCGCAATGGGGAAACGGGGGCCTACCACTTGTAGCGGAATCCGAACATCAGTGCGCCGCCGCTGCTGTCGCCGAAGTTTTCCAGGCTGCCGCTCAGGCGCAGCTCGCCGTAGATGGAGCAGAGGTCGCCGCACTCGTCGTAGGTGGCGCCGAGCACCAGTTCGCCAAACCAGTCGTCCGGCTGCTGGTACAGCCGCGTGCCGGAGACGGTGACATCGGTCTCCTGGTCGATGTTGTAGATAAGGCTCGGCGTGGCGTAGAGGCTGAAGCGCTCCAGGGGTAGCTCGCCGAACATATTGCGGCTCGACTTGCGCCGGCTGACACGCTTTTCGATGGTGGCGCCGAGTCGCGCGAAAGCGCCGTTGTTGTTGATATCGGTGACCACCACGCCGTAGGAGTCGAACAGATCGTCCGCCTCTTCCGACGAGTAGACCAGCTGCAGCTGCGGCGTGATGGCGTAGAGGTTGCGCAGCTTGAAGCTGCGCCCCGCCTCCACCGAGAAGGCGTAACCGAAGGCGTCCTCGCCCTTTTGCAGGTCGCGCAGGTCGAAGGCGGTGATATCGGCGTCGAACCAGTTCAGCAGCAGCTGCGTATCCACATAGGCGCCCTGCATGCCGTACCAGGTCAGGAAACCGCTGACGCCGTAGTTCTTTACGTCGATATTGCCGTCGCCGTAAAAGGACTCCAGGTCGTTTTCCGAATCGCCGTAGTGCAGCGCGACGCCGGCGACCGGCCGCGTGTCCATCGCGGTGACATTGAGCGGCATGTCGACACCCAGTTGCAGCTGGAAATAATCCTGATCCCAACTGGTGCGGGTGGTGGATTCCATCGGCTCCGATTCGATCCGCCGCACGGTGGCGCGCACCCAGGGGCCGCCGCCGTCTATGGCGCGCTCCACCGAGGTGGCGTAGTCGCAGTGGTTGGCGTCCTTGTAGCTGCTGCCCACCCAGAAGCGGTTGCCGACGCGGCTGCGCAGACTGGTGGGCAGGTTCAGGGAGCGCAGCAGCTGGGGGTAGGTCTCGTACATCACCGCGCCCGGCTGCCAGCGCGGAATCTCCCCCTCCTGCGGATAGTCCGGATGATTGGCAATCGAGCGGAGATACCAGTCGCCGTCGTCCGGGTCCGCCACGCCGTTGTGGTGCAGTGTGTAGGCGTAGGCGCCGCCGACGGCCGCCGGTTGCCCGTCCTTGGCCACATAGTCGCCGTCCAGCACGAAGGCGCCCTCGGCGGAATTGCCGTCTATCTCCACCAGCTTGATACCGTCGCCACTGGTGGCTGCGCCTATTCCGCCGCGGTTGGTGACGCGGATGGCGGTCTGCCCGCTGGTATCGCCGGCAATCTTGAACCGGTCCGCGGGGGAGTCGTCGCCGTCCAGCCTTACATCCATCCACAGGCGGCCGCTCTTGCCGATGTAATCGCCGTAGTTGCCCGCGGCGTCCTCGTTCAGCAGCAGTGTGTCGAAACGGCCGTTATAGGCCAGGTCCAGGGTGCCGGCGTTGGCGATATTGCCGGTGACGGTAAACTGCTGCGGTATAAACTGCACCAAGCCACCGAACAGAATGTCGAGGCCCAGGTCATTGCCGTCGGCGTCCACGCCGCCGCCGACATTGAGCGCGCCGAAAAACGCCATCTTGGAGCTGCCCCAGATGACGATGCGCTCCCAGTTGCGCAGCAGGCTGGCGTCCTGTTCGTGATCGAGGATGAAGGTCAGGGTGTCGATATCGCCGTCGTCGGCGTGGACGTCGTCCCCACCGTCCAGCAGCGGACCACTTTCATAGGCGAAGGAATCGATCCTGAGCGTATCGGAACCCCTGCCGCCGCGCACCTCGTTGGCGATGCCCTCGTCCCAGTAGATGGTGTCGTCGCCGTCGCCGCCGTCTATGTAGTTGAAGACGAAGCCGCCGTCCAAAATGATGTTGTCGTCGCCATCGCCGCCCCACACGTGAAAGGCCAGGCCGTCCAGCAGCTTGATGGTGTCGTCGCCGCTGCCGCCATCGATACCGCCGCCTTCGATAAAGTCGCCGACATCCGCGTGGCGGTTGTCCATCGTGATGGTGTCGTTGCCCGCGCCCGCATCTATGCCGTTTTTGATGATGACTTCGATGATCTGGAACTGCTCCGGATCTATGTCTTCCTCGTCCGCCTCACTGCTGCCGTCCGGCAGCGGGGGATTGGTAAGATGCTCGTTGACGTCGTTGAGGTTGATCGTGTCGTCGCCGTCGCCGGTGTCGACTCTGCCGATGGTGCCGCCGTCCAGGTTCAGGGTGTCGTCGCCGGCGAAGGTTTCCACGTCTGCGCCTTCGGCGTCATTGTCCTGATCGCAGGTGATATGGTCGGCGCCGGCGGTGCCGGTGTTGCCGGGGCTGCACTCGGCCCAGGCGCGGTCGGAGAGGGCGCCTAGGGCGGCGGCACAGAGGCCGATGGCCAAGCAGATACCCGCCGCCCCTGAGCTGTTGCGCGCCGAAGCGCCGTGTCTCTGATTTCTGCCCACGTTTATTCCTGCATTTCTCGTGGCAACTGCCGTCTCGAATCGTTGTCAGGCGGCTCCATTTAGCAATTCAATCTAGCTGACAATCCCGAACCCGCCACCGTCTTCGGCGGCGGCGTCCGGTCAGAATTTGTAGCCGATGCCGAGATTGATCACCCAGGGGTCGTAGTCGAACTGGGCGTAGAAGCGATCCTGTCCCAGCTCAGTGGGGAAGGTGACCCTGGCGTCCGTGTCCGACAGGTAGTAGAGCACGGACGCGTTGACCAGCAGCGGCAGGTCGCGGCGGAAACTGAGATCGACGCCCGCCTGCACCGCCCAGTCCCAGGAGTGGCCGAGATTGAAATCGGCTCTGCCGGTGGCGAGGTCCAGATCGGTCAGGAAATCGTTGAACTCGCGGCTCAGGCTGACGTCGTGAAAATCCGTATAGTTGATGCCGGCGCCGATATAGGGGCGCGCCAGGCAGGTGGAGTCGAGCAGATACCAGTTGACGAAGGCCAGGGTGGTGGTGGCTTTGAAGTCGCCGAGCTCGACCAGATCGTCTCCGGGAATACCGGTGACATTGTCCAGGTCGACGTCGTAGTCGGCGCCGTTGATATGCATCAGCTCTACCCCCCACAGCTCCGAGGGGCGCCAGACGGCGGAGACCTGCCAGGTTTGTGCGGAGTCGATCTCCCAGGTGGTGTTGTACAGGCTCCAGTGTTGCAGCACGCGGAATTTCAGCGACGTGGATTCGTCGTCCGGGTGTATGTAGCTGCCGCCGATACGGACAATGAAATCGCCCCAGTCGGCAGTCAGCCAGTCGTCCTGGGCGCTGGCTGGCGGTGGCAGCAACATGACGACAAAGAAAAATGCGGCGATAAATCGCTTGAAAACCATGATCAGCTCCATCTGAAGGTTCGAAATGTGTTGCTGCATCCGAACAGCAAATTATCCGTTTGCTTGCCCGTGCTTTATCGCGCCGGGATGGGCGATTGAATCGCTCTGGAAGTAACAATAAAAAGTAGCAGGTGGTGTCGATAGTGCTGGAGATTTTTTAGGCGTGTGAAGAAAACTGTGTCACATGGGGATGCATGTTGCACTCGATTGGTCTGGGTGAAATAGGGAGCCCGTTGTCAAATTTGATGTTGATCGAACTCAGCGCATTTGCGCTCCCCTTGCGTCAACTCCACCAATCAAAAAAGTCCGCTACCTTTCGGTAGCGGACTTTTTTGATTGGTTGGATGGCGGGAGTCGAAAAGTCTCCCTTGGACCCCGTAATTGCTTGGCTGGCCTGCTTTTGGCGGCTAAAACTGTAGTGGCATAGTGAATTTGGCCACTACACTCATCCAGTATGATTGACCGAAGAGTGCTGTTTTGCTTGAATCTTCTGAAAGGAAGCTATGGTGATACGGCGGCAAACTGGAAGAAGCCGCCGCACTCCTCGATTGGTTTTGACCGCGTGATAAAAAGCCTTAATTCGCGGGCAGTTTGTTATCCCGGCTCCGACACTGGCTGGGGTTGCGATGCTGGTTCAGTCACCACCGGCCCAACTGGTTGGATGGGCTTTGACTTGGCTTTTGATTTTACCTTCTGCTGCTGTTTCAACATTTTGGCAATCTGTTTTTCCGCCTCTCTGGCAGCATCTGTGTCCTGAACTTCCCGCTTGAGCACTTCATGATGGACAAGTTCAGCAATCTCATCATTGTCAACTTTGATGCCTGGTTTGAGCTTTCTCAGTTCTCGCCGCACGGAAGAAAGTACCGCATCGGTAAGCAATAGTGCGCCAATTGTGTAGCGGTTTACCGACTGTCGGTACTCGTAAAGATCGTCAATCAGATCCTTCTTTACGCCCCGTTTACAGAGCGTGAATAGCAGTTCCTGCGCATCTTTTTTGCGCGGGTTGATCTCAGTCATGTCGATAGTGAACAGAAGCTCATTGACCACCTTGCCGTCAAGGGTCACGCGGTGGATCTCCCAGTCAATTCCGTTGGTCAGTACTACCCACTTGATGCCCTCGCGCGAAGCGTAGTTAACCGCCTGCTTTAGGTGCCCCTCTTTCAGCTTGATGCCGATAGCTTTGACCTCGATCAGGTAATCGATGTGCTTGCCGGATTTGATTGCCAGATCGCAGTAAGTTCCCTGGATCGCATACTCGCGCGTGATTTCAGAGTACTTATCGAAGCCGAAGATCTGCTCCAGCATGTCTATAACGATGGTAACGGTGTCAGACTCGTTGACATCCCGCTCCCGTGCCTGTTGAAGCACTTTCTTGAACTTGGGGATGGTGGTGGTAAGCCGCTTGGATACTGTGGATGTAATACTGGCCATGAGGCGCTCCTTAATTATTGGAATTGAGATCGATCCCTCAGCATCAACGAGGGTAGACCAATAATTGGCACCTCGCACGGCAGATTCATTACAGCAAATTACGCCCGGAACTCAACGAATTCAGATTGTTACAAATGGTGTTACACAATATGCTGCCTCCCCTAATGGAGTGTGGGGTGGCAGAGTGGCAACTCCGCGAAATATCACCTCCTGGTGGTGGCGCCTGTCCCCTCTTCCTGCCTGTTTACTGTGGGGGCTCGCTTTGCTGTAATGGCGAAAAATCAGACAAAAAACTTGACCACTACAAACACACCACTCAGCGGGATGATCTCAAGGCTTACAGCCTTATCCGCCATATCCTATGCACGGGCAATAGGCGCGGATCAGGTACGGATAATGAACCCCGTTAACGAAAAGGTGCGCGCTCACTACTTAAATCGCCTGCCCGGCTTCTCTTACAATACCCGAGGGGTGACTTCTGTTATAAGGATTTGGTATGAGTGACAATCGCAAGCGCCCGGAACTGGGAACCAAAGAGTTCGACGAGTGGCTGAAGTCCGTAGCCGACGAGATGTTCAAGAACGGCCCGTCCGACTTCGACGAGCGCGGCATACTCTCGGGCGGCCCTGAGACCATCCGGAAATCAGACGCCGAGGCATTCCCGGATGAGCTGGAAGAACACACCCCAAAGGACGCCGTAAAGCGCTCAAGGTTTATAAAAGCGATTCAAAAAAGAAGAAAAAAGACTGAGGTCGTCGTGGCCCCAGCGCCTCCCTGTACCCCCTTGGCGTCGGTTTATGTATCCCAGCATGGCCACCCGGAACTTGCCGAACACTAGCGCCGTCCCGGATGGATATTCGAACCGAGTCGGGCCATTGGTGCCGGGTAGGGCGCCAATGGCTGTAGTGCGATGGCCGGCTGGTTGATAGCCGGCGCCGCCCATGCGGTAGTTAAAGTCCAGCCAACAACTGGTGATATAGTGCGCGGCGTTCTGCTTCTTTTGCCCATTTCCCCAGCGTTGTTCCTCACCTCCTCCCTAAAGGGGGGAGTGATGTGAGGAGCAAGATGTGGTGGCCAAGTACTTTTGGGGGGGGGAAGGCAAGAGAAAAGCCGCAAACCCTAGTGGGGATGGGGCGCGGCTTTCAGGTCTTTTTGAGACTTGCTCAGACTAGTGATTGGTGGGATGGCGGGAGTCGAAAAGCTGGCTGTAGGTGTTGATTTCTATAGTCTTTTTGTTGGTTTCATCGGCAGACCCCACAAATAACCCCACCACACGGGGGCACTGACCATTAGGGCTCCTGAGGTATAGGGTTGTGTGCGTGTTCGCGTTTAAGCTCCCTCAGAAACTCTTTTCCACTGGTCAGCGCGTTTTGCCTACCAAAAAATTTGAAGTCCAGCTTGGGCGAATATACCTGACTGTGAAGGTTGTATAGCATGTTTGCATTTAGGAGAGAGACTAGTTCTTTGTTGGCCTCTAGCGTCCCCTGGGGGCCGTCAAACTCACCTATCAGCCCAAGGTGTTGGGAAACTGGGAAGTACACTTCCGTTTCCTTTAGGCCGAAGCCGGGACTGCGTCTTAGTGCCGGCGGGACCTTATCAGGATCTTTCCACGTAAGGCATACCGGTGAATCCGTAGTAATAAGTGGCCCTGTGTCTGCATTAGCTGTTACAAGCAGCCAGTTCCTTTCTGCCAAGAATGGAACTAAGGTCTTTACCTCCTCCATTTCAGTGTGAATATGGTATTCACGTGCGACGTCTACTGTATAGGCCTTGCTATCGTGGAATCGCTTCGATTCTGCATACGAGACTTTTCGTTCGAAGCTGGGGTCATCCTTCTCCATCTGCTGCATCTGCTGATCCCAGAATTCCTCTGAACTGTGGAGGATATCCATGATTCTTTCAGCTATCTGTTCGTGAAACTGCCGTTTATGTTCCCGCCTTTCAGGAGAGCGAACGGCGATTAGCGCCATAAGCTGGATAAGCGTATCTCTGTCGCGACCAGAAAAGTCTTGCGCATCTCTGAGCCGCTTGAGCGCTGTTGCTGCTTCTCCCTCAAACTTGGCGAGCTCAGACTCCAGGTAATTAGGATCTACACCCTCGACTTCGATTCTGTTGAAATCACGGATGCCCCCAACATTTCGTGGGATGGTTTCAAAGCTCTTTTTTCGCTGGAGGTCGATAACGACAAGTTTTGACTTCTTTGACTCACCGGCGGTAAAGCCCTTCAGGTAGCATTGTGAGAGGTAATGGTGGTGCCTTGCTGTCATCGGCTAAACGAACGTGCATTGAATTTTTGAAATAGAGAAGCCCCTAGAGGCGCAATAATAATGTTATTGCGCTGCAGTCTGGGGGCTTTCGGCGGGCTCCAGGTTGGTGCCTATTGCAGATAAGACGCTAGCTTTAAAACATCTTGAATCGCCTTTTTCTCCGTATGTGTAAATGTATGGTCTTTATAATAATCACGGCCATAGAAGCGGATTGCCGCTTGCCCCCTGTGTCAGCATAGCTCTCCTGTAATCGCTCGATTATCGAAAATTGTTCAGCGAGTCCGACATCAAGAGAGCCGTAGCCTTTTTTAGGATTTCTTTCTCCTCTTCGACACGTCTGAGCTTGCGCTCCAGTTCCTGTATACGCTGCTGCTCCGGCGTCAGGGCACTTCCTGCAGGCGTTTTACCGCCTCGCTCTGAGCGGAGTCTTCGCACCCACGATTCCATGGTAGATTTGCTGACCCCCATGGCTTCGCAGGCGGCTTTTACCGTGTACCCCTGGTCAACAACTAGTTGCGCGGCCTCCAGCTTGAAATCCGGGCTAAATCTTCTTTTTGTGGTGGTCATTTATTCACCTGATCTTCGTTGAGAGTGATAATATCACTCAAAATCAGGTGGCCAAATTCACTATGCCACTACACACAGGGTCGACTCCATTGGGTCACTGGAGGGGAGTGGTACAGCCCCTTTTTCGTGGGTTTGGTGGGGTCGGTGATGTAGGCTTACCTGACCCCACAACTAAACCCACCCAAAAAGGCAGTATTCGGTGGGGTCTTATTAGAATAATTGGGATAAGCCAGATAAGCAAAAGCCCCGAAAACACTGGGCTTTCGGGGCTTCTTGAGTCTGTCTGAGACAGTTGTTTGGTGGGATGGCGGGAGTTGAAAAGCTGTCCTAAGCCTTTGATTTTCCGGGGATGCCTTTTGCTGTTTTTCCTCAACCCGTCACAGAACCCGTCCACGCGAGCGAAGTAACCCCCAGTTGAGGTGTCCGGAGCCGGCACCGCGGTACGCTCTGGCGCCAGGTAACGCACGGGTGCGGGGTTGTAGTCGAGCCAGCACAGGGGCGAAAGAAGTCAGTGAAGACAGCGCTGTCAGTGCGGGGCGGTTGTCCGCAGGGGCGCCGGTGTGCAAGGGGGCAGGCCACCCCCACGCGAATCAGAGTGGGGCAGGCCCCGGCCGCCAGCAGATACAGAGGGTGGCGAGGGATCGGCAGGCGGGGCTCCGGGGTCATTGCGAGTCGTCGGCGAGAGTGTCGACGTGGCCCCACCTGAGGCGGTCCACATCGTCGAACACATCCATACGCACGGCCTGGGCGTACAGCAGGCGCTCCAGGTGGGAGAAAAAGCCCACATGGCACCCCTTGGCGGCGGTGCTGTCCCGGTAATCGATATCGGCCAGGATCAGGCCCAGCAGGTTCTTACCGACCCAGAACGGATTGTCTTTCAGGTACTGGACGAAGTGGGCGGCGTATTCGCGCCCCAGCTCGCAGGCCAGGCCGTAATCATCGACTGGCGGCAGCTTCCAGTTGCTGCGCTTGGCTTTCTTGTTGCGTCGGCCCGGTCGGTAGACGAAAGGCAGGGTTTCCAGCGGGGCGGGCTCAGGTCTGTATCCGCGGCGAGGGGGCAGGGTGATATCCATGTCAGGTTCCTTGTATGGGTGGCCACCCGGCGCGGTCTCAATCACGGTAGGGTGGCAGGCTGAACGCAGGTTGAGACTACCGCTACAAGGGAACGGCGGGCGCAATGCCCCCTACGCCAGCCCGCCATAACAGGGAGCTGTCGCGCACAAAAAAAGCCGCATACACGGGTAGGCGACTTCGACGCGCCTTGTAATTTCGGGGTCTCAATCCCGGCTGCCGATTTGGCGACAGCGGATCCAGAATAGGCCATTAGATTAACTGGGGTCAATAACTGCTGGGCTGTTCGTCAGTCGGGGGTGGTCCCTGATTCGTGAATAGCCTTGAGGCGCCCTGTATGCCGTTCTGGGCGCGGCCTATCCCTGAATATCCATTCAGCCTGTATTTCCGTACAGAGCTGCGCTGTCGGTAACGCCGGGGGCGTTATCAGAGCGTCACCCTCTCCCCTCTGGGGGTGTCCGCCGGCGGCTGCCAGGCTGCGCGGAATAGCCAACCCCGCCAAGGGGCTAGGTTGGTCATTGCAGCGGCCCCGCGACTGTGCAGCGGTGCGCTGTCGCACTTATAAAACAGGGGTTTTCTGCACGTCTCGCTGTATCCTGTGCGGCCAATGACCAACAACCAACCCCCTGAAAAAAATTCCCGTAAATAGCGGAACCTCGCGCTGCTGCGGACCCGTAAGGGCAAACCCCAGGGAAGGACCCGCGCCACCTCAGTGACTGAGCCGGTCGCCTGGCAGGGTGGCGCCCCGATGACTGAATCAGCCCGCGCCCTCAAAGTCAGCCAGCCACTCCTCATTGGTTTGTTCTTGGGGGAGAGAGGGGGAGGGGAAGGGGGTGCCCGTATACCCGCGTTCCCTTATTACCGTATTACCGTGCTTTTCTCGCCCCGTACTTCCATCCGGCTCTATTCCCCGTGGTTGCTGGCTTTGCGCGGTTTCCTTGTCCGGCGCGCTTGTCCGGGAGTTGTCCGGCAGTTGTCCGGGAGTTGTCCGGCAATTGTCCGGGAGTTGTCCGGCGCCAATCTCTACCGGCAGAGTGTCACCCCCGGTCACAGTGCCCGCCCCGGCTCCAGGTGCCGCCCCGGCATCTGGTGCCTTATTCACCCCCAGCAGCCGCACCAGGTCGTTATGGCTCAGGGACAGCGGGCACAGGTCGCCCACCCGCTCGCCGTCGGTGGTAGTGCCGGTGAATACCAGACCCGCCAGCTTGCCCATGTAATCGTGAAAGGCGCTCAGGCGCCGGGGCACAGGTAACCCGGTGGACAGCCAGAAGCCGTAGAACTTGAAGCGCTCGGTCACCCGGAACTGTCCTCGAGGCAGGGGGGCGCCCTTCTTGCCGTGCTGTGTGTTCCTGTCCCGGCGCGTCTCCGCGTTGAATACGGAATAGCGCTCGCTGCCGTCAACCAGGTTGCGGAACTGCAGCGACACGCCGCCGCGCTTGCTGGGGCCATAATTGCCGACCGAATAGCCCAGGTACTCCAGGGCATCCACTCCAGCAGCGCGGGCGGCCTCTGTGGTTATCTGGTGCTGGTGCTCTCGCAGCCACTCAGGCGGCACAGGGAGGCCGCTGGCTGGCGTTATCGTCAGTAGCCCGCGCACCACTTCCACAACATCGCCGCGGGCCAGCAGGGGCGGCAATAGCGGCTTGCTTGGATCCACTGTCACCCCCCCAGCTTTCGCACACTGCGAATGTGGGGCGCCTCTGCTATAGGGTCGCCCACGGCCTCGGGGTCACCTTCAGTGCTGCGCTGCAGTAGCTGCGTTGCCACTGCCCGCGCTTCACGCTGAGAGCTGGCGTCTACCACCATGGGGATCGTGATTACCTGCTCTATCTCGACGACATATCTCACAGTACACCCCCAAGGCGCCGCCTCTCGCTTTCTGGCAGCCTGTAGACGCCGTGCCAGCCTTTCACCCCGTCGCGGTCGGTGTGGCTCACGTGCTCGCACAGAATGGTAATTCCGCGTTTCCTAAGCCGTCCCACAAGGTCCGGGCTGTTGCTGGTGCCGGCTATCCGGTCCAGGTCTTCGCGACTGCGGGGGCGCTCCAGGAGGGCCGCCAATGCCCGCCGCTGGCGAGGGCTGAGGCGAAGCCGCTTGGGGGTGATATCATTACCGGTGCTATCCGCTGTAACGGGGCCGCCCTGTGCCGGGGCGGTTCTGATTCCTTCCATGGCGCTCTCCTAACATTGTGCTTCCGCGATAAGTTCCCGCTTCAGCTCCAGCAGATAGGAGCCTTCCCATACGGTGGTTTTCGGACCCAGCTTGATTCCGCGCTGGGCGCGTCCGGTCTTGGTCCAGTTCCACCAGGTGGAAAGGCCAATGCCAAACAGGCGCGCACATTCCGGTGCCCGGTACATGGCCGCGGGGTTAACGGTTGGGGGTTGGGACAGGTCTTTTTGCATGGTCAGTTCTCCAGCCTTCAGGCATAAAAAAACCGGCTCGAGGCCGGTTTACAGGTACAAAAAAACCCGCACAGAGGCGGGTTTACGGATGAAATTTGGGGCACAAAAAAGCCCGCTATTTGCGGGCTTCAGGTGATTCTGGTCGTGCGCTTACAGCTTTCGCGCAGCGTAGCAAAACTTACCCGCTCAACTCTCACAGGTCAACGCATTTAAGATAAGTGGGGAGGTTTGAGGATTAAAAAAGCCCGCGAGGTGCGGGCTTTCGGGTGTCTGGTTGGTGTGCTTACAACTCTTGCGACTTGTAGCAGAATTTACCCACCATTCCGCCAACTGTCAACGCTGCCTGAGACGGCTTTAGCGGGCTTTAGCTTAATAATGGCTACCGCTCACCAAACGCCGCGGTAATCACGTTGTCGGCGCCGGCCTGTACCTGCAGGTTGTCCAGGTAGTCCGCCCACTTCTGCATCATGGCGGCCCGCTGGGGCAGATGCTTAGTGCGGTTGTAAGCGCGCCCCAGAGTGTCCTTCACTCCGTGGGCCAGCTGGTGCTCGATGTAATCCACACGGAAGCCCAGCACCTCATCCAGCAGCGTTCTTGCCATTGCGCGGAAGCCGTGGGCGGTCATGGTGTCGTTGTCGTAGCCCAGGGAGCGTAGCGCCGTTCTGACGCCATTATCAGACAGGGGGCGGCTCTGGCCCCGGGCGGAAGGGAAAACGTACTTGCCGCGGCCGGTGAGGGGCTCCAGCTCCCGCAGCAGCGCCAGCGCCTGCTCAGCCAGCGGGATAATGTGCGGCTCGCCCATTTTCATCTTCTCGGCCGGCAGCTCTATCTGGCTGGCCTCCCAGTTGATTTCCGACCACTCCAGCTTGCGCAGCTCCCCAGGCCTGCAGAACAGCAGTGGGGACAGCTTGAGGGCCGTTCTCACCACTGGGGTGCCCTGATACCCGTCTATGGCAACCATGAGGCGACCCACCCCCACGGGATCGGTAATCGCGGCCAGGTGTTTTTTCTTGGTGGGGGTGAGGGCGCCGGTCAGGTCGGCGGTGGGGTCGCGGTCGGCCTTGCCAGTGGCCACGGCGAAGCGGAATACCTGGCTGGCTACCCGCTTCACGCGGTGGGCGGTCTCCTGTGCGCCCCGGCTCTCGATCCGGCGCAGGCAGCGCAGCACCTCCGGTGCGGTGATTTCGGCAATGGGGCGTTTGCCCAGGTAGGGCAGCAGGTCGCTGTCCAGGGCGCGCCGGGCGCGGTCTTTGGACGACTTGGACAGGTGCGCCATCCTGGCCGCGAACCACTCCCCGCTGACGGCGGCGAAGCTGTTGCGGTTGGCCTCGAGGGCGGATTCCTTGCGGGCGCGCTTCACGTCGCGGGGGTCTATGCCGGCGGCCACGTGCTGGCGGGCCTCGTCGCGGAGCTCCCGCGCGCGCTTCAGGCTCACATCAGGGTAAAGCCCTAAGGCCATCTCGGGGCGTTTGCCGTGGAGGCGGAAGCGGAATACCCAGCGCTTCGCACCGGTGGGGGTGACCTCAACGGCCAGGCCTTTCTCGTCGGCTTCGATGTACTTCCGCTCCCGGGGCTTGAGCGTTCGTATCTTGGTGTCTGACAGCGGCATGGCTGGGGCTTCCTGGCTGATTTGGACGGGTTGGACGGTGCCGGTGGGCTCAACCCGTCCAATAACCCGGCCACTTGGGGTTAGATTTGGACGGGTTGGATTAGACTAACTGGGATGGATCAGATAAGCAAAAGCCCCGAGAGCACTGGGCTTCCGGGGCTTCTGTGGTCTGTCTGAGACAGGTAGTTGGTGGAGATGGCGGGAGTTGAAAAGCTGTCCTAAGCCTTTGATTTTCCGGGGATGCCTTTTGCTGTTTTTCCTCAACCCGTCACAGAACCCGTCCACGCGAGCGAAGTAACCCCCAGTTGAGGTGTCCGGAGCCGGCACCGCGGTACGCTCTGGCGCCAGGTAACGCACGGGTGCGGGGTTGTAGTCGAGCCAGCACAGGGGCGAAAGAAGTCAGTGAAGACAGCGCTGTCAGTGCGGGGCGGTTGTCCGCAGGGGCGCCGGTGTGCAAGGGGGCAGGCCACCCCCACGCGAATCAGAGTGGGGCAGGCCCCGGCCGCCAGCAGATACAGAGGGTGGCGAGGGATCGGCAGGCGGGGCTCCGGGGTCATTGCGAGTCGTCGGCGAGAGTGTCGACGTGGCCCCACCTGAGGCGGTCCACATCGTCGAACACATCCATACGCACGGCCTGGGCGTACAGCAGGCGCTCCAGGTGGGAGAAAAAGCCCACATGGCACCCCTTGGCGGCGGTGCTGTCCCGGTAATCGATATCGGCCAGGATCAGGCCCAGCAGGTTCTTACCGACCCAGAACGGATTGTCTTTCAGGTACTGGACGAAGTGGGCGGCGTATTCGCGCCCCAGCTCGCAGGCCAGGCCGTAATCATCGACTGGCGGCAGCTTCCAGTTGCTGCGCTTGGCTTTCTTGTTGCGTCGGCCCGGTCGGTAGACGAAAGGCAGGGTTTCCAGCGGGGCGGGCTCAGGTCTGTATCCGCGGCGAGGGGGCAGGGTGATATCCATGTCAGGTTCCTTGTATGGGTGGCCACCCGGCGCGGTCTCAATCACGGTAGGGTGGCAGGCTGAACGCAGGTTGAGACTACCGCTACAAGGGAACGGCGGGCGCAATGCCCCCTACGCCAGCCCGCCATAACAGGGAGCTGTCGCGCACAAAAAAAGCCGCATACACGGGTAGGCGACTTCGACGCGCCTTGTAATTTCGGGGTCTCAATCCCGGCTGCCGATTTGGCGACAGCGGATCCAGAATAGGCCATTAGATTAACTGGGGTCAATAACTGCTGGGCTGTTCGTCAGTCGGGGGTGGTCCCTGATTCGTGAATAGCCTTGAGGCGCCCTGTATGCCGTTCTGGGCGCGGCCTATCCCTGAATATCCATTCAGCCTGTATTTCCGTACAGAGCTGCGCTGTCGGTAACGCCGGGGGCGTTATCAGAGCGTCACCCTCTCCCCTCTGGGGGTGTCCGCCGGCGGCTGCCAGGCTGCGCGGAATAGCCAACCCCGCCAAGGGGCTAGGTTGGTCATTGCAGCGGCCCCGCGACTGTGCAGCGGTGCGCTGTCGCACTTATAAAACAGGGGTTTTCTGCACGTCTCGCTGTATCCTGTGCGGCCAATGACCAACAACCAACCCCCTGAAAAAAATTCCCGTAAATAGCGGAACCTCGCGCTGCTGCGGACCCGTAAGGGCAAACCCCAGGGAAGGACCCGCGCCACCTCAGTGACTGAGCCGGTCGCCTGGCAGGGTGGCGCCCCGATGACTGAATCAGCCCGCGCCCTCAAAGTCAGCCAGCCACTCCTCATTGGTTTGTTCTTGGGGGAGAGAGGGGGAGGGGAAGGGGGTGCCCGTATACCCGCGTTCCCTTATTACCGTATTACCGTGCTTTTCTCGCCCCGTACTTCCATCCGGCTCTATTCCCCGTGGTTGCTGGCTTTGCGCGGTTTCCTTGTCCGGCGCGCTTGTCCGGGAGTTGTCCGGCAGTTGTCCGGGAGTTGTCCGGCAATTGTCCGGGAGTTGTCCGGCGCCAATCTCTACCGGCAGAGTGTCACCCCCGGTCACAGTGCCCGCCCCGGCTCCAGGTGCCGCCCCGGCATCTGGTGCCTTATTCACCCCCAGCAGCCGCACCAGGTCGTTATGGCTCAGGGACAGCGGGCACAGGTCGCCCACCCGCTCGCCGTCGGTGGTAGTGCCGGTGAATACCAGACCCGCCAGCTTGCCCATGTAATCGTGAAAGGCGCTCAGGCGCCGGGGCACAGGTAACCCGGTGGACAGCCAGAAGCCGTAGAACTTGAAGCGCTCGGTCACCCGGAACTGTCCTCGAGGCAGGGGGGCGCCCTTCTTGCCGTGCTGTGTGTTCCTGTCCCGGCGCGTCTCCGCGTTGAATACGGAATAGCGCTCGCTGCCGTCAACCAGGTTGCGGAACTGCAGCGACACGCCGCCGCGCTTGCTGGGGCCATAATTGCCGACCGAATAGCCCAGGTACTCCAGGGCATCCACTCCAGCAGCGCGGGCGGCCTCTGTGGTTATCTGGTGCTGGTGCTCTCGCAGCCACTCAGGCGGCACAGGGAGGCCGCTGGCTGGCGTTATCGTCAGTAGCCCGCGCACCACTTCCACAACATCGCCGCGGGCCAGCAGGGGCGGCAATAGCGGCTTGCTTGGATCCACTGTCACCCCCCCAGCTTTCGCACACTGCGAATGTGGGGCGCCTCTGCTATAGGGTCGCCCACGGCCTCGGGGTCACCTTCAGTGCTGCGCTGCAGTAGCTGCGTTGCCACTGCCCGCGCTTCACGCTGAGAGCTGGCGTCTACCACCATGGGGATCGTGATTACCTGCTCTATCTCGACGACATATCTCACAGTACACCCCCAAGGCGCCGCCTCTCGCTTTCTGGCAGCCTGTAGACGCCGTGCCAGCCTTTCACCCCGTCGCGGTCGGTGTGGCTCACGTGCTCGCACAGAATGGTAATTCCGCGTTTCCTAAGCCGTCCCACAAGGTCCGGGCTGTTGCTGGTGCCGGCTATCCGGTCCAGGTCTTCGCGACTGCGGGGGCGCTCCAGGAGGGCCGCCAATGCCCGCCGCTGGCGAGGGCTGAGGCGAAGCCGCTTGGGGGTGATATCATTACCGGTGCTATCCGCTGTAACGGGGCCGCCCTGTGCCGGGGCGGTTCTGATTCCTTCCATGGCGCTCTCCTAACATTGTGCTTCCGCGATAAGTTCCCGCTTCAGCTCCAGCAGATAGGAGCCTTCCCATACGGTGGTTTTCGGACCCAGCTTGATTCCGCGCTGGGCGCGTCCGGTCTTGGTCCAGTTCCACCAGGTGGAAAGGCCAATGCCAAACAGGCGCGCACATTCCGGTGCCCGGTACATGGCCGCGGGGTTAACGGTTGGGGGTTGGGACAGGTCTTTTTGCATGGTCAGTTCTCCAGCCTTCAGGCATAAAAAAACCGGCTCGAGGCCGGTTTACAGGTACAAAAAAACCCGCACAGAGGCGGGTTTACGGATGAAATTTGGGGCACAAAAAAGCCCGCTATTTGCGGGCTTCAGGTGATTCTGGTCGTGCGCTTACAGCTTTCGCGCAGCGTAGCAAAACTTACCCGCTCAACTCTCACAGGTCAACGCATTTAAGATAAGTGGGGAGGTTTGAGGATTAAAAAAGCCCGCGAGGTGCGGGCTTTCGGGTGTCTGGTTGGTGTGCTTACAACTCTTGCGACTTGTAGCAGAATTTACCCACCATTCCGCCAACTGTCAACGCTGCCTGAGACGGCTTTAGCGGGCTTTAGCTTAATAATGGCTACCGCTCACCAAACGCCGCGGTAATCACGTTGTCGGCGCCGGCCTGTACCTGCAGGTTGTCCAGGTAGTCCGCCCACTTCTGCATCATGGCGGCCCGCTGGGGCAGATGCTTAGTGCGGTTGTAAGCGCGCCCCAGAGTGTCCTTCACTCCGTGGGCCAGCTGGTGCTCGATGTAATCCACACGGAAGCCCAGCACCTCATCCAGCAGCGTTCTTGCCATTGCGCGGAAGCCGTGGGCGGTCATGGTGTCGTTGTCGTAGCCCAGGGAGCGTAGCGCCGTTCTGACGCCATTATCAGACAGGGGGCGGCTCTGGCCCCGGGCGGAAGGGAAAACGTACTTGCCGCGGCCGGTGAGGGGCTCCAGCTCCCGCAGCAGCGCCAGCGCCTGCTCAGCCAGCGGGATAATGTGCGGCTCGCCCATTTTCATCTTCTCGGCCGGCAGCTCTATCTGGCTGGCCTCCCAGTTGATTTCCGACCACTCCAGCTTGCGCAGCTCCCCAGGCCTGCAGAACAGCAGTGGGGACAGCTTGAGGGCCGTTCTCACCACTGGGGTGCCCTGATACCCGTCTATGGCAACCATGAGGCGACCCACCCCCACGGGATCGGTAATCGCGGCCAGGTGTTTTTTCTTGGTGGGGGTGAGGGCGCCGGTCAGGTCGGCGGTGGGGTCGCGGTCGGCCTTGCCAGTGGCCACGGCGAAGCGGAATACCTGGCTGGCTACCCGCTTCACGCGGTGGGCGGTCTCCTGTGCGCCCCGGCTCTCGATCCGGCGCAGGCAGCGCAGCACCTCCGGTGCGGTGATTTCGGCAATGGGGCGTTTGCCCAGGTAGGGCAGCAGGTCGCTGTCCAGGGCGCGCCGGGCGCGGTCTTTGGACGACTTGGACAGGTGCGCCATCCTGGCCGCGAACCACTCCCCGCTGACGGCGGCGAAGCTGTTGCGGTTGGCCTCGAGGGCGGATTCCTTGCGGGCGCGCTTCACGTCGCGGGGGTCTATGCCGGCGGCCACGTGCTGGCGGGCCTCGTCGCGGAGCTCCCGCGCGCGCTTCAGGCTCACATCAGGGTAAAGCCCTAAGGCCATCTCGGGGCGTTTGCCGTGGAGGCGGAAGCGGAATACCCAGCGCTTCGCACCGGTGGGGGTGACCTCAACGGCCAGGCCTTTCTCGTCGGCTTCGATGTACTTCCGCTCCCGGGGCTTGAGCGTTCGTATCTTGGTGTCTGACAGCGGCATGGCTGGGGCTTCCTGGCTGATTTGGACGGGTTGGACGGTGCCGGTGGGCTCAACCCGTCCAATAACCCGGCCACTTGGGGTTAGATTTGGACGGGTTGGATTAGACTAACTGGGATGGATCAGATAAGCAAAAGCCCCGAGAGCACTGGGCTTCCGGGGCTTCTGTGGTCTGTCTGAGACAGGTAGTTGGTGGAGATGGCGGGAGTCGAACCCGCGTCCGTCAGCACTCTGCCAGAGGCTCTACATGCTTAGTTCCGTCTATTGATTTAGCCGCTTACAGCCCGACGGGCAGGACGTAATTGGCGAGCCTGTTTAAGTTTTAGCTGATCCCCGACAGGCGCGGTTCACAGCGATCCAGTTCTATTTAACAGTCTGCAGCGCGGTACTGGAACCTTGCTGAAGACCGCTGGCGGGCTTAAGCCGCCAGTGCGTAGTTGTCGTCGTTGGCAACTAATAGATTGCAGCTTTGGATTTACGTGATTGGCTGCCATCACGGCATGCACCCATGGTTTCGTTACCGGCGTCGAATCCAAGTCATCCCCGATAAGAAACACTCTCGTGTCACTGAATTATACCTGAAACGGCGCCCGAACAATACATCCGGGCGGCCGTTGATCCGCTGCTGGTCACCATCTACATGACTGACTGAGCGAAGGCAGTCAGTATCAGCAGCGGGCAGACGATGCGCACGTACCAGGGCCAGATCTTCCAGAACAGGGTCCGCTCGATACCCGGGTGTCCCTTCTGCAGTTCCGCCAGCAGCTGGTCGCGGCGCCAGATCCAGCCGGCGAAGACGCACAGGGCCACACCCAGCAGCGGCTGGCCGTACTCGGTGCTGATGCTGACCACCAGGCCGAACAGCGCGTCGAAGTTGACGATGATCAGGCTGCTGATGGCGAAGATGGCCAGGCCCACCAGCGGCGTCGCCAGGCGGCGCGGCACGTTCAGGTTCTCGATCGTGAAGGCCACCGGCACTTCGAGCATCGAGATGGAGGAGGTCAGCGAGGCGATGACCATCAGCGCGAAGAAGGCGATGGCGACGAACAGGCCGGCGGTGCCCATGGTGTCGAACAGGGCCGGCAGCACCTGCAGTATCAGTCCCGGGCCGGCGATCAGTTCACCGGCTTCAGAGAAGATCTGCGTGCCCGCCTCCTGGGCCACATACATGGCCGGCAGTATCAGCAGGCCGGCGGTGAAGGCGATGCCGACGTCGATCAGGGTCACCAGGGCGCCGAGGCGCGGCAGGCTCTCCTGTTGGCTCAAATAGGAGCCGTAGATCAGCATGGTGCCGACGCCGAGAGACAGGGAGAAAAAGGCCTGACCCATGGCGGCGATCAGCAGTTTGGGCGAGAGGTGGCTGAAGTCCGGCATCAGGTAGACCTCGAGGCCGGTCACCGCGCCGGGCTGAGTCAGTACATAGGCGATCAGCAGCAGCAGCAGGATAAGCAGGGCCGGCATCAGCAGGGTGGACCAGCGCTCGATGCCTTTTTCCACGCCGCTGGCGATGATCAGCATGGTCATGCCGCTGAATATCGCGGTGAAGGTCAGGTTGCGCGCGGTGCTGTTGCCGGTCAGCCACTCGGCCGCGCCGCTCATGCCGAACAGGGTGGCGAAGGGTTCCGCCAGGTGCGCGACCATCCAGCCGGCGACTATCGCGTAGAAACTCAGGATCAGCGAGGCCACGACAATGCCGCCAAAGCCGGCCAGGCTGCCGAAGAAGCGACTGACCGGGCCGACGGAGATGCCGCGCAGCGCCTGCACCATATTGCGGCGCGCGTGGCGGCCGATGGTGAGCTCGGCCATCAGGGCCGGGTAGGCGAGCATAAAGGCCAGCAGCAGGTAGACCACTACGAAGGCGGCGCCGCCGTTGCTGGCGGCCTTGGTGGGAAAGCCCCAGATATTGCCCAGGCCCACGGCGGAACCCGCCGCGGCCATCAGGAAACCGATATTGGAGCTGAATTGTCCTCGCGGTGCACTCATGTGGTAACTCTCTTCGTTATTCTTGTCTGTAATTGCTGAGTGGAGCCTGTAGAAGCCTGCGTGCAGCGCGCCGTCTGGCTAGCGGTGTTCCGTGCGCATCAGGCGCTGCTTCTCGCGATTCCAGTCGCGCGCTTTTTCCGTTTCGCGCTTGTCGTGCTTGGCCTTGCCCTTGGCCAGCGCTATCTCGCACTTGATCAGGTGCTTTTTCCAGTAGAGCGCCGTGGCCACCACCGTGTGGCCCTTCTGCTCCACGGCGGCGATCAGTTTGGCCAGTTCGCGCTTGTGGAGCAGCAGTCGCCGCGTGCGGTCCGGCTCGGTGACGAAGTGGGTCGAGGCGCTGGGCAGCGGCTGTATGCGCGCGCCCAGCAGCCAGGCCTCGCCGTTCTTGAAAATGACGTAGCTGTCGGTGAGCTGGACCTTGCCTTCGCGGCAGCTCTTGACCTCCCAGCCCTGCAGCTCCATGCCCGCCTCGAACTTCTCCTCGATGAAGTAGTCGTGGCGCGCCTTCTTGTTCAGGGCGATGGTGTTGGAAGTCTGAGCTTTCTTTTTCTTGGCCATGAATACTGCAAATGCCTAGATAAAACTGTGTCCAAAAAACTTCAGGGCTACGGTGTTGATAAAGATCAACAGCAGGATCAGCGGGATAAAGGTGCCCAGGGAGAAGTTGATGTATTTCTGTGAAAGCGAACCGGTAAAGGTGCTGTCGCCCTCCTGCAACTCCTTGTCGAAGTTGGCCTTCTTCCACTTGTAGATCACGAACAGGCACACCAGCAGGCCGTTCAGCGGCAGTATGGTGTCGTAGAAGACGATCTCCACCAGATCGAAGAAGGATTTGTCCGCGCCCGCAAGCTGCACGAACTGGGTGAAGAAGTTGACCATGCCGAAAGAAACGGCGCAAGCGATAGCGAGTACAAGCTGAACCGCGCCGATGGTGTAGATGGCCTTCTTGCGCTTTATGGAGTACTCATCGCGCAGGGTGGCGATGGGCACCTCGATGATGGAGACGAGGGAGGTGATCGCGGCCACCAGCACCAGAAAGAAGAAGATCGCCGCCACGGCACTGGCGCCGAAGTAGCCGACGCCATCCTGCAGGGCGAGGAAGATCTTCGGCAGGAACAGGAAGATCATGCCCGCGGAGGAGTCGCTCAGCTCGCTCGGGTCTATCTGCGGGTCGAAGTGGAAGATGGTCGGCAGTATCAGCAGGCCGGCGGTGAAGGCCACCAGGGTGTCGGTGATCGCCACGGCGCGGGCGGAGCCGGGTATCGAATCCCGTCTCTTCATATAGGAGCCGTAGGTGATCATGATGCCCATACCCAGCGACAGGGAGAAGAAGGCCTGGGCCATGGCCTTGCTGACCACGGCGCTGTCGATCTTGGTGAAGTCCGGGATCAGGTAGTACTTGACGCCCAGTATCGCGTTCTCGCGGGTCAGCACGAAGAGCACCAGCCCCAGCAGCATCACGAACAGCATCGGCATCAGGGTCTTGGCCGCGCGCTCGATACCGTCCTTGACGCCCATGGCGAGGATACCGTTGATGGCCGCCATTAGAACTACCAGGTAGAAAAAGACCACCGGCGAGTTGATGAACTGGCCAAAGTGGGCCTCGGTGGCGAGCTGGTCCAGGTTGCCGCGCAGGGTCTCCACCAGGTAGCCCAGCACCCACACGGTCACCACCAGATAGAAGACGGCGATCATAAAGGGCGTGATCAGGGCCATCCAGCCGGGTATACGCCACAGGGTCGAACCGTTGGAGAGCTGTCGATAGGCGCCCACAGGGTCCTTGTCCGCCCTGCGCCCCAGGGCCAGTTCCGCCATCATCACCGGCAGGCAGATAAAGAAGACAAAGAGGGCGTAAACCAGCAGGAAGGCTCCACCCCCGCTCTTGGTGGCCGCTACCGGGAATGCCACCAGGTTGCCGATGCCGACGGCGGAACCCGCTGCGGCCAGGATAAAGCCCAGCCGCGATCCAAAATGCTCTCTCACTGCGGACATAGTATTCTCGCTATTATTTTTGTCTGACTTTATATGTCGGGTGAATCTATCCGGTCCGACCGGACAGCCAAAAAAGCGATTGTTGCAGGAATTGCCTTGCTTGAGTAGCGCCGGCTGGCAAAATTGCCCACAGGGCGCCCGTGAGGGGCGATTTCTTACGCAGTAGTGGAACAATGACAAAGATAGAGCGCAGCGCGCTGGTGATGCACAGTGCGGAACAGATGTTCGACCTGGTCAACGATGTGGCCAGCTATCCGCAATTCCTGCCCGGCTGCCGGGGTGCCGAAGTTTTGCACAGCGACGAGCGCACGCTGGAGGCGCGCCTGGATCTGGCCCGCGCCGGCATCCGCCAGAGTTTCGTCACGCGCAACCAGCTCGACCGCCCCCGCGGCATGACGCTGACCCTGGTGGAGGGGCCCTTCCAGGAGTTCACCGGCCACTGGCAGTTTACGCCGCTGGCGGAGGACGCCTGCAAGGTGACTTTTACCCTGGCTTTCAGTCTCAAGAGCCGCCTGGTGGCCGCGGCTGCCGGCAAGTTGTTCAGCGATCTCGCCAACCAGATGGTGGGCGCGATGTGCGCTCGGGCCGAACAGATCTACGGAAAAAACCAATGACCGATATCAAGACCATCGCGGTGGAAGTGATCTATGCGCTGCCCCATGAGCAGCGCCTGATGCGCCTGCTGGTGGAGCCGGGCACCACGGCGCTGGAGGCGCTGGTGCGCTCCGGTATTCCGGAAGAGTACCCCGAGGTGGAGCCGGCTACCGCCAAGCTGGGAATATTCGGCCAGGCCCTGGGCACCAAGGGGTTGCCGCCGGCGGACCAGTATGTGCTGCAGCCGGGGGACAGGGTGGAGGTCTATCGGCCGCTGATCGCGGATCCGAAAGAAGCGCGCAAGCAGCGCGCGGAGAAGGCGAAACGGCGCGCAGACAAGGCGTAGCCTGGAGCGCGGTTTGGCGCTCCGATGCGGATGGGCGAGGCTGTTTTGCAGCGGTCCAGCCCCGCGCGGCTACGGCCAGCCGGCCGGCTGCCAGTCGCCGCCGGTGGCGATCAGAATGTCGCCGTTGAAGTAGACGGTGAAACGCTTCTGGGTGACCTCCCCCTTGGGGTCGCGCACGCGATTGACATAGTCCCAGCGGTTGGGGTTGAAGGTGTCTTCCAGCAGCGGTGTGCCGAGCACGAAGCGCACCTGGCGGCGGGTCATGCCCGGCTTCAACTGGTCGACCATCTCCTGGGTGATGATATTGCCCTGCTGCACCTCGATGCGGTGCACGCCGGGGAACTTGAACAGACTGCAGGCGCCGAGCAGGGCGCACAGGCCCGCAATGGCGAGAATTCTCAGGCTAGACGGCATTCATTGCTCCATTATGGTTTGACGGTCAGCGGTGGCACTTCCCGGGCTGGCGGCGTTTGCGCTCAAATCAGAATAGGCGCCCGCCGGCGAGGAAAGTTCCCCGCGCCCGGGGATACACCCGCCGCGCAGCCGCCCGGGGTTCCGCTGACTCCGCTGGGCATGGGATAATACCCGAAGTGTTCGCCTGCTGACAGACGCGCATGCGGCGTCGGATGGCGAGCGGTTGAATACACCGAAAATTAGAAAATCCTGCCGGGAAACTCGAATTCATGTCTAACGAAAACCAGGAACTGCGCAAGGCCGGCCTCAAAGTCACATTGCCCCGAGTCAAAATCCTTCAGCTGCTGGAGAGTGCCAGCGAACAGCACCTGAGCGCGGAGGATGTCTACAAGATGCTGCTCGAGGCGGGCGAAGATGTCGGGCTGGCCACCGTCTACCGGGTCCTGACCCAGTTCGAAAGCGCGGGTCTGGTGATGCGCCACAACTTCGACGGCGGCCATTCGGTGTTCGAGCTGGATCGCGGCGACCACCACGATCATATGGTGTGTACCGACACCGGCAAGGTGATCGAATTCCACAACGAGGAGATCGAAAAGCTGCAGAAGCAGATCGCCGAGGAGCACGGCTACGAGCTGACCGGTCACAGCCTGGTGCTCTACGTCAAGAAGAAGGAAGCTTAAAAGGGAGCTTAAAGTAGGGGCCGAAGGTGCCGCGAATATCTGGAGCGAACCTCGTGTTCGCCTGTGCGGGCTGCCTGTGCGGGCTGAGAGTTGCAGACTCTTTGTAGGAGCGGCCCGTGGCCGCGATCAATAGCTGGGCTCGCGCTGAGCCCGCTGTCGCGATCGCGGCCACGGGCCGCTCCTACATTGGGTTTTCGAGGGGGCAGGTCAGGCCGGCGGCGTGTAGCGCTCCGGGAACTTGCCGATCTTGCCCGCGTAGAAGTCCCGAAACCTGGCCAACTCCGCCATCAGGTTCCCGCCCATCTCCATCACCGGGCCCAGGCCCACTTCCTTTTGCGGAAAATTGATAAAGCCGCAGACCACCGGTACCCGCGCGCCGCGGGCGATATGGTAGAAGCCGGTCTTCCAGCGCCCGGCGGTGCCGCGTGTGCCCTCGGGCGGCACCGCGATGATCAGCTCGTCGCTGGCATCGAACTGCTTGACGGTTGCATCCACAAGATTGTTGGCCTTGCTGCGGTCCACCGCGATACCGCCGAACCAGCGCATGGTGGCGCCGAGCGGGAATTTGAACAGCTTGTCCTTGCCCATCCAGCGGGGCGTCAGACCCAGCTTCAGCGCGGCGAGGATAAAGTAGTAGCCGTCCCAGTTGCTGGTGTGGGGGGCGCCCAGCAGCACGTATTTCCTGAGTTTCAGCGCCTGCTGGTCGCAGACCACGCGCCAGCCGTGCAGCTTCAACAGCAGCCTGGCGACCTGGCGCAGCAGGGGGGTCACTATGGGGGTGTTGAAAATGGTTCTTTGCATCTGCGCAGCCGAAGTTGACTCTGGGCGCCACAGTATAATGTGACTTTAGGCGCCATTCCCGGTCATTTTCGGCCCTGGTGCGCGGGGCATCAGCTGCGCGTGAGCATCTCGCCGGCGTGGGCCAGGGACTGGGCCGTGGTCTCGCCGCCGAGCATGCGGGCTATCTCCGCGCGGCGCTCGTCGCCCTGCAGTTCGCGCAGGGAGACGAAGGCGCTGTCGCCGTCGCTGTGCTTCTCCACCAGGTAGTGCCTGTGGGCCCGCGCCGCCACCTGGGCCAGGTGGGTCACGCAGATCACCTGGCCGGCGCGCCCGTTGCGCGTCTCGCCCAGCTGGCGCAGCAGGCGCCCGACCACATCGCCGGTGGCGCCGCCGATGCCCACGTCCACCTCGTCGAACACCAGCGTCGGCGTGCGCGAAGTCTGTGCGGTGACCACCTGGATCGCCAGGCTGACCCGGGACAACTCGCCACCGGAGGCGATCTTGCCGAGCGCCCGCGGCGGCTGGCCGGGGTTGGTCGCGATCAGTATCTCTACCTCCTCGAGGCCGCTGGCGGTGGGTTTCTCCTGCGGGCGCAGGGCCAGCTCCACGCGCGCGTGGGGCATGGCCAGTTCCGCCAGTTGGCGGTTGACGGCCTCGGCCAGCTCGGTGGCAGCCTTTTTGCGCAGTTCGCTCAGCCTGCCGGCGGTCTCGCGATAGCGGGCCTCCAGGGCCTCGCACTCGGCGGCGAGCCTGTCCAGCGCGTCCGGCGCGCCTATCTCGTCCAGCTCCGCCTGCAGCTGCTGCTGCAGTGCCGGCAGTTCGCCCGGCTGCACGCGGTGCTTGCGCGCGGCCTGGTAGATGGCGCTGAGGCGCTCCTCCACCTCGGCCAGGCGCTCCGGGTCCATCTCGAAGCGGTCGATATGCCGCGACAGGGTGCTGGCGGCCTCGTCCACCTGAATGCGGGCGCTGTCGAGCATCTGCGCCACTTCCGCCAGCGCCGGCGACTGCTCCGGCATGGCCGACAGCAGCTGCAGCGCGCGGTGCAGCTGTTCGGCGATATCCCCCTCGCCGCCGGACAGCAGCGCCGCCAGCTGGTAGCTGCCGCTCAGTATCTGCCCCGCGTTGGCCAGTTGGCGCTGTTCGCTCTCCAGCGCCTCTATCTCGTCCGCCTGCAGGTCCAGCTGCTCCAGTTCCTCGAGCTGATATTGCAGCAGCTGGCGGCGCGCCTCCGTCTCCTCGGCGCTGTCCGCCAGGGCCCGGTAGCGGCGGTACTGGTCCTGCCAGGTTTTGAAGTGGATGCGGGTCTCGGCGGCCAGCTCCTGGGCGCGGGCGTACTCGTCCAGCAGGCGGCGGTGGGTGTCTTTCTTCAGCAGCGACTGGTGCTCGTGCTGGCTGTGGATGTCGATCAGCTGTTCCCCCAGCGCGCGCAGCTGCAGCAGGGTCACCGGCTGGCCGTTGATATAGGCGCGGGAGCGGCCGTCGGCACCGATGGTGCGGCGCAGTATCACTTCGCGCCCGGCGTCCAGCTCCTGCTCCTCGAGCCAGGCGGCGGCCGATGGTTGCTCGCCGATATCGAAGGTGGCGCTGATGTCGGCGCGCGGGCTGCCGGCGCGGACCAGCTCGGCGTTACCGCGGTCCCCCAGGGCCAGCCCGAGGGCGTCGAGGGTGATGGACTTGCCGGCGCCGGTCTCGCCGGTCAGGGTGCTGGTGCCGGGGCCGAATTCCAGCTCCAGTTGGTCCACCAGGGTGAATTGGCTGATAGACAGGTGCAGCAACATAGCTTCTGTGGCCGTTTTTATCGGTTGGCGCCTGGGCGCGAATTAGTGGTTATTTATACAGTAATTGATGCTGGTTAGCTATAGGGCCGGTGTCACATTACTCTCCGATGGCCGGCGGCGAAACAAGTCCACTTGAAGTGTAGGGGCAAGGCCCCATATAGGGCTGCATTGCCCGTGAATCGGGCGCAATCTCATCAACTGACAGTCGACGCGACGGAGAGAGCAGTGGCCAAAGAGCGCAGCGAAGAAGATCAGGTTCAGGAGCCCAAGGTGCAGGGGGACGAGGAGGTGCTGACCGACGAGCACACCCCCGCTGAGGAGGTGGCATCCGCCGAAATAGAGGCGCCCACCGAGGAGGAGCAGCACCGGGCCGAAGAGGCCCTGCACGCGGATGCGGAGAGCGCAGACGCGTTGCACGAGGAAATCGTCAAGCTGCAGGAGCAGCTGGCGCTGCAGAAGGATCAGGTCCTGCGCGCCCAGGCGGAGGCGCAGAACGCCCGCCGCCGCGCCCAGCAGGACGTGGAGAAGGCGCACAAGTTCGCGGTGGAGAAGCTGCTGCAGGACCTGCTGCCGGTGGTGGACAACCTGGAGCGGGCCCTGGCCAGCATCGACGCCAGTGACGAGGTCAGCAAGGCCATCGCCGAGGGGGTGGCGCTGACCCACAAGTCCTTTGTCGACACCCTGGCCAAGTACGCGGTGGAAGTGGTGGACCCGGCCGGCGAGCCCTTTGACCCGGAACTGCACCAGGCCATGACCCAGGTGCCGAACGGCGACGTGGAGCCGAATACCGTGCTGGAGGTCTTCCAGAAGGGCTACCGCCTGAACGGCCGCCTGGTGCGCCCGGCCATGGTGGTGGTGAGCAAGGCCCCCTGAGGGCGCCCTGGAGTATCGGGCAAGAGAGCCCTTGAAATCCTAAGGCCGGCACCAATATAGCTGGCATCACAGTATACAAACGCGCGGCAGGCTCCGGGAGCCGACGGCGCGAAACGCAAGCGAGGAATTGAACAGATGGGAAAAATTATCGGCATCGACCTGGGTACCACCAACAGCTGCGTCGCGGTGCTGGAAGGTGACAAGGCGCGCGTGATCGAGAACGCGGAGGGCGACCGCACCACGCCGTCCATCGTCGCCTTTACCGACGACAACGAGGTGCTGGTGGGCCAGTCCGCCAAGCGCCAGGCGGTCACCAACCCGTCGAACACCCTGTTCGCAGTCAAGCGCCTGATCGGCCGCCGCTTCAAGGACGACGTGGTGCAGAAGGACATCAAGATGGTGCCCTACAAGATCGTCGAGGCCGACAACGGCGACGCCTGGGTGGAGGTGAAGGGCGAGAAGAAGGCGCCGCCGCAGATCTCCGCCGAGGTGCTGAAGAAGATGAAGAAGACCGCCGAGGACTTCCTCGGTGAGAAGGTCGAGGCGGCGGTTATCACCGTGCCGGCCTACTTCAACGATTCCCAGCGCCAGGCCACCAAGGACGCCGGCCGCATCGCCGGCCTGGACGTGAAGCGCATCATCAACGAGCCGACCGCGGCCGCGCTGGCCTACGGCCTGGACAAGAAGGGCGGCGACCGCACCGTGGCGGTCTACGACCTGGGTGGCGGTACCTTCGATATCTCCATCATCGAGATCGCCGACGTCGACGGCGAAATGCAGTTCGAGGTGCTGTCCACCAACGGCGACACCTTCCTCGGCGGCGAGGACTTCGACCTGCGCCTGATCAACTATCTGGCGGATGAGTTCAAGAAGGACCAGGGTATCGACCTGTCCGGCGACCCGCTGGCCATGCAGCGCCTGAAGGAGGCGGCCGAGAAGGCCAAGATCGAGCTGTCCTCCAGCCAGCAGACCGAGGTGAACCTGCCCTACATCACCGCCGACGCCACAGGTCCGAAACACCTGGTGGTCAAGCTGACCCGCGCCAAGCTGGAGAGCCTGGTGGAGGATCTGGTGGACCGCACCATCGAACCGGTCAAGATCGCCCTGCGCGACGCCGATCTGGCTGCGTCCGGTGTCGACGACGTGATCCTGGTGGGCGGCCAGACCCGTATGCCGCTGGTGCAGAAGAAGGTCAGCGAGTTCTTCGGCAAGGAGCCGCGCAAGGATGTGAACCCGGACGAGGCCGTGGCCATGGGCGCCGCTATCCAGGGTGCGGTACTGGGCGGCGACGTGAAAGACGTACTGCTGCTGGACGTGACTCCGCTGACTCTGGGTATCGAAACCATGGGCGGCGTGGCCACCCCGCTGATCGACAAGAACACCACCATTCCGACCAAGAAGTCGCAGGTGTTCTCCACCGCCGAGGACAATCAGACCGCGGTGACCATCCATGTGGTACAGGGTGAGCGCAAGCAGGCGTCCGAGAACAAGTCTCTGGGCCGCTTCGATTTGACCGATATTCCGCCGGCGCCGCGCGGCGTGCCGCAGATCGAGGTGACCTTCGATATCGACGCCAACGGCATACTGCACGTGCACGCCAAGGACAAGGCCACCGGCAAGGAGCAGTCCATCGTGATCAAGGCCTCCTCCGGCCTGTCCGAGGAGGAGATCGAGAAGATGGTCGCCGACGCCGAGGCCCACGCCGAGCAGGACAAGCAGTTCGAGGAGCTGGTGCAGGCGCGCAACACCCTCGACGGCCTGATCTCCGCCACCAAGAAGACCCTCGAGGAGGCCGGCGACAAGGCCACCGCGGATGAGAAGTCCGCGATCGAAGCCGCCATCAAGGAGGCCGAGGAGGCGGTCAAAGGCAACGACAAGGCCGCGATGGAAGCCGCCACCAACAAGCTGACCGAGGCCTCGGGCCCGCTGGCGCAGAAGATGTACGCCGAGCAGGCCCAGGCGGCCCAGGGCGCCGCCGAGGGTGGCGGCCAGGGCGCGCAGCAGTCCGGTGGCGACGACGCAGTGGACGCCGAGTTCGAGGAAGTAAAGGAAGACAAGAAAGAGGGCAAGTAAGCGCCCGCTTACCCCTCTATGTAGGAGCGGCCCATGGCCGCGATCTGATTCTCCGTATTTTCGGACCATGGATCGCGGCCATGGGCCGCTCCTGCTGGATTAAATAGAGGCGGGGGGGGGGGGGGGGGGGGGAAAAAAACGCCCCCGCCCACAAAAAAAAAAAAACCCCCCCCCCAACAACACCCCCCCCCCACCCCCCACCCCTGCCACAAAA
>NZ_JBSWWT010000022.1:0-56953 GCF_056160225.1 Microbulbifer sp. ABF4_143
GGGAAAAAAGATTTTGGTTTGGTGGGGGTGTCCCTGGTTTGGTTGGTTTTTGCAGGCATGGTCGGCGGGGGGGACCTGTCCGACAAGCCTCCAGGGATGGATTCACGGCGTGTCCTGCAAAAGGCCACCGATAGCAGCCCCCCCCTGGGCAGGTGTCACGGCCCGGGCGCTCCCGGGGCGAACACAAGGTTCTCTCCGACCGCTCCAGGCATTCAGGACGCCTTCGCCCCTACAGCCAATTCGTGCACCGCTGTTACAATGCGCGCCCTGTTTGCAGTTGTCCCGGGATTCCGATGAACTCCACCGAACGCCGCGCCCTCGCGGGCCTGGCTTCCCTGTATGTATTCCGCATGCTCGGCCTGTTTATGGTGCTGCCGGTGCTGTCCGTGTACGGTGCCGACTACCGCGGCAGCACGCCGGCGCTGCTGGGGCTGGCGCTCGGCGCCTACGGCCTCAGCCAGGCGCTGCTGCAGATTCCGCTGGGCATGCTGTCGGACCGCTGGGGCCGCAAGCCGGTGATCTTTGTGGGGCTCGCGGTCTTCGCCCTCGGCAGCTTGGTGGCGGCGCTGACGGATTCCGTCTACGGGCTGATCGTTGGCCGCGTGCTGCAGGGCTGCGGCGCCATCGCCGCGGCCACCATGGCGCTGGTGGCGGATCTGACCCGCAGCGAGCATCGCGGTATCGCGATGGCCGTTATCGGCGGCGCCATAGGCGCGGCCTTTATGCTGGCGGTGATACTGGGGCCGCTGCTGGCCGGTATCGGCGGCCTGGCGGCCATCTTCTGGCTGACGATGGCGCTGGCGCTGTTGGGGATGCTGCTGTTGTGGCGGCTGGTGCCGGCGCCGCGGGGGGCGCGCAGCGCCGGGGTCTATCGCGGCGGTTTCCGCGGCCTGCTGCGCAGCGGCGAGATCTGGCAGCTGGTCAGCGGCGTCTTCTTTTCCCACCTGCTGCTGACGGCGCTGTTCGTCGCGCTGCCGCTGGCGGTGGTGGACAGGTTGGGGCTGCCCGGCGCGGAACACTGGAAGCTGTACGGGCCCCTGATGCTGGGGGCATTTCTGGTCATGCTGCCGCTGATGCGCCTGGCCGAACGCAGCGGGCGGGTGCCGCTGGCGATGGGGCTGGCGATTCTCGGGCTGGCCGCCGGCAGTGTCGCGCTGTTGCCGGCCGGCGACGGCTTTGCGCTGGTGGCGTTGCTGGCGATCTTCTTCGTCGCCTTCAACCTGCTGGAGGCGCTGCTGCCGGCGCAGCTGACCCGCTCGGCGCCGGCGGAGGCCCGCGGCGCGGCCTCCGGCCTCTACGCGACGTTGCAGTTCCTCGGCGCCTTTGTCGGCGGCAGCCTCGGCGGTTACCTGTTCGGTCTCGGCGGCGCCGCTGCCGTGGCCGCACTGGGGCTTGTGGTGCTCGCGGTGTGGGCGCTGCTCTGGTGGCTGACGCGGGCGGACGGGCCGCTGGGAGCTAAAGGGTAGCGCTTACTAACCGGCGGCGTCTGTTGTATGCTGCTGGATAAAAATACACTGGTCGCCGGCGCTGCCGCGACCGTACATTGAAACAGTTAACTCATTGCCCCGGCAGGCCGGGGCGAAAGAAGGAGAGGGCCATGGCCAGGGGTATCAACAAAGTCATTCTGATCGGCAATCTGGGCGCAGACCCGGAGACCCGCTATATGCCCAGCGGCGGCGCTGTGACCAACGTGAATCTGGCGACTTCCGAGACCTGGAAGGACAAGCAGACCGGTCAGCAGCAGGAGCGCACCGAGTGGCACCGCGTGGTGTTCTTCAACCGCCTGGCGGAGATCGCCGGCGAGTACCTGCGCAAGGGCTCCAAGGTCTACATCGAGGGCTCCCTGCGCACCCGCAAGTGGCAGGACAAGAACACCGGCCAGGACCGCTACACCACCGAAATCGTCGCCAGCGAGATGCAGATGCTCGACGGCCGCGGCGACCAGGGCGGTTTCAATCAGGGGGGCGGTTACGACCAGCAGGGTGGCGGCTTCCCGCAGAATCAGGGCGGCGGCTACCCGCAGGGTGGTGGTCAGCCGGATTCCTTCGCCCAGGGCCGAAGTGCGCCCTCGCCGATGGCGCCGTCCACCAACCAGCCGAAGCCTTCCAGCCAGGCGCCCGCCGGCGGTTTCGACAACAGCTTCGACGACGACATTCCCTTCTAAGACGCGGCGTATCCTGTGCCAGAGCTTCACACCGGCTACCGGCCGGATTCCGTCGCGATCATCGCTGCCGGCAACGAAATCGACGGCGCGCTGCAGAAACGCCTGCAGCGCGTCGGCTTTCGCGTGCAGTTGCTGGCGGCGGGCGAACTGGAGCAGCTGCGCCCCCATTCGATCGTCATCAACGCCTCGGCCTGCGCCGGCCGGCAGGCCATGCCCAGGGCGCTGAAGGTGTGCGAGGCGCTGGCGCAGAAAGAGTGCAGCTACCTGATTCACCTCTCCTCCTACCAGGTGTTCCCCGGCGCGGCGCGCAAGCGCTACGACGAGGATGACACCCCGCAGCCGGCTTCGGAAACCGGGCGCCTGTGGCTGGCCTGCGAGCAGGCCCTGGCCGCGCACGACAAGCTGACCATTCTGCGCTTCGGCTGGATGGTGGATCGCAACGACGACGCCCTGCTCGGGCGCATTCTGCGCGGTCTGGTGGCGCGTCAGCACATTGCGCTGGACGAGCAGAGTCGCGGCAGCCCGGCCACGGTGATGGATATGGCCAGGGTCACGGTGGCCGTGGCCCAGCAACTGGCCAGCGGCGCGCCGCCATCCGGCGTCTATCACTATGGCGCCGCCGACAGCTGCACCGCAATGGAGTTTGCCCGCGAGGTGGTGGAGCGGGCGCAGTCCTTCTACGACGAGGAGTTTTCCCCGCAGCTGGATGCGCTGCCGTCCGAAGGGGAGGGCCACAGCGTGGTGCTTGCCTGCGGCAAGCTGCGCGACGTATTCGGTATACAGCAGCGCAGCTGGCGTCAGGGGCTGACACGGCAGGTGGAGCTGTGGCTGGAGCGGTTGGAGGCTGAAAAGGCCTGATCTCGATACCGGGTCGGATCCGTAGGGCGAACACGAGGTTCGCCCCTACATGTCGACTGTGGTCGCTTGTGGTTTAGACCTTGTCGAACACCAGGCAGGCGTTGGTGCCGCCGAAGCCGAAGCTGTTGGACATGGCGCGCTTGATTTCCTGTTCGCGCACCTCGGTCACCAGATCCATACCCTCGGCGGCCGGGTCGCGGTTCTCCACATTGGCGGAGGCGGCGATAAAGCCGTTCTGCATCATCAGCAGGCAGTAGATGGCCTCCTGTACGCCGGCGGCGCCGAGGGAGTGGCCGGTCAGGGACTTGGTGGAGGCGAAGGCCGGCACCTCGTCGCCGAATACGCTGCGCATGGCCTTCAGTTCCGCCACGTCGCCCACCGGGGTGGAGGTGCCGTGGGTGTTGATATAGTCCACCCGGCCCTCGAGCCCCCTGCCGTCCATACCCGCCAGCGCCTGCTGCATGCAGCGGGTGGCGCCCTCGCCGCTGGGGGCCACCATGTCGTAGCCGTCGGAGGTGGCGCCATAGCCCACCAGCTCCGCGTAGATGGTCGCACCGCGGGCCTTGGCGTGCTCCATTTCCTCCAGCACCAGGCAGCCGCCGCCGCCGGCGATCACGAAGCCGTCGCGGTCTGCGTCGTAGGGGCGCGAGGCGCGGCTGGGCTTGTCGTTGTACTTGGTGGACAGGGCGCCCATGGCGTCGAACAGGTGGGTCAGGCTCCAGGCCAGCTCCTCGCCGCCGCCGGCGAAGACGATGTCCTGCTTACCCATCTGGATCAGTTCGGCGCCGTTGCCGATACAGTGCGCGCTGGTGGCGCAGGCGGAGGAGATGCTGTAGTTGACGCCCTTGATCTTGAAGGGCGTGGCCAGGCAGGCGGAAACGGTGCTGCCCATCACCTGCGGCACCCGGTAGGCGCCGACGCGGCGCACACCCTTTTCCTTCAGAGTCTGCGCGGCTTCGATGATCTCGCGGGTGCTGGTGCCGCCGGAGCCCATCACTATGCCGGTGCGCGGGTTGGAGATATCGCTCTCCTCCAGGCCGGACATGGCGATAGCCTCCTTCATTGCAATGTACGCGTAGGCGGCGGAGTCGCCCATAAAGCGCAGCACCTTGCGGTCGATATGCTCCTTGAAGTCGATATCCACCGGGCAGGCCACCTGGCTGCGCAGGCCCAGCTCCCGGTATTCCTCCATGTAGCGGATACCGCTGCGGCCCGCCTTCAGAGAGGCGGTCACTTCCTCGGTGTTGGTGCCGATGCAGGATGTAATACCCATTCCGGTAATGGCAACCCGGCGCATAGTCATCTCCAGTAAAGCTTTTCGACAGTGTACTTAGTTATTTTTTTGTCTGCAGTGGTTCGCAGCGGACTTAAAAGTTGTCGGTGCGGGTGAACAGGCCCACGCGCAGATCCTTGGCGGTGTAGATCTCGCGGCCGTCCACGGAAACGCTGCCGTCGCCGATACCCATCACCAGCTTGCGCTCCACCAGGCGGCTCATCTGGATATGGTAGGTGACCTTCTTGGCAGTCGGAAGGATCTGGCCGGTGAACTTCACCTCGCCGCAACCGAGGGCGCGGCCGCGGCCGGGGTTGCCCTTCCAGGCGAGGAAGTAGCCGAGCAGCTGCCACATGGCGTCCAGGCCCAGGCAGCCGGGCATGACCGGGTCGCCGGGGAAGTGGCACTCGAAAAACCAGAGGTCCGGGTGAATATCCAGCTCGGCGATCAGCTCACCCTTGCCGTGGGCGCCGCCGTCCTTGGAAATATGGGTGATGCGGTCGAGCATCAACATATTGGGTGCCGGCAGTTGGGCATTGCCGGGGCCGAACATCTCACCGCGCGAGCAGGCCAGGAGCTCTTCTTTGCTGTAGCTGCTTTTTTGAACGAAATTACTCATTTTTTCCCCGTCGTTGGGTGTTTGCGCCATAGAGACTGGGCGCTTTTGCAAGAGCGGGCATTCTAAGGTCTGAGCATAGCTTGTCCAGTCGGTCATGGTCCTATTTGTGACCGCTGCCGGTCCAGCTGCCACGAATCTGCAATATATTCGCCGCAGCCTTTGAGGCCCGATGACGGGATTGCGCTGTAATGGCCTGTATGTGAACCCTGTCACCAAATTGTGATAAGTTGCCCTTCCTGCGCAGGGGAGCGCAATTGAAAGTATGTATTGGGGACAAGAATGCTCAAAAAATGTCTTTTCCCGGTGGCCGGTTACGGCACCCGGTTCCTGCCGGCCACCAAGGCCATGCCCAAGGAGATGCTGCCGCTGGTGAACAAACCGCTGGTGCAGTACGGTGTGGAGGAGGCTATCGAGGCCGGCCTGACCGAAATCGGCTTCGTGACCGGCCGCGGCAAGCGCGCCATCGAGGACCACTTCGATACCAACTTCGAGCTGGAGCACCAGATCGCCGGCACCAGCAAGGAAAAATACCTGGAGTGCGTGCGCAAGGTCATCGACAGCGCCAGCTTCTCCTATACCCGCCAGGGCGAGATGCGCGGCCTCGGCGACGCGATATTGCAGGGGCAGCGCCTGGTGGGCGACGAGCCCTTCGCCGTGGTGCTGGCGGACGACCTGTGCCTGAACGAGGAGCTGGGTGTGCTGGGGCAGATGGTGCAGCTGTACAAGCAGTTCCGCTGCAGCATCGTTGCGGTCGAGGAGGTGCCGAAGGACCAGATCCACAAGTTCGGCGTTATCGCCGGCAACGAGATCAAGCCGGGCCTGTACCAGGTCACCGACATGGTGGAGAAGCCGGCCGCCGAGGAGGCGCCGAGCAATATGGCCATCATCGGCCGCTATATCCTGACCCCGGATATCTTCGATCTGATCCGCGAGACGCCGCCGGGCAAGAACGGCGAAGTGCAGATCACCGACGCCCTGTTGGCCCAGGCCCAGCGCGGCTGTGTGCTGGCCTATGCGTTCAAGGGGCGCCGCTTCGACTGCGGATCCGTGGACGGCTTTATCGAGGCCACCAACCACGTCTACGAACACGTCTACCTGCCCGAGCAGGCCGAGCTGGAGAAGAAGTAAGTGACCGAGCTGACCTGTTTCAAGGCCTATGACCTGCGCGGCCGCGTCCCCGACGAGCTGAACACCGATATCGCCTACCGCGTCGGCCGCGCCTTCGCCCAGTTCCTCGGCGCCCGGCGCGTCGTGGTCGGCCACGATATTCGCCTGACCAGCGGCGAGCTGACCGATGCGCTGGCCGAGGGGCTGCGCGACGCCGGCGCCGATGTGTTCCATATCGGTCAGTGCGGCACCGAGGAGGTCTACTTCGCCACCTTCCACGGCCTGTTTTCAGGGGAAAAGGCCGACGGCGGCATCTGCGTGACCGCGAGTCACAACCCGATGGATTACAACGGCATGAAGTTCGTGCGCGCCGGCAGCCGCCCGATCAGCGGCGATACCGGCCTGCTGGATATCAAGCGCTTGGCGGAGGAGGGCGATTTCACCCCCGTGAACAAGCGCGGCGACCTGGCCCGCTACGAGCACCGCGCGGATTTCGTGCAGCACCTGCTCGGCTATGTGGACGTCTCCGAGCTGAAGCCGCTGAAGCTGGTCGTCAACGCCGGCAACGGCGGCGCCGGCAGCGTCGTGGACGCGCTGGCGCCCCATCTGCCGTTCGAATTCGTGCGCGTACACCACGAGCCGGACGGCAATTTCCCCAACGGCATCCCCAACCCGATACTGCCGGGAAACCGCGAATCCACTGCGCGCGCCGTTAAAGAGAGCGGCGCCGACTTCGGCATCGCCTGGGACGGGGACTTCGACCGCTGCTTTTTCTTCGATGAGAACGGCGATTTTATCGAGGGCTACTACGTGGTCGGCCTGCTGGCAGAGGCTTTCCTCGTGAAACACCCGGGCGCGAAAGTGGTGCACGACCCGCGCCTGGTGTGGAACACCCAGGATATCGTCCGCGCGGCCGGCGGCGAGCCGGTACAGAGCAAGACCGGTCACGCGTTTATCAAGGAGCGTATGCGCAAGGAGGACGCCATCTACGGTGGCGAGATGAGTGCGCACCACTACTTCCGCGATTTCGCCTACTGCGACAGCGGCATGATTCCGTGGCTGCTGGTCGCGGAGCTGGTCAGCCGCAGCGGCAAGCCGCTGTCACAGCTGGTGGGCGAGCGCATGGCCGCCTTCCCCTGTTCCGGCGAGATCAACTCCAAGGTCGAGGATCCGGCGGCGCTGCTGAAGGCGGCCGAGGATAAGTACGGTCCCGACGCCGACAGTGTCGAGCATGTCGACGGCCTCAGCGTCGCCTTCGCCGACTGGCGCTTCAACCTGCGCATGTCCAACACCGAGCCGGTGGTGCGCCTGAACGTCGAATCCCGCGGGGATGCGGCGCTGATGCAGGAGAAGACCGAGGAATTGTTGCAGTTGATTCGCGGTTAACTATGGCTGCGAGGCCGAATGTGGGGGCGAACCTTGTGTTCGCCCTTTTTCGTTCAGTGCTTCGTAGACAATTTGGTGGCGGCCCCGCTACCGGTGGCTGTTTGCCAGACACGCTGTGAATACGTCCATGTACGCTCTAATCGGCATCCATGCCTCATAAGGTCTGGCAAACAGCCACCGGCATCAGGACCTTCGCATTACGATCATTCTAATTAGAAATGTCGCCTGTCAGAACTTTGCGTACAACGCTCCGTAGTCCGAATTGCAGGCTAAGTGCTGGGTGTACCATTTCGAAACCGTCGGCGACAGGGATGTCGCCGACGGAGCGTACAGGGATGTATTCACAGCGGTTTCGAAATGGTACACCCAGTGCTTTGCCGCCACGGTGCTGGAACAGAGCACCCAGGGGGCGCAAATTACCAAGAACAAAAAGGGCGAACACAAGGTTCGCCCCTACGATTTAAGCCCCTGGGTAGGCGTTAAACCGTCCGTTCCACCGCAAAAGTTGCCAGCTGCTGCAGCGCCGCCTTCTGTTCCCCCTCCGGCAGAAATGCCAGATGATTCTTCGCGTCATCCACCGCCGCCCGTGCCCTGTCCATGGTGTAGTCGAGTGCGCCGCAGGCCTCGATGGCCTCGACAATTTCGCTCAGCTTGTCCGCGCTGCGCCGCTCGATCGCCGCGCGCACCAGCGCCGCCTGGGCGGCGGTGCCGTTGGCCATGGTGTAGATCAGCGGCAGGGTCGGCTTGCCCTCGGCCAGGTCGTCGCCGACATTCTTGCCCAGTTCCTCGGGGTCGCCGCGGTAGTCCAGCGCGTCGTCCACCAGCTGGAAGGCCAGGCCGAGGCTGCGGCCGTAGAGCTTGAGGGAGTGGCGCTCTTCGCCCGAGCAGCCGGCCAGCACCGCCGCCGTCTCGCAGGCGGCCTCGAACAGGGCGCCGGTCTTCTTGTGGATCACGGTGAAATAATTGTCCTCGCTCACCTGTGGATCGCCGGCATTGACCAGCTGCTGCACCTCGCCCTCGGCGATGGTGTTGGTGGTGTCGGAGAGGATGGCCATGATGTCCATATTCCCGAGCGCCACCATCATCTGGAAGGCGCGGGAGTAGAGGAAGTCCCCGACCAGTACCGCCGGGGCATTGCCCCACTTGGCGTTGGCGGTCAGGCGGCCGCGGCGCCTGTCCGAGGTGTCCACCACGTCGTCGTGCAGCAGCGTGGCGGTGTGGATGAACTCGATGACCGTCGCCAGGTCGATATGATCGCTGCCCCTGTAGCCGGCGGCGCGGGCGCACAGCAGTACCAGCAGCGGCCGCAGGCGCTTGCCGCCGGCCTCGACCAGGTAGTGGCCGATGTTTTCCACCAGGGGAACGTCCGAGTGCAGTTGGTCGAGGATACGCTGGTTGACCGCGGCGAAATCGTCGGCGGCGACCCGGTGAAAAGGCAGCATGCTTGGGTTCCTTATACTACTTGAGACGGCCGCTGCGGAGGCATCCGCGCGGCGAAGGGCCGCTATTGTATCAACCGGTTGAATTGATTAGAATCTGCGCCCCGTTTCCGCCGACCCCGGGTCGCGGGCGGCAGACGTTTAACAACACGGCGCAAGCTCCCAAAATGCGGAGCAGTGACTACCGGGTCTTAGCCGGTGTCCTCCCGCTGCTTCGTGTCGTCCATTTCGGAGCATAGAGATATGTACGCTGTAATTGAAAGCGGTGGCAAGCAGCACCGCGTAGAAGAGGGCGAAGTGCTTCGCCTGGAGAAGCTGGAAGTCGCCACCGGCGAGTCCATCGATTTCGACAAAGTGCTGATGGTCGTCGACGGCGACAAGATCAACATCGGCGCCCCGGTAGTAGACGGCGCTAAGGTGACTGCGGAAGTGGTCAGCCACGGCCGCGGTGAAAAGGTGAAGATCATCAAGTTCCGCCGCCGCAAGCACTCCATGAAGCGCCAGGGCCACCGTCAGTGGTACACCGAAGTTAAAATCACTGGCATCAAGGCATAAGCAGAGGAGTAACGACTCATGGCACACAAGAAAGCTGGCGGTAGTACGCGCAACGGTCGCGATTCCGAAAGTAAACGCCTGGGCGTGAAGCGCTTTGGCGGCCAGTCTGTAACCGCAGGCAACATCATCGTGCGTCAGCGCGGCACCAAGTTCCACGCCGGCGTTAACGTTGGCATGGGCAAGGACCACACCCTGTTCGCGACCGCGGACGGCGTTGTGAAGTTCGAGGTGAAGGGCCCCAACAACCGCAAGTTCGTTTCCATCGAAACTGCCTAAGCGGTTCTGAGCTCAAGCTTCGTAAAAGCCCCGCCCACAGCGGGGCTTTTTCGTTTCGCGACAGGTGGAACAGTTTTGCGCAGGTTACACTGCGGCATAGGAAAATAACCGCGCTGGCGGTGGAGTGAGCATGAAATTTGTCGATGAGGCCCCCATTCACGTGCAGGCCGGCAAGGGCGGTAACGGCTGCCTGAGTTTCCGCCGCGAGAAGTTTGTCGAGAAGGGCGGCCCGGACGGTGGCGATGGCGGCGATGGCGGTTCCGTCTATCTGGAGGCGGACGATTCCCTGAACACGCTCGTGGACTACCGCTACCAGACCCGCTACGCCGCCCAGAGCGGCGAGCCGGGCCGCGGCCGCAGCTGCACCGGCGCCAAGGGCGAGGACCTGGTGCTGAAGGTGCCGGTGGGCACCACCGTGATCGACGTGGATACCGGCGAGACCCTCGGCGATATGACCGTCGCGGGCGAGCGGTTGCTGGTGGCCCAGGGCGGTTTCCACGGCCTCGGCAACACCCGCTTCAAGTCCAGCACCAACCGCGCGCCGCGCCAGACCACCAACGGCACCCCCGGCGAGGAGCGCAACCTGAAGCTGGAGCTGAAGGTGCTGGCCGACGTGGGTATGCTCGGTCTGCCCAATGCCGGCAAGTCCACCTTTATCCGCGCCGTGTCCGCGGCCAAGCCCAAGGTGGCCAACTACCCCTTTACCACCCTGGTGCCGAGTCTCGGCGTGGTGCAGGTGCAGAGGCACCGCAGCTTCGTGATCGCCGATATTCCCGGCCTGATCGAGGGCGCCGCCGAGGGGGCCGGCCTGGGTATCCGCTTCCTCAAGCACCTGACCCGCTGCCGGGTGCTGCTGCACCTGGTGGACCTGGCGCCCTTCGACGGCTCGGACCCGGTGGAAAACGCCCGCGCTATAGAGCGCGAGCTGGCGAGCTTCAGTCCGACCCTGGCCGGGCGCGAGCGCTGGCTGGTACTGAACAAGACCGACCTGGTGCCGGCGGCGGAGCTGGATCAGCGCTGCGACGCGATCGTCGACGCGCTGGGCTGGCAGGGGCCGGTATTCCGCGTCGCCGCGATACGCGGCGAGGGTACCGGCGCGCTCTGCGGGCGCCTGATGGACTACCTGGAGGCGCGCAGGGAGGCCGAGGCGGAGGATCCGGCGCTGGCCGAGGCGGAGCTGGAGGCTCAGCGCCAGATGCAACGCGAGGCGCGCGAGCGCATCGACGAGCTGCGCGAGGCGCAGCGCGCCAAGCGCCGCGCCGCCAAGGCGGGTGATGAAGACGATTGGGACGACGATGACCACGATGTCGATATAGAATACCGACACTGATTGGTTTTTCTCCTCTCCTCGCTCGCCGGGGGAGGGGGTGGGGAGGGGAAATGGATTCCGCATCGTCTCGCCAGCGGCTCGCCTCGGGCAGGCGCTGGGTTATCAAGATCGGCAGCGCGCTGCTGACCGACGGCGGTCGGGGGGTAAACCGGGCCGCCATTTTCAATTGGGTGGAGCAGATTGCCGCCCTGCGCAGCCGCGGTATCGAGGTGATCCTGGTCTCCTCCGGTGCCGTGGCCGCCGGTATGGACCGCCTCGGCTGGCGCCGCCGCCCGGAGTCCATCCACCAGCTGCAGGCGGCCGCCGCCATAGGCCAGAGCCATCTGCTGCAGATCTATGAGCACGCCTTCGGCCAGTTCGACTGCCGCACCGCGCAGATACTGCTGGACCACGACGACCTCTCCAACCGCACCCGCTATCTGAACGCGCGCAGCACCCTGCGCACCCTGCTCTCCCTCGGCGCGATTCCCATCGTCAACGAAAACGACACAGTCGTCACCGATGAGATCCGTTTCGGCGACAACGACACATTGGCGGCGCTGGTGGCCAACCTGGTGGAGGCGGATGTGCTGCTGATTCTGACCGACGCGGACGGTCTCTTTACCCAGGATCCCCGCGACAATCCCGGGGCCGAGCTGATCGGCGAGGCCTCGGCGGCGGACCCGAAGCTGCTGGCCATGGCCGGCGGCTCCCGCAGCGGCCTCGGCCGCGGCGGCATGACCACCAAGGTGCGCGCGGCACAGCTGGCGGCGCGCTCCGGCGCCTGCACCGTGATCGCCGGCGGCGCGCGCGAGGGCGTGATCGAGCGGGTCTACGCCGGTGAACCCCTGGGCACGCTGCTGTTGCCGGAGGCGGATCCGCTCACCGCGCGCAAGCGCTGGCTGGCCGGCCAGCTGCAGGTGCGCGGCGCCCTGACCCTGGACGGCGGCGCCGAGGCGGCGCTGCGCACCGGTGGCAAGAGCCTGCTGGCGGTCGGTGTCACCGCCGTCGAAGGGCGCTTCCGCCGCGGCGAACTGGTCTCCTGCCGCAATGGCGCCGGCGAGGAGATAGCCCGCGGTCTGGCCAATTACGACAGCGGCGAAACCGCGAAGATACTCGGCCAGCCGTCGGAGAAGTTCGTCGAACTGCTCGGCTATCGCGACGACGACGAGCTGATCCACCGCGACAACCTGATACTGCTGTAGCTATCCGGCGGCGGCAAAAAAGGCGCTGGATTGCACCTTCCCGCACACGCTCGCGCGCGGCAGGGGTTAATCTGTCGGCTCGACAGTCAGCCGCAGGGGGCGTGCCGTGGACGAAATCCAGCAAACCGAGCAGCAGATCTTCGAGCTGATACAAAAGCTCAACGAACTGCGTAAGACGCACCGCGGTGAAGCGGTGCCGAACTACACCTTTTCCACCCTCGATGGCGAGGTCTCGCTGTCTGACCTGTTCGCCGGGCGCGAACGGCTGCTGCTGATTCACAATATGGGGCAGGGCTGCCGCTATTGCACCCTGTGGGCGGACGGTTTCAATGGGCTTCTGCCGCACCTGGAGTCGGCCATGTCGGTGGTGCTGGTATCGAAAGACGCGCCGGAAGTGCAGCGCAACTTCGCCAACAGTCGCGGCTGGCGTTTCCGCCTGGCCTCACACGGCGGTGGCGACTATATCCGCGAGCAGACGGTTGCGTCCGGCCAGGGCAATATGCCCGGTGCTGTCGTCTACGAGTGCGATGGCGGCGCCATCTACCGCAAGAACAGCTGTGTGTTCGGTCCGGGAGATATCTACTGCGCTCTGTGGAGTCTGCTCGGGTTGGCGGGTATGGGGGAGGCGGACTGGACGCCGCAGTTCAACTACTGGCGGCGCCCGCAAAAGCTGGATGACGGCGGTGCAAGTCTGCTCGAATAGGCGCGCCGCCAACGAAAAAGCCCCGCTGTTGCGGGGCTTTTGGATCGCTTGGCGCGGCGGAGATTAAGCTGCCAGAGCCTTGATCTGTGCGTTCAGGCGGCTCTTGTGACGGGCGGCCTTATTCTTGTGAATAATGCCCTTGTCCGCCATGCGGTCGATAACCGGCACCGCTTCCGCGTAGGCTGTCTTGGCTTTTTCCGCGTCACCTGCATCGATGGCCGCAACTACCTTCTTGATGTAGGTGCGCACCATGGAGCGCAGGCTGGCGTTGTGCTTGCGGCGCTTGTCGTTCTGGCGCGCGCGTTTCTTCGCTTGAGGTGAGTTGGCCACCGGTTGCTCCTGTCTGGAATCTCAATAAATCTGTAACTAACAGGCCCTGGGGCCCGATCGGGACGCGACATTATCGCCACGGCTGGTTGTTTGTCAACCGCTGGCAGCGCCGGGCCCCGCCTCGGTTTGCGGGCCCTGGCCCGCTTCTTCTGATCTGGCTTCGGGGTGGCCTTACTACCGGCGGCTTCCCGCAAGACACGCTGTGAATACGTCCCTGTACGCTCTCCACGGCCATCCATGGCCGTGAAAGGTCTGGCGGGAAGCCGCCGGTAGTAAGGCCTCGGCACCGGTGCCGTCCTGCTAAAACCGTCAGGCGGGCAGCTCGAAAGTGAAGATGACGCCACTGCCGTCCTCCCGATTCGCCGCGGTCAGTCGGCCGCGGTGGAAGTCCGCGATCAGCCTGGCGATATGCAGGCCCAGGCCCAGGTGGCCGGCCTTGCCGCCGTCGTCGCGCACCGATACCAGTGAGTCGAACAGTTTGCGGCCATAGCCCTCCGGCAGCGGCGGCCCGTCGTTCTCGACCGACAGGCGGTAGCCGTCCTTGCCCCGCTGCACCGCCAGGGTGATGGTGCTGCCCTCGGGGGCGAAGCTGCAGGCGTTGTCCACCAGCTTGTCCAGCAGCTGCGCCAGCAGCTCCGGCGCGCCCCGGGCCGGCAGCCGCCCCGGGGGCTTGCTGAGTGCGAACTGGTGTCCGCCGTGGGCATCGCCGTAGCACTGCACCAGCACTTCGAGCAGATCCGCCAGGTCGAAGTCCTCGAACTCCGCCTGGCGGATGCCGGCCTCCAGGTTGCTGGCGGCGGAGAGGCTGTTCAGTATGCCCGACAGGCGCGCGCTGCCGTCCATGGCGCGCTCGGCGTAGCGGCGGCTGTCGCCGTCCAGGTCGCCCGCGGCCAGGTTGTCCAGCGACGAGCGCACCACCGCCAGCGGCGTGCGCAGCTCGTGGGACAGTTTGCTCGCCAGCGTGCGCAGGTAGTGATGGTACTGGTCCAGCTCCGTCAATAGGCTGGCGAAGGCGTGGTTCAGGGCGCCCAGTTCGTCGCCTATGCGCGAGCGGGGGAAGTCGCCGCGCAGCTTGCCGTTCGCGTCCACGGCGTTGCGCGCGGCCCGGTGCAGGCGGCGGATGCGCCAGGACAGCCAACTGGCGTAGCCGAGCAGCAGCAACAGCGCGGCGCCGGCGGCGGCGCAGCTCACCAGCCACAGGCGGTGTGCGGCGGACTCGGTCAGGGACTGCAGGGCGGCGCCGGATTGCAGCGCCACCACGCGCCCGAGCAGCGGCCGCTCGACGATATCGTCGGCGCGGGTGATCACCGGCACACTGGCGGCGCCGATACGGCTGTCCCAGGGGCCGCGGAACCACTGCTGTGTACTGCCGCGGGTCGCGGGCGCTGCCAGGGATTCCGGCAGGGCGCCATCCGGCAGGGCCGGCAGCGCCTCGCGGGCGAGCAGGCGGCGGTAGATCCAGCCGCGCAGCCAGGACTGGCCGCCGTCCCCGGCGGGCGCCGTTTCCATTTGCCCGCTGCTGGCGAGCAGGAAGCCCTCGCTGTCCACCACCGCCAGGCGCAGCTGCGGCCGCGCAAAGTGGTCCAGTTCCGCCTGCAGTCCGGTGAGGGGCCGCACCAGCCTGCCGGGGAGGCCGTCGGCGGGCAGGGTGCTTGCGCTGCGCTCGGGCGGGGCGCCGTCGCTGCGGCTGCGGTCGCTGACACCGATGGCCAGCGCGCCCCCGGTCAGCCGGTAGGGCAGCGCCAGTTCCAGTTGATAGCCGCGCGCCGACGAGGTCCAGCGGCCGCGCAGGCGCAGCTCGCGCTCATAGGTGCCGCGCCTGGGGTTGTGCCACAGGGCGCGGGCCGCGCCCTGGCTGGCGACGGGCAGCAGATAGCGGCGTTCGGCGGTGAACAATTCCACCGCGTCGCCGCTGGCCAGCAGGCCGGTGCGCGGATCCTGGTAGGCGGGGGTGCCGTCGGCCACGGTCAGCAGCAGGTAGATGTGCTCGTCGAACTGGCCCAGGGTGAGCTGGGCCAGCGGGGCGCCGTGCGCGTCCTCGAGTTCGCGCGCGGGCAGGCCCAACTGGCGCCAATCGTCACCGTAGCCGTCCAGTATCGGCGCCTGGGGCAGCGGGTTGAGATACAGCTGGGCGCCGCTCGGGCGCCCCAGGCGCGCCGGATCCGGTGCGATCAGCTCGGGTGCACTGGCGAGCCGCGCCGCCACGGCGCTGGCGGTGGCTTCGAGGGCCTGCATCTGCCCCTGCGCCAGCGCGTCGTCCACCTGGCGCAGATACTGGCAACCGGCCCAGGGCAGGGCCAGGGAGACCAGGCTGACGAGCAGGAGTTGGCGGCGCAGCTTCACGGCTTGTCACCGTCTGTAGTCGGCGCAATGTTGGCGGGCGCCGGCGGCGGACTCAGACCTGCCACCGGTAGCCCATGCCGTAGGCGGTGGCTATGGCGTCGAATTCGCTGTCCAGGGCCTGGAACTTGCGCCGGATACGCTTTACATGGGAGGTGATGGTGTTGTCGTCCAGCACCACGCGCGCCGCCTCCATCAGCTGGCTGCGGGACTTCACGTGGCCGGGCCTCTTGGCCAGCGCGTGCACTATCCAGAATTCGGTCACCGTCAGGTCCACCCGCTCGCCGCCCCAGTGGCAGTGCAGGCGCGAGATATCCAGCTCCAGCTTGCCCTGGGTCAGGGTTTCCCCCGCGTCGCTCTGATCGCGCAGCACGCTGACGCGGCGCAGCAGCGCGTTGATGCGCGCCTGCATATGGGGCAGGGAGATGTCTTTGGTCAGATAGTCGTCGGCGCCGAGGCGCAGGCCGGAGATGATGTCCAGTTCCGAGTCGCGCGCGGTCAGGAACAGGATCGGCAGGCTCGGCGCCATGGCGCGCAGCTCGCGGCACAGTTCGAAGCCGCCCTCGATCTCCGCGCCCAGGCCCACGTCGATGACCGCCAGATCCGGCAGCCGCTGGCGAAAGGCCTCCAGGGCCTCGGGGCGGGAGCCGTACAGCTCCACCCGGTAGCCGCTGCGGCGCAGGGCGTCGCGGTAGTTTTCGGCAATGGCGCGCTCGTCTTCGACGATGGCGATGGTGGCACTCATGGCGGTTTCCGGTTGATTTTTATGCTGGCTCGGAATCATGCACGAACTCATTCCATAAAATCAAAAAAGCGGGCGCCGGGCGCCCGCAAGTACAACAGGGTTTGCGCTGAGGGAGTTGGGCGGGCGGTCGCGGCGGATTTGCAGTCCGCGCGCGACATCTCTCGCGGTTCAGAAGTGGCCGGCCATGGACTCGGGCAGGTTGAAGAGGATATCCACCCGGCGCTCCATCGCGTAGGCGTCCGCGTCGCCGCGCGGGGCCTGGGAGTAGGTCGCGCCGAGGGCGCGGCGGCTGATGCGGGAGGCCTCCACACCGTAGGCTTCCAGGGCGCGCTGTACGGACAGGGCGCGCTGGTCGGACAGCACGTTGTTGTAGCCGTCGCTGCCGCGGGGATCCGCGCGTCCCTCCAGTCGTACCTGCAGGTGGGGGTGGCGGTTGAGGAAATCCGCCAGGGCGCTCAACTGGCGCAGCTGGCCCTCCTGCAGCTGGTCGTCGCCGGTGGTAAACAGCAGTTGAAATTGCAGTGAGTCCAGCGCCAGCTCTTGCGCGTCGTTGGCCGACAGGCGCGCCGCGTCCAGTTGTTGTGCCAGGTTGCTGAGTTCCGCGCGGCTGTCTGTCAGTTGTGTCGCCAGCATGTCTGCCTCTTCTGCTTGTTTGATCTGCTCGCCGAGCCAGGCACCGCCGAGCGCGCCGGCGATAAACCCGACCGGGCCGCCCACTGCGGCGCCCGCGACGGCGGCGCCGGTGAAAACGGTGGCCTGCTTGGCCGGTGTCAGTTTCGATCCCTTGAACTCGCGATTCTGTTCTGCTGCCTGGGCGCCGGTAGCGATCACAGAGCCCAGGGTGACTGCCATCAATACTTTTTTCATTTTCTTCTCCTTGCGGTTTTATCGAGTCTCGTTGCTGGGGCCAACTTTTGTTTCCGGCCCGGTCGAGACTTATTAAAAAACCGCAAGGAGGCGCTGGCGTGGCACCCGAGTGGCGAACTCGAGCGCAATTGTGGCGAAATATGGCGGCCTCGCCGTATCCACCCGTCTCCCGGGAGCGCTAGCGGTGGCGGCGGTAGCGCCTGTCGCGGGGTGCGTCTATGCGCACGCGCACACGCTGGGGGCGGGGCCCGAGCGCTACCGCGACATACAGCACAATTGCCAGCGCCAGAGCGATAATCAATGCGTTGATGGTCATCCGTATCTCCTTACGCCGCCAGTCTCCCTCGGGGCGCGCCACTAGCTCAACTTGAGTATAGGCTGGCGCGCCAAAGGTCGTAGGGCCTATTTGGCATTTCGGCGTTTTCCCGCGTCCGGTGTAGACTTGCCGGCCACAGAATCTCTACCGCGTTTGATGCAGGAGTCGCCGTTTTGCCGCAGCCGTCCGCCAGCCAGGAAAATCCGAGCGAAAAGTCCGGCGCATCCGGGCTGTTGCGCGGCAGCTCCATCGTCGGTGGCGCCACCATGCTGTCCCGGATCATGGGGCTGGCCCGGGACATGGTTTTAGCCCGTTTTGCCGGTGCCGGCGATGCCGCGGACGCCTTTTTTGTGGCTTTCAAAATTCCGAACTTCTTCCGCCGCCTGTTTTCCGAGGGCGCCTTCTCCCAGGCCTTCGTGCCGGTGCTGGCGGAGTACCGGCAGAAGGGCGGTATCGCCGCGGCACGGGCGCTGAACGATCGCGTCGCCGGGGCGCTGGGCGGCACCCTGCTGCTGGTGACTCTGTTCGGGGTGCTCTGCGCGCCGCTGGTGGCGGGAATTTTCGCATTCGGCTGGTGGTGGGACGGCAGCGAGCGGGAGAAGTTCTATCTGGCGGCGGATATGCTGCGTATCACCTTCCCCTATCTGATGTTGATCTCGTTGACCGGATTCGCCGGCGCCATTCTGAACAGCTTCGACCGCTTCGCGGTGCCGGCGCTGACGCCGGTGCTGCTGAATCTGGTGCTGATCGCGGCGGCGACGCTGGCCGCCGGCTGGTTCGAGCCGCAGATCATGGCGCTGGCCTGGGGGGTCTTCGCCGCCGGCGTGGTGCAGCTGCTGTTCCAGCTGCCCTTCCTGATGCGCCACGGGCTGCTGCCGCGGCCGCGCTGGGACTGGCGCTACCCGGGGGTGCGCAAGATTTTGCGCCTGATGGCGCCGGCCATCTTCGGCGTGTCTGTGACCCAGATCAGCCTGGTACTGGATACGGTGCTGGCCTCCTTCCTGCCCACCGGCAGCGTGTCCTGGCTGTACTTTTCCGACCGCCTGACCGAGCTGCCGCTGGGGGTCTTCGGTGTAGCGGTGGCCACGGTGATTCTGCCGAACCTGTCGCGCCAGCACGCCGGCGGCGATCCGCGCCGCTTTCGCCACACGCTGGACTGGGCGCTGCGCAGCGTGACGCTGATCTCGCTGCCGGCGGCGGTGGCGCTGCTGGTGCTGGCGGAGCCGCTGCTGACGACCCTGTTCCAGTACGGGCGCATGCAGCCGCGGGATATGGAGATGGCCGCCTGGTCGCTGCGCGCCTACTCGCTGGGATTGCTGGCCTTTATGCTGATCAAGGTGCTGGCGCCGGGCTATTTCGCCCGCCAGGACACCTATACACCGGTGCGCTTCGGCCTGATCGCGATTGCCGCGAAGATGGTCCTGAGTCTGGCGTTCGTGATTCCGCTGAACCACTACTTCAAACTCGGCCATATGGGCCTGGCGCTGGCCACCGCCTGCCAGGCGGCGATCAACGCCTGGCTGCTGTACCAGGGGCTGCGCCGCGACGATGTCTACCGCCCGGAGGCGGGCTGGGGGGCTTATCTGTTGCGGCTGCTGGTGGCAAACCTGGCGATGGTCGGGGTGCTGCTGCTGGCGCTGTACTACTGGTCGGACTGGAGCGACTGGTCCTGGCTGGAGCGCGCCTGGCGCATGGGGGTGCTGGTCGCCGGCGGCGGGGCCAGCTATGTGCTGGTGTTGCTGGCCTCGGGCCTCAGGCCGCGCCACTTCCGCGCCACCAGTTGATCCGCGCTGCGGCAGGCCTTTGCGCGCGCCGGCCACTGACCGCCAACCACTTATCCGCTATACTGCGCCGCTCGATTTTAAAAGGATGGGAAGACCGCCTTGGCCCTAGAGCGGGAAGAGAGACGCGAACTGATTCGCGGGTTGCACAACCTGCGCCCCCGCCACCGCGACTGTGTGGCCACAATCGGTTCTTTCGACGGCGTGCATCGCGGCCACCAGGCCATCATCGCGCAGCTCGGGCAGCGCGCGCGCGAGCTGGGTGTGCCGTCGGTGGCGATTATCTTCGAGCCCCAGCCCCACGAGTTTTTCTCCGGCGAGCGGGCGCCGGCGCGGCTGATGCGTTTCAAGGAGAAGGTACTGGCCCTGTTCGAGGCCGGCGTGGACCGGGTACTGTGCCTGCAGTTCAACGAGCGGCTGCGCGGTCTCAGTGCCGAGGCCTTTATCCGGCGCGTGCTGGTCGAGGGGCTGGCCATCCGCCATCTGGTGGTCGGGGACGACTTCCGCTTCGGCTGCGACCGCAGCGGCGACTTCCGCCTGCTGCAGCGGGTGGGGGCCGGCGTTGGATTCACCGTCGAGGACACGGCGACGGTGGAGATCCGCGGCGCGCGGGTCAGCAGTACGCGTATCCGCGAGGCGCTGCAGGCCGCGGACTTTGAGCTGGCCGAGACGCTGCTGGGCAAGCCCTACCGCATCACCGGGCGCGTGGCGCCGGGCAGGGCGCTGGGGCGCCAGCTGGGCGCGCCGACCGCCAATGTGCGTCTGCACCGCTACCGCTCGCCGCTGGTGGGCGTCTATACCGTGCGCACTACCGCGACCGATGGCTCGGAACTGGCCACCGGCCGCCGGGAGATCGACGGCGTGGCCAATGTCGGTTTCCGCCCGACCGTGGAGGGGGAGGGCGCGCAGCCGCTGCTGGAGGTGAACCTGTTCGACTTCAACGGCGACCTCTACGGCCGCGAACTGGCGGTGGAGTTCTGCCACAAGCTGCGCGACGAAGAGAAGTTCGCGTCGCTGGAGATCCTCAAGGCGCGCATCGCCCAGGATATCGAGGACGCCAAGGCCTGGTTCGCACGGCACCCGTAGGGTTGAACACGAGCTCCGCCCCGACAAAATTCACAATCGTCTATATCTAAGCAGACACCCAATGACCGATTACAAAGCGACTCTGAATCTGCCCGAGACCGATTTCCCGATGCGCGGCAACCTGCCGCAGCGGGAGCCGGCGATTCTGCAGAAATGGCAGGAGGGCAAGCTCTACGAAAAGATCCGCGCGGCGCGCGCCGGACGCGAGCAGTTTATCCTGCACGACGGCCCGCCCTACGCCAACGGCGATATCCATATCGGTCACTCGGTCAACAAGATCCTGAAGGACATCATCGTCAAGTCGAAGACTCTGAGCGGCTTCGACGCCCCCTATGTGCCCGGCTGGGACTGTCACGGCCTGCCCATCGAACACCGGGTGGAGAAGAAGATCGGCAAGGCCGGCAGCAAGGTGGACCACAAGACCTTCCGCCAGAAGTGCCGCGAATACGCCGCCAAGCAGGTGGAGGGACAGAAGAAGGACTTTATTCGCCTCGGTGTCTTCGGCGAATGGGACAACCCTTACCGCACCATGGACTACCAGTTCGAGGGCGACATCATCCGCGCCCTCGGCCGCATCGTGAAAAACGGCCACCTAGCGCGCGGCTTCAAGCCGGTCTACTGGAGCGTGGTCGGCGCCTCGGCGCTGGCGGAAGCGGAAGTGGAGTACCAGGACAAGACCTCCTACTCCATCGACGTCTGCTACCCGGTGACCGAGGAGACGGCGCTGGCGATCGCCGACGCCGCCGGCGGCCACGCCGGCGACGGCCCCCTGTCCGTGGTCATCTGGACCACGACGCCCTGGACACTGCCCTCTTCCCAGGCGGTTTCGGTCAATGCCGAGCTGGAATACGTGGTACTGCAGGCGGGCGACAGGCGCCTGCTGGTGGCCGAAGACCTGAAGGATGCAGTGCTGGCGCGCGCCGGCCTGGAGGGCACCCTTGTCGGCCGCATCCGCGGCGCGGCCCTGGAGCACCTGAAGGTCAATCACCCCTTCTACGACAAAGAGCTGCCGATCGTGCTCGGCGAGCATGTCACCACCGACGCCGGTACCGGCTGCGTGCACACGGCCCCGGACCACGGCCCGGACGACTTCCTGGTGGGCAAGCGCTACGGTATCGACACCCTCAACTATGTGGACGAGAACGGCGTCTACCGCGATACGGTGCCGCTGTTTGCCGGCGAGCACGTGTACAAGGTGGACGAAAAAATTGTCGCGTTGCTGAAAGAGAAGGGCGTGCTGCTGTGCGAGGACAAGCTGGTGCACAGCTACCCGCACTGCTGGCGTACCAAGACGCCGCTGATCTACCGCGCGACGCCGCAGTGGTTCGTCAGCATGCAGCAGAACGACTTGCTGGATCACGCGCAGAAGGCCGCCGACCAGGTGCAGTGGATTCCCGGTTGGGGCAAGGCGCGTATCGACGCGATGCTGGATGCCAGCCCGGACTGGTGTATCTCCCGCCAGCGCACCTGGGGCGTACCCATCGCGCTGTTCGTGCACAAGGAGACCCACGAGATCCACCCGGACACCCCGGCGCTGATGGACAAGGTGGCCGAGCGCGTCGACGCCGAGGGTATGGATGTCTGGTTCGACCTGGATCCGGTCGAGCTGCTCGGCGAAGAGGCCGACCAGTACCAGAAGGTTACCGACACTTTGGATGTCTGGTTCGATTCCGGCGTGACCCACTACGCGGTGCTGGAGCGCCGCGACGGCCTGCGCTTCCCGGCGGACCTCTATCTCGAGGGTTCCGACCAGCACCGCGGCTGGTTCCAGTCGTCCCTGAAGACGTCCATCGCGATCAACGACTGCGCCCCCTACAGGCAGGTACTGACCCACGGCTTCACCGTGGACGCCCAGGGGCGCAAGATGTCCAAGTCCATCGGCAACACCGTCGCGCCCCAGGATGTGATCAACAAGCTGGGCGCCGACGTGCTGCGCCTCTGGGTCGCCGCTACCGATTTCAGCGGCGAGATGGCGGTGTCCGACGAGATATTGAAGCGCACCGCGGATTCCTACCGCCGCCTGCGCAACACCGCGCGCTTCTTCCTGTCCAACCTGGCCGGCTTCGACCCGGCGCGGGACCTGCTGCCGGAAGAGGCGCTGCTGGCCCTGGACCGCTGGGCGCTGGACAGGGCCGCGCGCCTGCAGGACGAAATCGTCGCCGCCTATGACAGCTACCAGTTCCACCAGATTTACCAGAAACTGCACAACTTCTGCGTGGTGGACATGGGCGGTTTCTACCTGGATATCATCAAGGACCGCCAGTACACCACACAGAAAGACAGCGTCGCGCGCCGCTCGGCACAGACGGCGCTGTACCATATAGTGCAGGCCTTCGCGCGCTGGATAGCGCCGATACTGAGCTTTACCGCCGAGGAACTGTGGCAGTTTATTCCGGGCGACAAGGCCGAGAGCGTTTTCCTGGAGGAGTGGTACCCGCTGCCGAAACTGCCGGCGGAGTTCGGCAAGGGCGCCGACTACTGGGCTGCCATCGCCAAGGTGAAAGCCGCGGTGAACAAGGTGCTCGAAGAGCAGCGCGCGGCCGGCAATATCGGCGGCTCACTGCAGGCCGCAGTGACCCTGTACGCGGACGACGACCTGCGTGAGAAACTGCTCGAGCTGGAGGACGAGCTGCGCTTCGTGCTGATCTGCTCCTCCACCTCGGTACAGCCGCTCAGCGACGCGGCCGGTGCCGAGGTGACCGAGCTGCCCGGACTCAAGGTCACAGTGCGCAAGGTGGACCACCCCAAATGCGCGCGCTGCTGGCACTACCGGGCGGACGTCGGTGCGAATCCCGAGCACCCGGAAATCTGTTCCCGTTGCGTGGACAATGTGGCCGGCAGCGGCGAGGAGCGCCACTATGCCTGATGGGGCTGATGGCATCCGGGCCCTGGGGCACCCCTGGCGCTGGTACTGGCTGGCGCTGGCGGTAGTGGGCCTGGATATCGCCACCAAGGTGTGGGCGGTGGATATGTTCATGCAGCGCCCGGCGCTGCAGATAATTCCCGGGCTGCTGCAGTTCACTTACGCGGAAAATTACGGTGCGGCCTTCAGCTTTCTCGCCGACGCGGGCGGCTGGCAGCGCTGGTTTTTCGGCGTTGTCGCGCTGGGTTTCAGCGTCATGGTCATCGTCTGGCTGTGGCGCCTGCCGGCCAGAAAGCGCTGGGAGCCATTCGCGCTGGCGCTGATCCTCGGCGGTGCCATCGGCAACCTGTGGGACCGGATGTCGCTCGGCTATGTACGGGACTTTATCTCCGTCTACTACGGCAGCTGGCATTTTCCGGTATTCAACGTCGCCGATATCGCGATCAGTATCGGTGCCGTCATGCTGGTGATCGAATTACTGTTCTTCGCCGAGAAAAACGGCGGCGACACAGAGAAGAGCGCGGAAGTTTAAATCGATGAGCAATACCGAAATCGGCGAACACAGCCGGGTGACCCTGCATTTCAGTCTGAAGCTGGATGACGGCACCGAGGTGGACTCCACCTTCAAGGGCGATCCGGCCACCTTCAGTGTCGGTGACGGCAGCCTGCTGCCGGGCTTCGAGAAAGCGCTGTTCGGCCTCAAGGCCGGCGACGAGGCGGAGATCGAAATTCCCCCGGAGCTCGGCTTCGGCCAGCGCAACCCGGCCAATATCCAGAAGGTGCGCCGCGACAGCTTCTCCCCGGATATGGAGCTGGAGCCGGGCCTGGTGGTCTCCTTCGACAACGGCAGCGGCGAGCTGCCCGGTGTGATCCGCGAGGTGGGCGAGGACGAGGTCACCGTCGACTTCAACCACCCGCTCGCCGGGCAGACGCTGAACTTTCATGTCAAGATCATCGAGGTCGACTCGATCCAGTAGGGCTGCAGGTGTGTGAATGCCTGGGCCGGATTGGACCAAGTGAAGCGAGCCCATCAACAGCAGTGAAATGACTATGCAAATCCGACTCGCCAACCCCCGCGGCTTCTGCGCCGGCGTCGACCGCGCCATCGACATCGTCAACCGCGCCCTGGACGTCTTCGGCGCGCCCATCTATGTGCGCCACGAAGTGGTCCACAACAAATTCGTCGTGGACTCCCTGCGCGAGCGCGGCGCCGTGTTCGTGGACGAGCTCAGCGAAGTGCCGGACGACGTGATCGTGATCTTCAGCGCTCACGGCGTTTCCAAGGCGGTGCAGAGAGAGGCCGCCGAGCGCGGTCTGAAAGTCTTCGATGCCACCTGCCCGCTGGTCACCAAGGTGCACATGGAGGTGAGCAAGTTCAGCAACGACGGCGCCGAGTGCATATTGATCGGCCACGCCGGCCACCCGGAGGTGGAGGGCACCATGGGTCAGTACGACACCAGCGCCGGCGGTGCCATCTACTTAGTGGAAGACGAGGCGGACGTGGCCAGGTTACAGGTAAAGGACGAGAACAACCTCACCTATGTGACCCAGACCACATTGTCCATGGACGACACCGCCCGCGTCATCGATGCCCTGCGCGAGCGCTTCCCGAATATCCGCGGTCCGCGCAAGGACGACATCTGCTACGCGACCCAGAACCGCCAGGACGCGGTCAAACAGCTGGCCCTGGAGAGCGATCTGGTGCTGGTGGTGGGCAGCCCCAACAGCTCCAACTCCAACCGTCTGCGCGAACTGGCCGAGCGCTGCGGTGCCACCGCCAAGCTGATCGACGGCGCCGCCGACATAGATCCCGCCTGGCTCACCGGCAAAAAATCCATCGGCATCACCGCCGGCGCCTCGGCGCCGGAGGTGCTGGTGCAGGAGGTCATAGAGCGCCTGCAGCAACTGGGCGCGGAACCGCCGCAGGAGATGGCGGGGCAGGAGGAGAGTATCCGCTTCTCGTTGCCGAAAGAGTTGCGCTGATCGAATCTCTCTAAATATGCGGGCCATGGGCCCGCTTGTCGCCCCATCGCCGCCGTTTATCGGCCCTCGCCGAAACCCTCGATCCCTTCGCTTTATTTACCGCGCCAAATTGGTATATATGCATCAGTTTGGCGGGGTGCCTGATTATTGGCCCACCGCTTCATATGTCAGAGTGGCTCAATAATGAACAGAATCAGTCGCATGGTGGGTTTCACCCTTGTCGAGCTGATGGTGGTGCTGATGATCCTCGGCATTATCACGGCGATGGGGGTCCCCTCCTTCAACACCATGATCAAGAACAATCGCATGGTGACCATGACCAACGACGTCAACGGAACCTTGCAGTTTGCTCGTGCTGAAGCGGTGCGCCGCGGCGGCAATGTCCGTGTCAGCGCGATTGGCAACGATATTGGCAATGGGCTGCGGGTGTGGGTTGACGACGGGGACAACAACTATGAGGCGGGCGAAGAGCTGCGCGAGCTGCGTATTGATCTCGCGAGCCTGGTCCTTGGTGCGAGCGTAGGTGGTACCTCTACCACCAATCTCGATTTTACCTTTAATGCCCGGGGTGAAAGCAGTCTCGGCGGCACTCTGACTCTGGGCATGTGTGACGACCGCACTGGCAATTACGGTCGTCAGCTGGAATTGCTCGTTTCGGGTGCTGTGCGCCTGATCAAAGAAACCAGCTGTAAGGGCTAGGAGAAGATCGATGCAAACGCAACGCGGAGCCACCTTGATCGAAGTGCTTGTTTCGGTGCTGGTGCTGGCCGTGGGCCTGCTTGGGCTCGCCGCGACCCAGATGATGAGCCTGAAAAATGGTAGTGGCGCTCATCACCGCTATATGGCTGCGCTGGCCGCTCAGGAAATCGTCGAACGCATGCGGGCAAACCCGGCGGGCGTGGAGCAGGGCAGTTACGAGGGGACCGTAAAGGGCTCGGAGACATTGAAGAAAAAGTGCGATACCTCCTGTAGCGCCAGTGAAATTGCAGATCTCGATCTCTACGAATGGGATAGGCTGCTCTCCGCCAACCTGCCTTCGGCCAGCGCTACCATCGCCCGTGCCGGCGGCGAGGTTACGGTAACCATTGACTGGAAAGAGCAGCATACCGGGAAGAACTATGGTGGCTCCGGCGGCGGCCTGGAGGATGCCTCTTTTCAAATGATCGTGGAGTTTTAACCATGCAGTTATTTGCCCGGCAGCGCGGCCTGTCGCTGATTGAACTGATGATCGGCATACTGTTGAGTTCTTTGTTGCTGCTCGGGGTACTGCAGATTTTTCAGAGCAACAGCGACACCATGCGTATGCAGACGGCCTTTTCCCGCGTACAGGAAAGTGGCCGCTTTGCCATCGATCTTCTCAGCAAAGAAATTCGCGCGGCGGACTACTGGGGTTGCGCACCAGACGTGGACAGTATTGAAAATCGGCTGGATACGACCAACGCTTTTCTGAATTCCATCGGCGCTGACGGCGTGCAGGGGGTAGACAATGCTAAATCCACCGAGAAAGTCGGCGGTATGGATGTTGCGGACGGCACCGATATCCTGATTCTGGGCGGCACCGTGGATGCCTGTGGTGGCACCGGGCGCGTTGTGGACCCGACGCCGGCGACTGCGCTTCAGGTCAGCAGCAACTGCGCTATTAGGCCAGGCCAGGTTGTACTCGTATCCAACTGCCGGGTGGGGGATGTGGTGACAGTAACCGGTGTCAGCGGCAGCGGTCTAAAAACCCTCTCCCACGCTGCCGGAGAGGTGGATCCGAAGTGGATCAAAAACGCCAGCAGCGCACTGCAACAGAGTTACGGTGCGGACTCCAAGATACTGCGTCCTTATCAGCGCACCTACTTCATTGCTCAAAGCGCGGGCCCTGCCGGCACCAACTCGCTGTTCGTGAGCGACGAAAACGGTATCGTCCAGGAGCTGGTGCCGGGTATAGAGGATATGCAGGTGACCTACGGCCGAGACACCACCGGCAACGGGATGGTGGATACCTGGCAGGGTGCCAGCAACGACCTGGATGTGATGGCCGATGTGACGGCAATCAAGTTGCAACTGGTGGTTGCCAGTGAAGGCAATGCGAGCGTCGACACCCAGAAGATTACCCGGCTCGATGGTACAGAAACAACTTACACAGATGGCCGTCTGAGAAAGCTCTATGTGGCCACGGTAAAAGTACGCAATCGCGGGAGAATGTGATGACAGCGATGAACCGGCAACAGGGCGCCGTGCTGGTGGTCAGCCTCATTATTTTGTTGGTGCTGACGTTGATTGGTGTGTCCGGCGCGCGCGGCGTATTGATGAGCGAGCGGATGACATTTGCCTCTCGTGACGCCAAGATCGCGCTGGAAGTGGCCGAGTCCATGGCGCGTCAGGGGGAGGCCACTATCGACGCTCTCACCGACACCTCGGGATTTGGTACGAGCGGCTGGCTGCGCACCGCGGGCGACGGTCCGGATGATTTGTTTGCGGCAGATACCTGGACGGATACCAATTCGACCAAGAGAAAAGTGTCCATGAAGGGGCCGGATGGCAAGACCAATCTGGAGGGGCGCATGTATATCGAGCTGGCCGGCCTGGCCTCAGACGACGCCAATGCCTCGGACGTGGACCTGAGTGCAGGTAACACGCAGCAGGAATTTAAGGATATACAGGTTTTTAAAATCGTCACCCGCGGCGTGGGTATCGGCGGCACAGAGCGTATCGTAGTGACCCTCTACGGCAAGGCACTCTAAGAGAGCGAATAATGGAACTGAACAACAAAACTAAAATGCGTTTTCCGCTGCGCTCCTTCGGCGCGGCCATTTTATTGACTCTCGCCACCTGCGCTTCCGCGGCGCCGGGTACTCTGTCCGATGTGCCCCTGTATACCCGCGGTGCCGCAGAGCCGAATATTATGTTTGTGCTGGACTCTTCCGGTTCCATGCAGGGGGAAATTTGGCCCCCTAGTGAATATGATGAGAATATAAGCATTGCATGTGCCAATCCCCTTCCCAGTTCATATAGATATCAGAATAGGTGGGGTAACTGGAGGACGGGCTACTATACAGTAGAGTTTCGGGTTAGGAAATCCGATGGTCGTGTTGAGTTCAGGCTGAACGACGATGGCAAGGGGTGGCGGATCTGGGATTCCACGAACGATTGCTTTGATAACGGCAAGAACTATCGGGCATGGTTTTACGCATACGAAACTTCCAGCGGCTATTATGAGACAGGTAGTGACCCGGATTGGGGGGATTATCGTGATGAATCGGCCAGCGGGCATCTACTGAACTGGTATTTCTCCGAAAAGAACGATGCCGGCGCCTACGTGGCGGCAAAGTTTTTGAATTCTAACGGTGTGGCGGCACGCTCAAAAGTTCCCGTTACCCGGACTGATGTAATGAAGACTTCCGCAGCTGAGCTGGTGGGCGGTTTGGAGGATGTGCGCATCGGCTTGATGCAGTTTAATGGCGGTAAGGGTGGTCGCGCGCTGTTGGGGCTTACCAGTATCGACGACAAAAACCGCAGCGACATTCTGAATGTTATCGCCGGTATCAGCGCCGATGGGAGTACGCCTCTCGGGGAGACCTTCGAGGATGTGGGGCGCTATTTTATCAGCGGTTACGAAACCCAGAAGCTCTCCTATGAAGACAGCAGCGGTACAATCAAAAGTGTGGCGGGCAATACTATTTTTGCCAGCGAACCGGACTGGGACGGTGTGAGTCCGGCGGTGCCCAAACCGGACAATACGGCTGATGGCGCCGCCATCCAGTACTATTGCCAGAAGAGCTTTATGGTGGCGCTGACCGATGGCCAGCCCACCAGTGACGCAAGTGTCAGCAGTATCCTGAAAAGCTTCGATCACTCCTGTGCCGGCCCCAAAGGATGTACCAGCGGCGACGATGAATCAATGGACGATGTGGTCAAGGCGCTTTATGACCTGGACCTGCGCCCGGACCTGAAAGAGCCCGACGGTACGCCCGTTAAGCACAATATCACCAGCTATCTGATCGGCTTTGCCAACCAAGGGCTGTCGGATAGCGATGTGATGGTCAATGCCGGTGCCCTCGGGGGCGGTGGTGTCTATTCCGCTGACGACGCCGCCTCTCTGAAGGTGACCTTCAACCGCATTATCAACAAGGTGCGCGCGGCCGTTGGCACTTCCGGTTCCGTCGCGTTTAACTCCACTTCACTGGAGGCGGGCTCGGCGCTGTTTGCGGCCAAGTTCGACAGCGGCGACTGGAGTGGTGAACTGGCTGCTTTGGAGCTGGATGCCGATGGTAAAATCGCTGCTACCCCTTCATGGAAGGCGAGCAGCATACTCGACAGTGTTTCCGACCACAGCCAGCGCGTTATGCTGACCTATAAGCCGGGCACCGGCGGCGTTCCCTTTACGGAGAGCGGCCTCGATATCTCCGGCAGTGACACTGAAACCGAGAAAGATTTGAATATCAATACCTCATCCGGGATCGCGGAGACAGACAACAGGGCCGCCGATCGGATTGCCTATCTGCGTGGTGACCGCACCAAAGAGGGTACGGCTGTAAACGAGTTCCGCCAGCGCAGCACGCGCCTCGGCGATATAGTCAACTCGACACCGGTATATGTGGGCAAGCCGAACGCGAAGTGGTCCAGCGCGAATTTCCCTGAAGCGAAAAGCTATGAAGCTTTTAAGTCGGCCAAGAGCGGGCGCACTCCCGTCGTTTACGTCGGTGCCAACGATGGCTTCCTGCACGGCTTTAACGCCAGCTTAACCGGCGCCGATAAAGGCAAGGAACTGATTGCCTATTCGCCGGCCGTACTGACGAGCACGGAGGACGAGTATGGCCTGCACGCGCTGAGCTCGCAGAATTACCTGCATAAATATTATGTGGACGGAACGCCCACCGTTACCGATGTGTATATCAACAGCGCTTGGAAGTCGGTGCTGGTAGGCGGTCTCGGCGGCGGCGGCAAGGGCTACTTTGCCCTGGACGTCACCGACCCCGCGTTGTTTAAAGAGTCAAACGCCGCCAAGCTGGTGTTGTGGGAGTTCACCGACGCGGACAACGAAAATCTGGGTTACACCTTCAGCCGTCCTCAGATGGGGCGCATGTCCAACGGCGAATGGGTGGCCATATTCGGCAATGGCTACAACAGTAAAACCGGAGATGCGGGGCTCTTTATCGTATATCTCGATGGCGATGACGGCCTGGGTAACAATCATATCTATCTGTCCACTAAAGCCGGAAGCGCCAGCGACAAAAACGGGCTCTCCACACCGGCGATAGTCGATGCGGATCTGGATGGCACCATTGACCGTATCTACGCCGGAGACCTGAAAGGGAATATGTGGGTCTTCGACGTTAGCACGACCGGGAAGTGGGATGTTGTCAAGGATACGAGTGCGAAGCCAAAGCCGCTGTTTACCGCCGCGGGTGAACCCATCACCGGCGCGCCCCTGGTAGCCAGGAATACCGCCCACTCTGAGGGTGCAGATCCCAACCTGCTGGTTACATTCGGCACTGGCCAGTACCTGACTGACGCGGATACAGCCAGCACCGCGGCGGGCGGCTTCTACGCGGTGTGGGATAACGGCACCTACGGCCTGAGCAAGACGGACCTGGAAGTGCGCACCATCGCCGAAAAGGCGGTGGAACAGAAAGACAAGAGCACCCGTACCCGTCGAATCCTGGGTGGCGATGAGCTGGACTGGAGCAAGAAACACGGCTGGTATATCCCGCTCAAGCCGGGTGTCAGCCCGGATGGCGGCGAGCGGGTCATCACCCGACCGGATCTGCTGCGCAACGTGCTCTTTTTCAATACCGTAATTCCCACCGGGCAGGTGTGCTCGGCGGGTGGCCGCGGCTGGTTGATGTCAGTGGATATACGCACCGGCTTGGCGCCCGAGAAGTTCGGGGTGTTTGATGGCAATGGTGACGGTGTTATCGATCTCGGTGACCAGGGCCTGGTGGGGCGGCCGATTTACGATGGGGCACCGAACAAGTCGGGCTTTATCGGTGGCGGTTTACAGGTGACTTCTACCACCGATGGCAGCGTATCCAGTGAGAAAATATTTGTTGGCAGCGGTGCGCGTGAGGGGCGCCTGTCCTGGGAAGAGATAACCCCCAATTGATAGAGATTGAAGTGCGTCCGACGGCCATTGGTGTCGGGCGCCCCGAAAAACTGGTTGGAAAACGATGAAAAAACAGTATGGCTTTACGTTGATCGAACTGATGATCGTGGTCGCGATCGTCGCGATTCTCGCTGGAGTGGCCTGGCCTTCGTACCGGGAACATGTGCGCAGTGCCAACCGCGCCGATGCCCAGGGGGCACTGATGGGGCTGGCGCAGGCGATGGAACAGCACTTTACCGAGAATGGCACCTACGCGAATTCACACACCGGTAAAGTTCCGGATATTTTTCCGGATGAGGCACCACTCGACGGTGGTAACAAGACTTACGACTTGAGAATCGAAGACGCCGATGGCGACTCCTATATCCTGCGGGCGATTCCTAAAAATGGCCAAGCTGGTGACGGAATGCTGGAGCTTCGGTCCAGCGGCATTCGCGCCTGGGATAGGAATAACAGCAACTCTTTTTCTGCCGACGAGCTGTGTTGGAAGAAGAGCTGCAGTTGATCAGCTGGCGGCCCCGCAAGTCAGGTTTTTCCCGCTGCCGTCTTCCACGATACCGTCGCCGTCCCTGTCTTTTCCGAAGTAGGGGCGGCCGATGGTATTCAGCACTATGATCCAACCGTATTCCGCCTCACCGCTTTCCGGGCAATAGGCGAAGTTACCGGCCTGTGAGGGAGTGGTGCCATTCGGACGGAACCTCAGGTATTTTTTGTTGAGGGTGTTCCAACTGAGGGAGGCACGCCCTGCAGGCAGAGTTAGAACTCTTTCAATTCGCTCGCTTTCTTCGCGCTTGCCATTGCCATTAGTATCGGCAAACAGTAATGCGCCAGCCGACCAGTCGTTTCCGCAAGTCTTGCCGTCGCCACTCGGGCACAGTGAGTAATTTCGCCCCTCGCTATAGGCCTTGGCGCGCATCAGTATCAGTATCTCAAAGAGTTCGCGCCCTTTGGCTTCGCTGCGATAGCGCTTGGCGAAGTCGCTCATCGGTGGCGCCGCAACTGCGACTACGACAGCCAGAATGGCGACAGCGACCATCAGTTCGACCAGTGTAAATCCCGAATATTTTTTCACCGTGCAAACTCCTCTTCCCTGAGTTTGCTCCAGCATACGGATTGCGCTGCAAAAGCCAATCACAGGCCATTACAGTACGCCCGTTCAGTTTTTGCTCAGCTTTCCAGCCCCAGCTTCTTCAACCGGTAACGCAGCGAGCGAAAGCTGATCCCCAGCTTCTGCGCCGCCGCGGTCCTGTTCCAGCGGGTGTCGGTCAGTGCCTTCTCGATGGCTTCCCTCTCGATGGCCTGCAGGAACTCGTCCAGGGAGGTGTACTGGCTCGGGTCGAATTGTCCGGGGTAGTTCTGTGCCGGCGGCGGCTCGCTGACGGCTTGGGGGGGCGGTTGCGCGACCTGCGCTATTTGCACGACTTCCCGGTCGAGCAGCAGGTCCTCGGCGCGGATCAGCTTCTGGTCGCTCAGGGTAAAGGCCCGCTCCAGGGTGTTTTCCAGCTGCCGCACATTGCCGGGGAAGGGGTAGCTCTTCAGCGCGTCCAGCGCCTCTGCGGAGAGCTGCGGCGGCGCCACGCCGGCGTTGGCGGCGATGCGGCGCATGATGACATCCGCCAGCAGCGGTATATCCTCGGCGCGCTCGCGCAGTGGCGGTACGGCGATTTCGATCACGTTGATGCGGTAGTAGAGGTCGCTGCGGAAGCGTCCCTCGGCCACTTCCCTCGCCAGGTCCTTGTGGGTCGCACTCAGTATGCGCACGTCTATGGGCACTTCCCGGCTGGCGCCGACCGGACGCACGCATTTCTCCTGGATCGCGCGCAACAGCTTGACCTGCATATCCAGCGGCAGGTCCGCCACCTCGTCCAGGAACAGGGTGCCGCCCTCGGCGGTTTGCAGCAGGCCGGGCTTGTCCCTGTGGGCGCCGGTGAAGCTGCCTTTCTTGTGGCCGAAAAACTCGCTCTCCATCAGCTCCGCGGGGATGGCGCCGCAGTTGATCGGCACGAAGGGTTTATCCGCGCGGGCGCCCTGGGCGTGGATGGAGCGGGCCGCCAGTTCCTTGCCGGAACCGGATTCGCCGCTGATGTAAACGGGCGCATCGCTGCGCGCGACCTTGGCGATCTGCCGGCGCAGGTCGCGCATCTTATCGGCCTCGCCGAGCAGCAGCTGCTCGGCGCTTTGCGGGTGCGCTTCACCGCGTTTCTGGTTCAGGCGCAGGGCCAGCTGCACCAGGCTTCGCAGTCTCTCCAGGTCTACGGGTTTACTGACAAAGTCGAAGGCCCCCAGCTTCAGAGCGTTGATAGCTGTATCCATATTGCCGTGGGCGGTGATGACCGCCACCGGCAGTTCCCCCTGCCGCTGTTGCTGGATATGTTCCACAAGCTGCAGTCCGTCGCCGTCGGGCAGGCGCATGTCGGTGAGGCAGAAGTCGTAGCGCTTTTCGGCCAGCAGCCGGCGCGCATCCCGCAGGTTACTGGCGGTGTGACACTGGACGTTCATTCGCCGCAGGGTCAGGGTCAAGAGTTCGCAGATATCCGGTTCGTCGTCGACGACCAGGGCCAGTGGTTGCATCTGTTTTCGGTCTTTTATTGTTGGTTCTTGTATTTGCCAAGTGGCGGATTATCGCAGAGTTTGCCGGCGGATTTACACCGGCCTTTCAGGGAAAATGTTTCCCTGTATGCTCAGAAAATCCGGTTGGCGTGGGCGAATTCTATCCGGAAGCAACTTCTGTTGCGCGCGTCGCGGCAGTGGTAGAGATTGGCCTGGATGGCCTCGCAGAGTTCGCGCGCGATATACAGCCCCAAGCCGCTGCCGCCCTGGCCGGTAGTGAAGAAGGGTTCGAACACCTTGTCGCGGTGTTCCGGCGGAACGCCGCGGCCACTGTCGATCACGTCCAGCACGGCGCAGTCGTGCTCCCGGTGGAGGTAGACGGCGATTTCCACTTCGCGCCGGCCGGTGGCGATATGGGAGTGGTGCAGGGCGTTGTTGCACAGGTTGGTGACCACCTGAGCCAGCTGCTGCGGATCGAAGCGGGCACTGACAGGCTGTTCCGGCAGCTCCAGTTGGATGCAGGCATCGTTCGGGGCTCCGGCGCGGAAGTCCTGCAGAAACAGTTCCAGCCAATCGCCCAGATCGAGCAGCTGTGGCGCCGCCGCGCGGCGGCGCGACAGCTGCATCACGTTCTCGACGATCTCGTTGACCCGCCGGCTGTGGCGGCAGATGATCTCGGTCAGGTGCCGGTCCTCGTCGCTGAGGTTCGGGGATTCCGACAGCAGCTGCGCCGCGTGGCTGATGGCACCGAGCGGGTTGCGCACCTCGTGGGCGATGGAGCCGGTCAGGTGCCCGAGGGAGGCGAGTTTGAGTTTCTGCGCGGCCTGGGTGAGTTTGCTGTTGTCCTCCACGAACACCAGCGTGCTGTCGCCGTGCTCGCGGCGCAGGTTGGCAAAGCTGAGGCGCAGCTCGCTGCCGTTGTCCGCCTGCACCAGGGCGCTGTGGCGCGTGTCGTCGCGGCGCCACTCGCGCACTATACGGCGCAGCTCTCCCTGGCGTGGGCCGTCCGGCTGCAGCTGTTCACCCAGCAGCTGGCGCGCGGCGCGGTTGATCAGCTCGGGCTTGTTGGCCGCGTCCATCACCAGCACGCCGGTGCGCATGCGCTCGATAATCTGCTGTGCCAGCCGCTGCAGGTGCGCCGCGTGGCGGCTCTGCTGGTCCGCGCGCAGTGTGGCGCTGCGGATGCGCGCGGACAGGTACTGCAGGGCGCTGACGGTGGTGAACAGCAGTATGCCCAGGCCGCCGGCGGCGACGATATCCTGGGTGCCGGCGCGGCCGGCCAGCAGGTTGTACAGCTGCAGACCGATGACGCCGATGCTGGCGATGGCGGCGAAGAAGGCACCCATGCGGCGGTCGAGCAGCATCGAGCCCACCGAGCAGTTGATCAGGAGCAGGTAGCCGAGCCCGGAATTGAGGCCGCCGCTGGCCTGGATAAGCACCAGAAAGGCGAGGATGTCGCAGCCGAGAATCAGCCCCACCTGTCCGGGGCTGGTGTGGTAGGCGCTGTGGCGCAGGTGCAGCAGCCAGCCGAAATTGAGCGCCGCGTAGGCGATGACGGTATTCAGGTAGAGCGCCGGCGCACTGTTGCCCACGGCACCGCGGCCGATATCGGAAGTGAAAATCCCCAGCAGCACCAGCGCGATGGCGACCCGGTAAAAGGCATAGACCCGCAGCAGTTCGTGGTGCTGCAGGTGGCTTCCGCCGGTGGTGGGCGCTGCGCTGCTCAAGGTATGGATTCCGGGATTGTTCGCTGTACTTCTGCTGTTGTCTCCCGGGTCACGGTACAATAGCCGTCTGTCTGTCCCGAGGTATAGAGATGTCTACTTTGCAGCTAGTGCTGGCACAAATCAATTCCCTGGTGGGGGACATTCCCGGCAACACCGCCCAGGTGGTCGAGGTGGCCCGCAAGGCGCACCGCGAGCTGGGGGCCGAGCTGGTGCTGTTTCCGGAGCTGACCCTGAGCGGCTATCCGCCGGAGGATCTGCTGCTGCGCCCGAGTATGCAGCGGCGCGTGGATGCGGCGCTGGCGCAGCTGCTGGCGGCGGAGCTACCCTGTGCGGTACTGATCGGCTACCCGCGGGTGGTGGCCGGCAAGGTGTTCAATATGGCGGGCCTGATCGTCGACGGCAAACTGGTGGCCGAGTACGCCAAGCAGAAGCTGCCCAACTACCAGGTCTTCGACGAGATGCGCTATTTCGTGCCCGGCGACCAGCCCTGCGTGGTGGATATCAAGGGCATACCGACCGCCATCACCATCTGCGAGGATATCTGGCACCCGGAGCCGGTGGCCCAGGCGGCCGCCGCCGGCGCCAGGCTGATGCTGAATATCAACGCCTCGCCCTTCCACCGCGGCAAGGCGCAGCAGCGCCTGGAGCTGCTGGCCAGCCAGGCCCGCGCCGGCGACATGCCGATCGTCTATGTGAACTGGTACGGCGGCCAGGACGAACTGGTGTTCGACGGCGGCTCCTTCGCCGTGGATGCCCAGGGCAAGCTGTGTGCGCGCGCGCCGGAGTTCGTCGAGAAGCTGCTGCCGGTCACCGTGTCGCAGAAGAACGGCAGGGTGACGCTGAAGTCCGGCGATATCACGCCGGCGCTGGAAGATCTGGCGTCCGTCTACCAGGCGCTGGTGCTGGGCGTGCGCGACTATGTCAACAAGAACGGCTTCAACGGCGTGGTGCTCGGCCTGTCCGGCGGCATCGACTCGGCTCTGACCCTGGCCATCGCTGTGGATGCCCTGGGCGCCGAGCGGGTGGAAGCGGTGATGATGCCCTTCCGCTATACGTCCGATCTGAGCAAGAACGACGCCGCCGATCAGGCCAGGCGCCTCGGTATCCACTACCGTGTGATCAGCATTGAACCGATCTTCGACGCCTTTATGGGCGCGCTGGCCGAGGAGTTTGCCGGCAGCGAGCGGGACACCACCGAGGAGAACCTGCAGGCCCGCGCCCGCGGCGTGCTGCTGATGGCCATTTCCAACAAGAAGGGCGCCATGGTGCTGACCACCGGCAACAAGAGCGAGCTGGCGGTGGGCTATGCGACCCTCTACGGCGATATGGTGGGGGGCTACAACGCGCTCAAGGACGTGCCCAAGGTGCTGGTGTTCGAGCTGGCCCGCTACCGCAACAGCATTTCCGAGGTGATCCCGGAGACGGTGATCACCCGTCCGCCCAGCGCCGAGCTGGCGCCGGGTCAGGTGGATTCCGACAGTCTGCCCCCCTACGAAATCCTCGATCAGATACTGCACTTCTATGTCGATCGCGACTGCAGCGCCGAGGAGATTATCGCCCGCGGCTTCGAGCGGGAGACGGTGGAGCGGGTGGTGCGCCTGGTGGACCGCAACGAGTACAAGCGCCGCCAGGCGGCGGTGGGGGTGCGCATCTCCGAGCGCGGCTTCGGCCGCGACCGGCGCTATCCGATCACCAATGGCTGGAAGGCCGGGGAATAGACCCGCTGCGGCAAGTCAAGCAAAAACGGCGCCTCGAGGCGCCGTTTTTGCTTGGATCCATTGCCGCTTACATCAGTTCCGGCGGCAGCGGCGTCTCGTCGCGGCGGTACTCGGCGTTGTACAGCTCGCGGCTGTCGAAGCCGCGCGGATCGGACTTCTCGAACAGGCCCAGGGTGATGCGATGGATGAAGCTGCGGCCGCTGGCGCCCTTGTAGTAGTTGTAATTGAAGCTGCCGTCGTTGCGGAAGGCGGGGTGATTCGGGTAGTTGGTGCGCAGCACCGCCAGTGCGTTGGCCTCCAGCTCCGGCATGTTCATCAGGTGGTAGCCCTGCACCATGGCCGCCAGCGCATCCGGTACCGCCGGTGTCTGCTGGAAGTTCTCCACCACGTAGCGGCCGCGGTTGGCGGCGGCCAGGTAGGCACCGCGCTTGAAGTAGTAGTTGGCCACATGGATCTCGTAGCGGGCCAGCAGGTTGCGCAGGTGGATCATGCGCTTCTGCGCGTCCGGCGCATAGCGGCTCTCCGGGTAGCGGGCCATCAGCTGGGCGAAGTAGGCGAAGGATTCGCGCGCGGAGCCCGGGTCGCGGCTGGTCATATCGGTGGGCAGGAAGCGCTCGAACAGGCCGCTGCCCTCGGTGAAGGACGCCAGGCCCTTCATATAGTAGGCGTAGTCCACATTGCGGTGCTGCGGGTGCAGGCGGATAAAGCGGTCCGCCGAGGCGATGGCCGCGTCGTTTTCATAGTTGCGGTAATAGGCGTAGATCAGCTCCAGCTGCGCCTGCTCCGCATAGCTGCCGAACGGGAAGTTGTCTTCCAGCGCGCGCAGGTTCTTGATCGCCAGGTCCCACTGGCCGGATCTGAGCTGGCGCTGGGCCGCCTCGTAGAAGGCCTGCTCGGTGCGGCTGCCGGAGGGCAGCCCCTCCTCGGATTCGTCGGTGCTGGCGCAGGCGACCAGAATCGTGGACAGTAAGGCCAACCACAGCGCTTTCCAGGCCTGCATAGTCCCTCGCTCTATCATTATTACTCTCTACCTTATTGCTCTCTGCCTGTTTAAACTGGCCGCCATTGTAGGTACCGGGCGGGCCGGACATTTAACCACAGTCGCGGGGCTGCCCAAAGCATTTGAAATTGATTAATGAGTGACCATCTCGAGATCGATATCCAGGTCCCGGCCCAGCTGGCCGGTCACAGATTGGACCAGGCCGCGGCGGAATTAATTCCCGATTATTCCCGCGCGCGCCTGCAATCCTGGATAAAAGGCGGCCAATTGACCGTCGACGGCAACCCGGCCAGGCCGAAGGACAAGCTGTTCGGCGGTGAACAGCTGCGCCTGCGCGCGGAGCTGGAGCCCCAGGGGGAGTGGCGCCCCCAGGCCCTGGACCTGGCCATCGTCTACGAGGACGACAGCCTGCTGGTCATCGACAAGCCGGCCGGGCTGGTGGTGCACCCGGCCGCCGGCAACCCGGACGGCACACTGCTGAACGGCCTGCTGCACCACTGCCCGGCGCTCGAGAAGATTCCCCGCGCCGGCATAGTGCACCGGCTGGACAAGGACACCAGCGGCCTGATGGTGGTGGCCAAGACGCTGCCGGCGCAGACGAATCTGGTACAGCAGCTGAAAGCGCGCAGCGTCAGCCGCCAGTACGACGCCCTGGCCCAGGGCCGGATCACCGCCGGCGGCACCGTCGACGCGCCTATCGGGCGCCACCGCCAGAACCGCCTGAAGATGGCGGTGCTGGACTTTGGGGGTAAGGAAGCGATCACGCACTACCGGGTCTGCGAGCGTTTCCGCGCCCACACACTGCTGCGCTGCAAGCTGGAGACCGGGCGCACCCACCAGATCCGCGTGCATATGGCCCATATCCGCCACCCGCTGGTGGGCGACCCGCTGTACGGCGGCCGCACCAGGCTGCCGCCGGAAGCGGCTGCGCAGTTGGTCGAGGCGCTACAGCAGTTCCCGCGCCAGGCACTGCACGCGGCCGAACTGGCGCTGGAGCACCCGGCCAGCGGCGAGCGGATGCACTGGCGCGCGCCCATGCCCGCGGATATGCTGCGGCTGCTCGAACTGCTACGTGTGGATGCGCGTGCGTAGCCAGGGCCGAAGGTGCCGCAAACGCCGATGTGAAGGCCCTGATACCGGTGGCAGTTTTCGGGACTGTCGGCCGGAGGGACCCGGCCGACAAGCCTACAGGGATGTATTCACGGCGTGTCCCGAAAACTGCCACCGGTAGCAGGGCCGCCACTGAGCCGGCTACGGAGCTCCAAACTTAAGGTGCCTCCCAGAACAAGGGCGAACACGAGGTTTGCCCCTACGAAACCTGGTTAAGGTAAATAGATAGATGTCCAGCGAACACTACCTGTTCCCAGACTGGCCGGCCCCCGCCAATGTGCACGCCGCCACCAGCCTGCGCAGCGGCGGCCGCAGCGAAGGTCCCTATGCCACGTTCAATCTCGGCGCCCACGTCGGCGACGACCCGCAGGCGGTCGCGGCCAACCGGCGCCAGCTGCGCGAGGAGCTGCGGCTGCCCGCGGAGCCCCAGTGGCTGGAGCAGATTCACAGCGACAGAATCGTCGAGGCGCGTGCCGACGCAATGGTGCGCACCGCCGACGCCAGTTTCGCCACCGCCCCCGGTGCCGTCTGCGCCGTGCTCACCGCGGACTGCCTGCCGGTGCTCTTCTGCGACAGGGCCGGCACCCGCGTGGCGGCGGCCCACGCCGGCTGGCGCGGTCTGGCCGGCGGCATTCTGCGCGCGAGCGTCGCGGCACTCGGCTGCGATCCCGGGGAGCTGCTGGTGTGGCTGGGCCCGGCCATAGGTCCGCGGGCTTTCGAGACCGGGGTCGATGTGCTGGAAGCCTTTTTTGACAATGCACAGAGCGGTGCGCACGCGGAGGAGATCGCCCAGTGTTTCCGCCCGCACACGGAAAAGCCGCTGCACTTTCTCGCCGACATCTATGGGCTGGCGCGCGCGGAGCTGCGCCAGTTGGGCGTCAATGCAATATTCGGCGGCGACCGCTGCACCCTTTCCGAAGCGGAGCATTTTTATTCCTACCGCCGCGACAAAACCACCGGCCGCATGGCGTCGCTGATCTGGCTGCAGCAATAATCTGCGGCGCGAAACAGCCCACGGTTGATCCGGATCATTGAAAACCCCTCTCCCGCCCCTATTGTATCTCCCAACACTACACTGAATGAGTGGCGCTAAATCGGCGCCATTTCTGCCACTGGTTTTCCGAGGAGGAGAGGCTCCGTCCATGCGAATAGACAGAATGACAAACCCGCTGCAGGCGGCTATTGCCGATGCGCAATCCCTGGCGGTTGGGCGCGACCACAACCAGATCTACCCCGAGCACCTGCTGCTCGCGCTGCTGAACCAGAACAACGGCAGTGTACCGGCGTTTCTCTCCCAGGCGGGTTTCAATCTCAACGGCCTGCGCAACGACCTGGCCAAAAGGCTGGACGAACTGCCCACCATCAGCGCGCCCACCGGCGACGTCGGCATGTCGCAGGAGCTGGCGCGGCTGTTCAATCTGGCGGACAAGAAAGCGCAGCAAAACGGCGATAGCTTTATCGCCAGCGAAACCGTACTGCTGGCCGCCTTCGACCCCGCCGCCGGTGAGGTTTCCAAAATCCTAAACGCCAACGGCGACCTGAAACAGCTGCAGGCGGCCATCGAAAAAGTGCGTGGCGGTGAGAAGGTGGACGACCCCTCGGCGGAGGATGCGCGCCAGGCGCTGGACAAGTACACCCTCGATCTGACCGAGCGCGCCATGGCCGGCAAGCTGGACCCGGTGATCGGCCGCGACGACGAAATCCGGCGCACGATCCAGGTCTTGCAGCGGCGCACCAAGAACAATCCGGTGCTGATCGGCGAACCCGGCGTGGGCAAGACCGCCATCGTCGAGGGATTGGCACAGCGCATCGTCAACGGTGAGGTGCCGGAGGGGCTGAAAGACAAGCGCCTGCTGTCACTGGACCTGGGCGCGCTGCTGGCCGGGGCCAAATTCCGCGGCGAATTCGAGGAGCGCCTGAAAGCGGTATTGAGCGAGCTGTCGAAACAGGAGGGGCGCATCATCCTGTTTATCGACGAGCTGCACACCATGGTCGGCGCCGGCAAGGCCGAGGGTGCGATGGACGCCGGCAATATGCTCAAGCCGGCCCTGGCGCGCGGTGAGCTGCACTGTGTCGGCGCCACCACGCTGGACGAATACCGCAAATATATCGAGAAGGACGCCGCACTGGAGCGTCGCTTCCAGAAGGTGTTGATCGACGAGCCCACCGAAGAGGACACCATCGCGATACTGCGCGGCCTGAAGGAGCGCTACGAGGTGCACCACGGCGTCGATATCACCGACTCGGCAATTATCGCCGCGACCAAACTGTCGCAGCGCTATATCACCGACCGCCAGCTGCCGGATAAGGCCATCGATCTGATCGACGAGGCCGCCAGCCGCATCCGCATGGAAATCGACTCCAAGCCGGAGGAGATGGACAGGCTCGACCGGCGTCTGATCCAGCTGAAAATAGAGCGCGAGGCGGTCAAGAAAGACAAGGACGACGAGGCGGCGCAAAAGCGCCTGGCCAAGCTCGAGGAGGAAATCCACAAGCTGGAAAAAGAGTACTCCGATCTGGAGGAAGTGTGGAAGGCGGAGAAGGCGCAGCTGGCCGGCAGCCACGACATCAAGAACAAGCTGGAGCAGGCCAAGCTGGATATGGAGGCCGCGCGCCGCGCCGGCGACCTGGAGCGGATGTCGGAACTGCAGTACGGCCTGATTCCGCAGCTGGAAGGACAGCTCAAGTCCGCCGCCAGCGCCGAGCCCGGCGAGGAGCCGCGCCTGCTGCGCAACCGTGTCACCGACGAGGAGGTGGCGGAGGTGGTGTCCCGCTGGACTGGCATACCGGTTTCGAAAATGCTCGAGGGCGAGCGGGAAAAACTGCTGCGTATGGAGGATGCTCTGCACCAGCGCGTGATCGGGCAGGGCGAGGCGGTGGACGCGGTGGCCAATGCGGTGCGCCGTTCCCGCGCCGGCCTCTCCGATCCCAACCGCCCCAACGGCTCCTTCCTGTTCCTCGGCCCCACCGGCGTCGGCAAGACGGAGCTGTGCAAGGCGCTGGCGCAGTTCCTGTTCGACACCGAGGACGCGATGGTGCGCATCGATATGTCCGAATTTATGGAGAAACACTCGGTCGCGCGCCTGATAGGCGCACCGCCCGGCTATGTCGGCTACGAGGAGGGCGGCTATCTGACCGAGGCGGTGCGCCGCAAGCCCTACTCGGTGGTGCTGCTGGATGAGGTGGAAAAGGCGCACCCGGATGTGTTCAACATTCTGTTGCAGGTCCTGGACGACGGCCGCCTGACCGACGGCCAGGGGCGCACCGTCGATTTCCGCAACACCGTTGTGGTGATGACCTCGAACCTGGGCTCGGACCTGATCCAGAAATACGCCAGCACCCGCGACAGCGACGACCTGGACAGCGAAATCAACTACCGCCAGATGAAAAAGGCGGTGATGGAGGTGGTCGGCGATCACTTCCGCCCGGAATTTATCAACCGCATCGACGAGGTGGTGGTGTTCCACTCACTGAACAAGGCGGAGGTGCGCAAAATCGCCGAGATCCAGCTCGACCACCTGCGCCGCCGCCTGCGCGAGCGCGACCTGCAGCTGGAGGTGGCGGAGCCGCTGCTGGACAAGCTGGCGGAAGTCGGCTTCGATCCGGTATACGGCGCGCGCCCGCTGAAGCGCGCGATACAGATGTGGCTGGAAAATCCGCTGGCGCAGGATGTGCTGGCGGGCAAATTCTCTCCCGGCGATACGATTCACGCCGAACTGGAGGGCGACAAGGCGGTGTTCCGCTGAGTTTCCCAACAACTCGTCCCGGTGGGAGCGGCCATGGGCCGCTCCCACCGTCTCCTCCTCAAAGCCTTTCCGATAAAAAAACGCGCCGGCCCGAGTGCAATCGCGTGGCAGTCTGCAGGCGCGAATAGCCATTTGTTCATACACTGAAACTTGTTGTTCGGCAAAGGGACACGGCGGCGCACGCCTGCAAAAAGGCGGACCGCGGTGATTAGTCATCGGAATGACGGGTCGGGGCAGAATTCTGAATAGACGCATGCTGTTGATGCTCGCCGGCTGTCTGCTGCTGTTCGGCGGCATTTTCGCTTTCAAGTGGTTCGGCAACCGGATGATGAACCGGGCCTTCGACACCATGCCGCTGCCCGCGACGACGGTGACCTCGGCCACCGCCGAGATGCAGACCTGGCAGGAGAGACTGTCCGCGGTGGGCACGCTGCGTGCGGTCAATGGTGTCGAGGTCACGACCGAAGCCCAGGGGGTTGTCAGCGCCATCCATTTCAAATCCGGGCAGGCGGTCAAAAAGGGTGAGCTGTTGGTGGAGATTGCCGCGGAACCCGAGAAGGCGCAGCTGAAGGTGCTCGAGGCGGAGCTGCGGCTCGCGCGGCGCAACCACGAGCGCATCAAGGCGCTGCACGCCAGGGGAGTGACCACCGAGGCGGACCTGGACAATACCCGCAGTGCGCTGGAGCAGGTGTTGGCCAATCTGCAGGTGCAGCGCGCCACCGTGGACAGGCGCCGCATCAGCGCGCCCTTCGACGGCGTGCTGGGTATTCGCCGCATCGACCTGGGGCAGAACGTGAGTCCCGGAGAGGCGGTGGTGTCGCTGCAGCAGCTGGACCCCATCTACGTGGATTTTTCCCTGCCGGAGCGGCATCTCTCAATGGTCGCGCTGGATCTGCCGCTGGTCCTGGTGACCGATGCCTTCCCGGAAAAGGAATACGCCGGGCGCGTCACCGCGATAGATCCGCGGGTGGACAGTCGCAGCCGCAACTTCCTGGTGCAGGGCACCCTGAAGAATGGCAGGGGGCAGTTGCGCCCGGGCATGTACGCCCAAGTGGCGCTGCAAATCGATGCGCACCGCCGCGTGCTCGTCATACCGCGCACGGCCCTGGTGTTCGCGCCCTTCGGCAACGCGGTGTTCGTGCTGCAGAAAAGTGAGCGCGGCGACGGCTATATCGCCAGCAAGCGTTTCGTCAAAACCGGCGAGGAGCGCGGCGATCTGGTGGAAATTGTCCAGGGCCTGCGCGCCGGCGAACTGGTGGCGAGCAGCGGCCTGCTCAAACTGCGCAATGAGGGCGCCGTGATCATCAACAATGAAAACAAGCCGCCCGCAAACGCGGATCCGCAGCCGGACAACAGCTAGCGGGGGCCGGCTGTGAATTTCACCGAGATTTTTATTCGCAAGCCGGTACTGGCCACAGTGGTCAGCCTGTTTATCTTTCTGCTCGGGCTGCGCGCCGCCAGCGAGCTGAACGTGCGCCAGTACCCGGAGCTGGAAAACGCGGTCATCACCGTCACCACCGTTTATGTGGGCGCCGACTCGGACCTGGTGCAGGGGTTTATCACCACGCCCCTGGAGCAGGAAATCGCCACCGCCGACGGCATCGATTATATGGTGTCCACCAGCGTGCAGGGGGTATCCACGATACAGGCCTATGTGCGCTTCGACTACGACCCCAACGAAGTGCTCACCCAGGTGGTGGCCAAGGTCAACCGGCTGCGCAGCGAGTTGCCGGAGGAGTCTGAGGATTCCAGTGTCGATATGTCCGTCGGACAGACCACGGCGGCCATGTATCTGTCCTTCTCGTCGAACATTCTCGATAACAACCAGATTACCGACTACCTGACCCGGGTGGTGCAGCCGAAGCTGTCCACCATTCCCGGCGTGCAGCGCGCGCGCCTGCTCGGCAACCGCACCTTCGCGATGCGCGTGTGGTTGAAGCCGGAGGCGATGGCCGCGCAGGAGGTGACCCCGGCCGATGTCAGCGACGCGCTGCGGCGCAACAATGTGCTGTCCGCCGTGGGTGCCACCAAGGGCACGCGGGTGGCGATGGAGATACGCGCCGATACCGATATCGCCGCGCCCGAGGCGTTCCGCGATCTGGTGGTGCGCGCCGACGGCGACCGCCTGGTGCGCCTCGGCGATGTGGCGGAGGTGGAACTGGGTTCGGAGTCCTACGCGACCTCGGTGACCTTCAACGGCCGCTCGGCCACTTTTATCGCGATCGAGGTGGCGCCCGACGCCAACTCCCTGGACGTGATCCGGGCGGTGCGGGAAAAGCTCGAGGGGGAGGTCTTCCCGCAGCTGCCCCGGGGCATGCTCGGCGAAATTCCCTACGACAGCACCGAGTATATCCAGGACTCCATCGAGGAGGTGGTGAAGACCATCGTCGAGGCGGTTCTGATCGTGATACTGGTGATCTACCTGTTCCTCGGCTCACTGCGCAGTGTGCTGATTCCGGCCATCGCCGTGCCGCTGTCGCTGGTCGGGGCCCTGTTCCTGATGTTGCTGATGGGCTTTTCCATCAACCTGCTGACACTGCTCAGTATGGTGCTGGCCATCGGCATAGTGGTGGACGACGCGATCATCGTGCTGGAAAACGTCCACCGCCATATCGAAGACGGCATGGCGCCGAAGGAGGCCGCCATTGTCGGCGCGCGCGAACTGGCCTGGCCGGTGGTGGCGATGACCACGACGCTGATCGCGGTGTACCTGCCGATCGGTTTTCTCGGCGGCCTGACCGGCACCCTGTTCGTGGAGTTCGCCTTCTCCCTCGCCGGTGCCGTGCTGCTGTCCGGCGTGGTCGCGCTGACCCTGTCGCCGATGATGGCGTCGAAGATATTGCGCGCCCACGACGGCGGCGGCACGCGGCTGGAAAACTGGCTCGAGCGGCAGTTCGAGCGGCTGCAGCAGAGTTACCGGCGCAGGCTGCACGGCGCCCTCGAAGACCGCCTGGTGATCCTTGTTTTCGGCGCCATAGTGCTGGCCAGCTGTTACTTTCTGTTCGTGACCTCACCGAGTGAACTGGAGCCGGCGGAGGACCGCGGGTTTATCCTGACCATCTCCTCCGCCGATGCCTATGCGACGCTGGACTACCTGGAGCAGTACACGGGGCAGCTGAACGATATCGCCGAGCGCCACACGGAGGTGGAAAATATTTTCCTGCTCAACGGCGTCGGCGGTGCCGGCAACGCCACCAACAGCGCCGTCGCCGGCTTCGTGCTCGACTCCTGGAACGAGCGCGACAGAGATACGGCACAGATGCAGGCGATCATCAGCGAGGAGGTGGCGCAGATCGCCGGGCTCAAGGTCGCGGTGGTGGTGCCGCCGAGCCTGCCGACCGCCGGCGGGCGCCTGCCGGTGGAATTCGTGATCGGCGCCACCGAACCGATGCAGAGCCTCGCCGGTATCGCCGACGAGATAATGGCGCGGGCCTTCGAAAGCCGGAAATTTATTTTCGTCGACTCCGACCTGAAGATTGACAAGCCCAAGGTCGTGGTCGAGATAGACCGCGACAAGGCGGCGTCCATCGGGGTGAGCATGCAGGACATCAGCCGCGAACTGGGCGCGATGCTGTCCGGCGCTTTCACCAACCGCTTTTCTCTCGACAACCGCAGCTACAAGGTGATTCCGCAGGTGGTGCGGGTCGAGCGCCTGGTGGCCGACCAACTGAAGCAGTACTACATCCGCGCCGGCGGCGGCGAGATGGTGCCGATATCCACATTGGTCAATCTGCGCGAGACGGTGGAACCCCAGCAGCTGAGGCGTTTCCAACAGCTCAACGCGGTGACCATCTCCGGCGTGCCGCGACCGGGGGTGACACTGGGGGAGGCGCTCGGCGTGTTGGAGCGGGCCGCCGCGGAAATACTGCCGCAGGGCTACTCGGTCGACTACGCGGGCCAGTCGCGCCAGTACAAGTCCGAGGGCTCGGAGCTGGTGGTCACCTTCTTCTTCGCGCTGATTGTGATCTACCTGGTGCTGGCGGCGCAGTTCGAATCCTGGCGCGATCCGCTGATCATGCTGGTGACGGTGCCGATGAGCGTGTGCGGCGCGATGATTTTTGTCAGCCTTGGTTTTACCACGCTGAATATCTACACCCAGGTGGGCCTGGTGACGCTGATCGGGGTTATCTCCAAGCACGGCATCTTGATCGTGGAGTTCGCCAACAAGCTGCAGCAGCAGGGCCGGGACAAGCGCACCGCCATCGAAGAGGCCGCGGCCATCCGCCTGCGCCCGGTGCTGATGACCACCGCCTCGCTGGTGCTGGCGATGGTGCCGCTGCTGATCGCCGCCGGGCCCGGCGGCGGTGCGCGCTTCGCAATGGGGCTGGTGGTGGCCTCCGGCATGACCATAGGCACACTGTTTACACTGTTCGTGGTGCCGGCGATGTACCTGTACCTGGGGCGGGACTACAGCAGTTAGATGTTGGCTTCCGCCCCCGCATTACTGCGCCGGTATTCACTGGGGCTGATGCCCTCGTGCTTCTTGAAAAACTTCGCGAATACCGAGCGCTCGGCGTAGTGCAGGCGGGTGGCGATGCTCTCCACCGAGTCGCTGGTCGAGAGGAGCAGTCGCTTGGTCAGCGCCAGGGTGGCGCCGTCCTTGATCTGCTGGAAGGTGACTCCCTGCTCGCGCAGGCGCCGTTGCATCGTGCGCTCGCTGAGGCCGAACTCGGCCGCGGCGCGGGCGATGGTGACCTCCTCCCGCAGCAGGCGCCGCTCCAGCCACTGGCGCAGGCTGGCGGCCAGGTTGCAATCGGACAGAGTGCTGTGCAGCACCGCCTTCAGGGTGTTGCGGCTCTGGCCGCGCAGCAGGCGGTGGTAGGCGGGAATGGGCGCGTCCAGGGTCTGCGGGCCCAGGACTATGGCGTCCTCGGCGCTGGCGAAGTGCAGCGGGCACTGGAAGATGCGCCGGTGGATGGCGTCGTCTGCCGGCGCCGGCTGGCGCAGGCGCAGGGCGCGGATCTCGGCCCGCGACGGGGTCAGGGTGCGCAGCAGCTCGGCGCAGCGGGAGGTCAGCATCTCCGCCACAAAGGCATTGACCGGCGCGCTGTACAGGGCCCGGCGCCAGTCGAAGCTGAGCACCTCGTCGCCGGCCTCGGGGCGGGTCTGCAGGCGCAGTAGCGGCGCCAGGGTCTGCGACAGCATCAGTTCCGCCGGGCGCAGCAGATCCCGCGGACGGCCGAGCAGCGGCTGCGCCTCGATAATCGTTTCCTCGACCCGCTGGATCATCGGAAAGCGGCTGAAGCCTAGCCCCGGTGACGGGATCGGGGAGAGCGCCAGCAGCGCTTCGATCAGGGCGTTGAACTCCCGGTAGTCGAGGCGCTCGTCCTCGCCCGGGCACCAGCTGAACTCGAACGGCAGGCGCCGGATCAGCGCATCGCTGCAGATACCGAGCCTGGCCGCCGTCTCGACGAAAAAGGGCGCAAAGATCTTCGGGATGCCGGCTGCACCGGTCGACTTATTATTCTCTCGCATGGCTCTTGTGCCATCCAGGTGGCGAAATAATCACCATAGCAAAGGCCCCACGGCGGCGGAAGCCATTTTGCTTTTGCCGACTGCCCGGTCTGACAGCCTGTCGCCTCGGCGCCCCCTTTGGCGCCATAGGTCCTAGGCGCCGCGGTGCGCCTGGGGCAAATTTTGCCCAGCCGCGGGTGACGGGCCGCGGCGCAAAACCATCGCACAACAAGGTCTTATAACAATAAAGACGAGCGCCTCGAGTTTGCTGTCCGGGCAAAAATAAAAAGGACAAAGCCATGACACTCTTCAATCGCCTGGGCGTCAGCCTGCTGCTGGCGCTGGCGGGTCTGTTTACCCACGCCACCGCACTGGCGGAAAACTGCTATATCCTGGTCCACGGCCACGGGGTCGAGGGGCATATCAAACAGCGCTTCGACAGCCAGGGCCGGCTGCGCCAGCCGGCGCTGGACTACTGGAGCGACGCCTATTTCGAGGAGTATCGGGGGAGCGACTTCATCGCCCAGCTGCGCGTCAACGGCGGCCACTACGGCGTAGTGGGGTACGACTCTACCGATGAGAGCGGGCTGCCCTACTGGCACGACCGCACCGCCGGCGAGATCGCCCGCCAGATAGCTGCCATCCGCAGCGGCGCCGGCGACGGTTTCCAGCACGCCGACCAGTGCGCTGCGGACGATACCTTCTGGGTGGTGGCCCACAGCCAGGGGGCCACGCAGATGCTGTATATCGCCGGCAACGCGGTGCCCGGCTCCCCCTATTACAACCGCGCCTACACACAGCTCGACAGCAATACGCAAACCCGCACCCGCGAGGAGTGCACCTCATCCTGGTGGGGCGGGAAGCGCTGTGAGACGGTGACCGAGACAGTCAATGTCGCCGGCCTGGACGAGGGCAACGCGGTCTACGTGGATTTCGAGGCGGCCATCGGCGGTGTCGCCGCGATCATCACCACCGGCGGCGCCATTACCGGCACCGAAGGGGCCGACCGTGTCTGCAACGGCAACTGGCTCGACAGCGCCATCAACGACGCTTTCCTCGGCAAGACCTGTGCCGGTGTACGCTATCTGCAGACCAACGACGTCTACGCGGTGCGCAACTATGTCGGCACCAATCTCGCCGCGCCTGTCTACACCATCGGTGGCTATGCGGCCTTCCCTGGCCTCGAGGGGGCCTCCTCGGCGATGCTGAACGGCGAGGACGACGGCTATATCAATCTGGCCTCGCAGATGAATTGCGCCGGTTCCGCCAAGCGCAATCTCTACGCCGACCTGCACGAGTACAAAACCTTCCTGGGGGTCGCCTACGGCAGCCCGATATTCAGCTGCGACAACGGCCACAAGGGCACGGCGCGCTCCTACAACCTGGCCAGCCTGTACACGGACCACGATGCGCAGCGCAACGGCGGCCTGTTGGCGCCGGACTATACGGGTATCCCCGACGGCCTCGGCTGTGGTGCGGGTAAAAACTCGGCCGGGCGCATCGCCGCCTGCACCCAGTGATGGTTGCGGCGGGGTAAGCGGATGTCCGCAATTGCGCGGCGACGACACTGGCGCCGGCTGCTGCTGCCCGGCGGCGCCCTGCTGCTGGGACTCGGCGGCTGGCAGCTGCTGGCCGGTGGCGAGGAGGCGGTGGCCGTCGCGCCGTCGGCGGGCCCCGCGCCCGCACCGCGCGCAGGTCCGCCTCCGGTCAGTCCTGAGCCGGGGGGCGCCGACGGCGCGGCGCGGGAGGCGCCGCGGGTCTGGCGGCAGCTGCAGTCGCTGCCGGTGAAGACGGAACTGCACCGGTCGCTGCTGTCGGACCTGGCCCGGCACCACCGCTACCCGCCGCAAAACCGCGCCATCGGGGATACGGCTCAGGACCCGATCAGCCAGACCCACAGCCCCGACAGGCGCACCACCCGCGCCGACGACGGCACAGCGCTGACGCTGTGGACGGAGCGGAAATTCTACCTGCGCGGCGACACGGTGCGGGTCTTTGCTTTGCAGGCGGGGCCGGACGGGGGGCGGCTGCCGGCGGATTTCAGGGCGCTGCTGGTCTATGACGACCGGCGTATCGTCGCCGAGCTGGCACTGCACGACCGGGACGGTGACCGCATCTACGAAGCCGCCCTCGAGGCCGGCGCGCACGGCGGTGAAACGCTGCCGGCGGGCATCTACAAGGTGGTGGTGGATTCGGATATCGCCGGCCTGCGCGACGCCGTGGCCTTTACCCTGTCGGAGGATACCGGCCGCTACACGGGCGCGCTGCGCGATTCGGTCAGTGCCGGGGGCAATCTGCTGGTCGAGGCGCAGGTGGAGGTGACTCGGGCGGCGCGCTATTACTTCCGCGCCTCACTGTACAACGACCCGGATTCACCCATAGGCACCACCCAGTACGCCGCCGAACTGGCGCCGGGCCGCCACTGGATACCGCTGGAGTTTTACGGGCTGATGATCCGCGACGCGGGCCAGGACGGCCCCTATCTGGTGAAGCAGTTGAGTCTGGCGCGGGTGGCGGTGCCCATGGCCCGCGCCGGCGTCTTCGAGGCGGATTACTACACCGGGCGCTACCGGCTGGAGCAGTTTACCGGCGAGCCCTATCGGGAATTGGGCGGGGAATAGCCGGGATCCCGAATCAGCAGTTGTCGCGGATCCGCTGCTGCGCCTGGGCGATGCGCTGTTGGCGCTCTTCTTCCGGCAGGACCCGCATCTTGCCGTCGGGGCCCACCTCGCGCACGCGGGCGTGGCTCTGCAGTTCCTGCAGGTTGCTCCGCGCCATGTTGCAGCGCTGGGCGCGCACCGCCATCTGTGCCTGGGTCAGCGCCTTCTCCTGCTCCGCCTCTTGCTGCTGCGCGGGCTCGGCCGCAACCGCGCGCTCGGTTGAAGTGGCTTGCTCCGCCGCCTGCGCTGCGTCCAGGGCGCGCTGCTTGGCATCCAGGGCGCGCTGCTCCGCCTGCCACTGTTTGTAGCGCTCGGACCTGGGCTTCTTGACCACCTCGACTTCTTCTTTCTGCGGCGGCTGCGAGCCGAAATGCACTACGCCGTTTTCATCCACCCACTTGTAGATGCCGTCGGCCTGGGCGGAGATGGCAAGGCTCGAAATCAGGATCGCCAGAGCGATGCGCATGGGGTGCCCCTTTTTTCTTCTGTTCGTGTCAGTGTGCATTGTAACGGTCTGTGGCTATTTTCCTGCAACCGTTTTAACACTTTCGCCGATCCCCGCCGGCCTTTCTATTGACAGCCAAGGCTCAGTTTGCAGAATCGAATATTCGCTCGGCGAGTAGATGTCACCGCACACCCGCGGATCCAATTCTACCCTCCGGCGGGCCACCCGCCCGCCATACTCCGCCGAGAGGGCCCTCCCCATCCCCGGAGGCCTGCATGCCCGGCGCCGACCCAGTGGGGGTCGTTCCGGGATTGGCGCACTGCCGCAGCCGATGAAGTTATCCTAAAAATCGGCATGCAAATGCGCTACAGGCTGATATTTGTCACTATTTTCTTTTATAATTGCCGCCTGACCTTTCCGTCAGATGGCGGTTTTCCCGTTCTTGCGTGATGAATATCCTACCAAACAGGAATTTTGAGGGGGCTTCAGTGGAATTACTCTCCGGCGGCGATATGTTGGTTCGCGCGCTGCAGGATGAAGGGGTGGATCTGATCTTCGGATACCCCGGCGGTTCGGCATTGCACATCTACGATGCGATCTTTCGCCAGAAGCGCATCAAGCACATTCTGGTGCGCCACGAGCAGGGCGCGACCCACGCGGCGGACGGTTATGCCCGCGCCACCGGCAAGGTGGGCGTGGTGTTGGTGACATCCGGTCCGGGTGCGACCAACGCGATCACCGGTATCGCCACCGCCTATATGGATTCGATCCCGATGGTGGTCATCTCCGGCCAGGTGCCGAGCGACAAGATCGGCGAGGACGCCTTCCAGGAGACCGATATGGTCGGTTGCTCGCGACCGATCGTTAAGCACAGCTTCCTGGTGAAAAATGCCGAGGAGATTCCCGAGGTCGTCAAGAAGGCCTTCTATATCGCCAGCACCGGCCGCCCGGGCCCGGTGGTGATCGACGTGCCCAAGGATGTCACCAATCCGACGGACCGCTTCCCCTACCGCTACCCGGAAAAGCTGCGCATGCGCTCCTACACGCCGGCGGGCAAGGGCCACAGCGGCCAGATCCGCAAGGCGGTGGCGCTGCTGCTGTCCGCCAAGCGCCCGGTGATTTACGCTGGCGGCGGCGTGGTGCAGGGGGAGGGCGCCGAATTGCTGACCGAAATTGCGCGACGGCTGAACTACCCGGTGACCAATACCCTGATGGGGCTCGGCGCCTTTCCCGGCAGCGACAAGCGCTTCCTCGGCATGCTCGGCATGCACGGCACCTTCGAGGCCAACACCGCCATGCACCACGCGGATGTGATCCTGGCGGTGGGGGCGCGCTTCGACGACCGGGTGACGAATACACCGAGCAAGTTCTGTCCCGGGGCCAAGATCATCCATATCGATGTGGATCCCGCCTCCATCTCCAAGACCATCGTCGCCGATATCCCTATTGTCGGCACTGTGCAGGCGGTGCTGGGCGAGATGCTGGAAATGCTGAAGTCTTCCGACGAGCAGCCGGATCAGTCGGCGATCGTCGACTGGTGGCGGCAGATCGACGACTGGCGCGAGCGGCACGGCCTCTACACGGCGCCGCGCTACCGCACCGACGGCGCCCTGATCATGCCGCAGGAAGTGATTCGCGCCGTCTACGACATCACCGAGGGCGACGCCTTCGTGACCTCGGACGTGGGCCAGCACCAGATGTTCGCGGCCCAGTACTACCTGTTCGACAAGCCGCGCCGCTGGATCAACTCCGGCGGCCTCGGCACCATGGGCTTCGGTCTGCCGGCGGCGCTGGGGGTGAAGATTGCGCACCCGGACAAGGAGGTGGTCTGCGTGACCGGCGAGGGCAGTATCCAGATGTGCATCCAGGAGCTGTCCACCGCTACGCAATATCACCTGCCGGTAAAAATCCTGTGCCTGAACAACCAGGCCCTGGGCATGGTGAAACAGTGGCAGGAGATGCAGTACGAGGGGCGCCTGTCCAACAGCGTCTACGAGGAGTCCCTGCCGGATTTCGTCAAGCTGGCCGAGGCCTATGGCCATCTGGGGGTAAAGATAGAGCGCCGCGAGGAGCTGCACGACAAGCTGCACGAGGCCTTCGCGATCAGGGACCGCACCGTGTTTATCGATGTCTATGTGGATCCGTCCGAGCATGTGTATCCGATGCAGGTGATGCCGAATGGCTCCATGCGGGATATGTGGCTGAGCAAGACGGAGCGGACCTAGGGAAGTAATACGATGCGCAGAATAATTTCAGTTCTGATGGAAAACGAACCCGGCGCTCTCTCCCGCGTGGTGGGCCTTTTCTCCCAGCGCGGTTACAACATCGAGAGCCTGACGGTGGCGCCCACCGAAGACGAGACCCTTTCGCGCCTGACCCTGGTCACCATCGGCGACGACCACAAGATAGAGCAGGTTACCAAAAACCTGAACAAGCTGATCGATGTGGTGAAGCTGGTGGACCTGACTGAGGGCTCGCACATAGAGCGCGAGCTGCTGCTGGTCAAGGTGCGCGCCAGCGGCGCGCAGCGCGACGAGATCAAGCGCAGCGTGGATATTTTTCGCGGCCAGATAGTGGACGTCACCAGCAATATGTACACGGTGCAGGTGGCGGGCACCGGTGAAAAACTGGACGCTTTTTTACAGGCCCTCGGCGAGCACACGATCATGGAGGTGGTGCGCTCCGGGGTGTCGGGTATTGCCCGCGGTGAAAAAGTTTTGAGTGTTTGAATGGATATTGATTTGAATCGGTATGAAATAGGAAGCGAGTGATGCAAGTTTACTACGATAAAGATTGTGACCTGTCTTTGATCCAGGGCAAGACGGTAGCCATCATCGGCTACGGCTCCCAGGGCCACGCCCACGCCAACAACCTGAAAGACTCCGGTGTGCGCAATGTGGTCGTCGGCCTGCGCAAGGGTTCCGGCTCCTGGGCCAAGGCAGAGAAGGCGGGCCTGCGCGTGGCGGAAATCGCCGACGCGGTGAAAGATGCCGACGTGGTGATGATTCTGGCCCCGGACGAGCACCAGGCGGCCCTCTATCGCGAGCAGGTGGCCCCCAACCTGAAGTCCGGCGCCGCCCTGGCCTTCGCCCACGGTTTCAATGTGCACTTCGGCCTGATCGAACCGCCGGCGGACGTGGATGTGATCATGATCGCGCCCAAGGGTCCGGGCCACACGGTGCGCTCCACCTATCTGGAGGGCGGCGGCGTGCCGACCCTGATCGCCGTCTACCAGGACGCCTCCGGCAAGGCGAAGGAGCTGGCGCTGTCCTACGCCTCCGCCAATGGCGGCGGCCGCTCCGGCATCATCGAGACCAATTTCCGCGAGGAGACGGAAACCGATCTGTTCGGTGAACAGGCGGTACTCTGTGGCGGCGTTTCCGCGCTGGTGACCGCCGGCTTCGAAACCCTGGTGGAAGCGGGCTACGCACCGGAAATGGCCTACTTCGAGTGTCTGCACGAACTGAAACTGATCGTCGACCTGATGTACCAGGGTGGTATCGCCGATATGCGCTATTCTGTTTCCAATACCGCAGAGTACGGCGACTACGTCACGGGTCCGCGTATCGTCACTGACGAAACCAAGGCGGAAATGCGGCGGGTGCTGAAGGATATCCAGACCGGCAAGTTCGCCAAGGACTTTATGCTGGAATCCCTGGCCGGCCAGCCGCGCCTGAAAGCGGAGCGCCGCATCGGCGCCGAACACCAGATCGAGCAGGTCGGCGCCAAGCTGCGCGGTATGATGCCCTGGATCAAGGCCAACAAGATTATCGACAAGACCGAAGGTAACGGCTGAGCGCTAGTAGGTTGTTGAATACAGGCGGCGGGGGCGACCCCGCCGCCTTTTTTTGTCCTGTGCGCACGCCCCCCAATGGCGTTACACTCGCCGGCTGCACAATGCATCAACGGAGAACACATGAGCGACAAAGGGGACGAGAAAAAATCTGCGACCTCGGCCGTCGAGCCGCAGGCGCCCGCTGAAGAGATCCGCCTGCCGGTGGATGAGCATATCGAAGAGGAGGTGTCGGCCAGCGGCAAAAGAGTGCGCGCCCGCGGCGTCTACCTGCTGCCAAACCTGATCACCACCGGTGCCCTGTTCAGCGGCTTCTACGCGATCATCGCCGGCATGGGGGGCAATTTTGAAGCGGCCGCGATAGCGATTTTCGTCGCTATGATCCTCGACGGCCTCGATGGGCGGGTTGCGCGACTGACCGACACCCAGAGTGCCTTCGGCGTGCAGTACGACTCCCTGTCGGACATGGTGTCCTTTGGTCTGGCGCCGGCGCTGGTGGTGTTCAGCTGGGGGTTGGACAATCTGGGCAAATTCGGCTGGGCCGCGGCCTTCCTGTACGCGGCCTGCGCCGCGCTGCGTCTGGCGCGTTTCAATACCCAGGTGGGTACTGTCGATAAAGGCGTGTTTATCGGCCTGGCCAGTCCCACCGCGGCCGCGATAGTGGCCAGTATGGTGTGGGCGGGGCACGATGCCGACGTGGGTGTGGGGCTGGCCGTATTGGCGGCGCTCGTGACGATGACCGCGGGGCTGCTGATGGTGTCCAATTTCCGCTACGCGAGTTTCAAGAAGCTCGACTTCAAGGGGCGGGTGCCCTTCGTGATGATGCTGGCGGTCATACTGGGTTTCAGCCTGGTGACCATAGACCCGCCCCGGGTTCTGCTCGCCATCGCGGTCATCTATACCGCATCCGGCCCGGCGCTGTGGTTCTGGCGCCGCTTCCGGCCCGCCCATCCGGTGGGCGCCGAGTCCACCGGGGGCGAGGCGGAGCAGGGCAGCGACGATAAAAACTGACCGTTCAGCCATTTGGTATTCGGCCTCAGTGACACTAGAGTTAAAGAGCGGGAGCGCGGGCTTGGGCCGCCGCTGGCAGGCGGTCCGGTTACCCCAAAAGTGGTGGAATCTGCCACAAGTTCAAAAAAGGGCTTGCGGAGCCCGGTCGGAGGCCGTATAGTTCGCGCCCTCGCTGCTTGAGACGCAGTGAGGAGGCGGCTCCAAGTGATTGATTTTCTTAAGAAAATTTAATTCAAAAAGGGGTTGCCAAGGTCGGAGAGGTCGCTATAATGCGCGCCACTTCGAGGGTCGCCGGAAGCGGTGATCCGGAGGTTCCGGGAGGGCTTTAGAGTCCGCTTCGGAAGCCTCAAAAAAGTCTGCAAAAAGCGCTTGCTTCAGCAGATTGGATGTGTAGAATACGCGTCCCACAGTTAAGGCCAGGCGCCTAACTGAGTTGTTTAAAA
>NZ_JBSWWT010000023.1:0-56857 GCF_056160225.1 Microbulbifer sp. ABF4_143
ACAATAGAGTTGTGGAACCACCTGATCCCTTGCCGAACTCAGAAGTGAAACGCAACATCGCCGATGGTAGTGTGGGGCTTCCCCATGTGAGAGTAGGTCATCGTCAGGCTTTCATTCCAAAGGCCCTGATCGCTAACGCGGTCAGGGCCTTTTTCATTGCAGCCTGCCGATGACCTACCGCTGTGCGGTACGGTCAGGTCACTCGGGCCATCCATGGCCCTCACCCTTCGGGAGGTCACTCGGGCCATCCATGGCCCTCACCCTTCGGGCAGCCTGTGGCTGTGCAAAACGGCTTTCCTGCCGTTTTGTCAGGCTTCTAAAAAAGAAAACCCCCGCAGGGAAACCTGCGGGGGTTTTGTTTTTTGGATACGATGAAATGCTGTCGACTAGCACGCAGCGCGGAGCGCTGCCATGTGACAACCCATGCACCGAAGGTGCAGAGGTTGGGGCGCCGAAGGCGTCGCGTAGCGATGGCGAGCGCAGCTCGACACCCAGTGTAGGGTGAGGAGCGGTCGCCGCAGGCGGCGCAAAGCACCGCGTTGCGAGCGACGAACGCCTCGCCAAGGACGGCCGGGCCGGGGCCTGATCGAACACTCTGCCGTCGCGCCAGGGACGGCGGCACAAAAGCCTATAACCTCTGCGCAGGTAGATGGATCGGTGCCGGAATTTAAGGCCTATCGCGGCCATGGGCCGCTCCTACAGATAGCCGATTACAAATCACGCAAAGATCTGCCGCCGAACATCGCGATAAATCGGCGGGACACTCCTCTCCGTTCCTACGGCGGCCAATCCACTTGGCGGCTCTCTTTCCTGCTAAAAAACAAAAAAGTCCAATGCAGGCTTCGAGAGAGGCCGTCAGTAAATCTAAAGTCCACGCCTGCATGGGCGCCCGCTCACCGCGAGAAAAGCTGCGTAAAAAAGCCCATAAAGCAGCCCGCAATGGGCGGGTAAAAGCCTGATGTTTTTTTGCGCGCCATCTCGCGAAGCCCCAAATACGGCCGCAGAAACCAACTATCCCAAACTTGTACACAGGTCTATCCATGAAATCTGTTAGTAACAGCGTTGTGTGCACAGTGTTCGGAGAGCGGATCTCAAGTGGTGCTTTTTTACCCGCCATCAGCTCAGCGGCACGGATTCGGGCCTGAGGGTGAATATCCCATAGTTATGCACAGCTCTATCCATGTATTCTGTTAGTAACGCCGGTGTCATCTCCGAAAAACGGTTGGTGACGCCCTCTACAAAGTCACCAGCGAAGGTAAATAGTTATATTCCATGCAACGTATACAGTCCGCGCTCGATCAATCATTTTCGCTTTCCCGGATAGCAATGGGGCTCTGGCGCCTCGCTGACTGGAAATACACACCCCGGCAGACACTGGAGCTAGTCGAGCAGTTACTGGACCTCGGCATTACGACTTTCGACCTGGCGGATATCTACGGTGACTATCGCTGCGAAGAGTTGTTCGGCGAGGCGCTGAAACTTAAACCCGCACTGCGTGAACAGATGGAGATAGTGTCCAAGTGCGGTATCAAGCTGATGGGCAGCGGCAACGACTACGCCCTGAATCATTACGACACCACGGCAGGGCATGTCCTCGCTTCGGTCGAGTCCAGTTTGCGCAAACTGGCCGTCGAGTCCCTGGATCTGCTGTTGATACATCGCCCCGACCCGCTGATGGATGCGGAGGAGCTGGCCGGCGCACTGGACCGGTTGCTGTGCGCAGGTAAGATCCGCGCGGTAGGTGTTTCCAATTTTCTGCCGCATCAAGTGGCGCTGCTGCAATCGCGACTGTCTGTCCCGTTGTTGGTGAATCAGATAGAGGTGTCGCTGTTGCACACCGAGCCCCTGTTTGACGGTCAACTGGATTACTGTCAGCGCGAGAGACTGCTGCCGATGGCCTGGTCGCCTTTCGCAGGCGGGGCCCTGTTTACCGGCACGGGAGAGGTGGCCAGGCGTGTACAGACCTGCCTCGAGGTGTTGTCGCGGGAACTGGATATGGAACCGCAGCAGATCGCACTGGCCTGGTTGCTGAAGCATCCGTCGCGGATGGTGCCGCTGCTGGGCAGCGGCAGAGTGAGTCGCTTGCGCAGCGGTCTCGCCGCGCTGGATAGAGAGCTGCCGCGGGAGGCCTGGTTCCGGCTGTTGCGGGCCGCCCGCGGCAGGGATGTGGATTAGGGAGGCTGAAAAAACGCCGCCGGAACGGAGGGGCTTAGCGCTCGTAGGCGTTGTCTGGCATCAGGTCGTAGTTCTGATCGCCGAAATCGAATTCCTCCAGTGGCGCCAGATGTGTTGGCACCAGATAGTGGCGCAGGGGCTGGTCGTTGCGCCAGTCCATTACTTCCAGCTGTTCACCCTGGATGCCGTGCAGCAGTGTTTCGAATTCCGTGGCCGCGGCGGCGATCAGGGATTGGTATTCCAGGTTGTCGCCGAGCTTGATAAAGCGGTAATCGCCGTCGGCCTGTTCTATACGCAGCCAGCCGGCACCGCGCTTTTTCTCTGCTTCGCCGATCACCAGTGGGCCCTGTTGGTCGCAGAACACCGGTGTCAGCTGCAGGCGGGTATCCTGCTCCACCGGAGTGCCGACCCAGACCCAGCCGGAGAGACCGATGCGGCTGAGGTGCCACTCGCTCAACCACACGGTCTGTTCGCCGTCGATGCGGAACTCGCTGTATTCGCGCTGGCTCGAGCGGTTGTCAAAATTGATATCCGCGCTGGGATTCTCCTTGCGGAAATTGTGCAGCTGCTGGGTCATCTCGTAATTGACTTCCCAGTGCTTTTTCAGCCGCCACTGGATCGGATACTGGCCCCATTCGACGATGTATTCCTCGCGTTCGCGCACCGTTTCCACCACGCGCCAGAAGGCACCGTCGATGAGAATGCAGGTGTCCCCGGGCTTGCTGCCGGGGGCGATGATGCTGCACTCGGGCGAGGCCTCCGAGGCATTGACAAGATGTTCACCGCGACCCTCGATCACTTCGTACCAGGGAAAGCCGTGGCGCAGGGGCGGCGGGAAAGCCAGTGGCGGACGGCCGGCCAGCAGGCGGCGGAAGAGTACCGATTTCTCGATTTCCAGGTCAGAGAGTGTATAGCCTTCCTTGTGCGTGATCTGTCCCCAGGCAAAGGCGGCTCGGATTAGTTGTTTTTCTCGGTCTGAAAAGCTCATGGGTGTGGGTATGGGAAGAGTACAATGGGAAACCTTACCACTGCGGGCCCCGCCGCGCTAATGCAATCGCCGCCGGCCGGGCGGCACCGACGACAGGACGGACAAAAGTTCGATAGACTGGCGTTCTTTCCAAAGTATTCGAGTGGGAGAACAGTTCGTGGTATGGATGCGGCGGCTGCTACTGGCGGCAGTGCTAGCGGTCGGCAATGGATTGTCGGGGCCCGCATTGGCCCAGAGTGAGCCGGAATACACAAGGTGTTATCTCGACGGCTGGGGGAGCTCCCTGCGCTGCTATCGGGTAGTCGTCGGCGAAGGCGGGGGCCTGAGTGAGTTGGCGGTGATGGTGGCGCCGGCGGTCAACGACAGCGGCCGCGAGCCGCTGTATTTGCTCGCCGGCGGACCGGGGCAGGCGGCGAGTGAGTTGGCGCCGCTGCTGAATGCGTTCCGCAAGATCAACCGCGAGCGCGCCATCGTTATGGTCGATCGCCGCGGCGCCGGGCGATCCGGCGCATTCCGCTGCGGCTTCGGGCGTGAGATGCCGGCGGACCTGGAGCAGTTTTCCCAACGCCTGGCGGACTGCTATCTGCGCAACGCGCAGCTGGCCGAAACCCTGAACAGCCGCCAGGCGGTCGAAGACCTCGAGCGCGTGCGGCAGTACCTGGGGCACGAACGCATAGCCCTCTGGGGCGGCTCCTGGGGCACCCGCACGGCGCTTCTGTACCAGCAGTGGTATCCGCAATCCCTGACCGCGCTGGTTTTGGATGCCGTGGCGCCGATCGACAGCAAGGTGTTCCTGACCGCCGCGGCCGCCGAGCGGGCCCTGCGCGCGCTGGAGCGTGACTGCGCGCGCGATGCCGTCTGTGCCCGTTTCGGCGACTGGAGAGGGCAGCTCGATCGCCTGCTGCAAGACTGGGATCAGGAGCGGGCCGCGTCTTTTCCCGATCCACTGACCGGCGCGCCGCTGGGCGAGCCGCTGCAGCGCTGGGTACTGGCGAACGCTATTCGCGCGGCTCTCTACGATCCGGCCGCCGCCGCGCAGCTGCCCTACGCGGTGCACCAGGCCGGCCGCGGCAATTATCTGCCGCTGTCCGGGCTCACCGGACTGTTCCTGAATCAAGCCGACAGCATGGCGATGGGACTGACATTTTCCGTGGCCTGCGCCGAAGAGCTGAACCGCATCAGCGCCGAAGAGGTGGCTGCGGACAGCGCCGGCACCTTTCTCGGCTCGGCGTTTATCGATCTGTTTAGAAGCGGCTGTGGGGTCTGGCCGGTCCAGGCCAGACCCTACGCCGCGCCACAGCCGAGGGAGCAGCCGGTGCTGCTGATTTCCGGCTCGGCCGACCCGATCACGCCGCCGCAGTACGCCGAGCAGCAGTTGGACTACCTGTCTCGCAAACAGCACCTGGTGGTGGCGGGTGGCGGTCATATCAATTCCCCCCGCGGCTGTATTCCGGAGCTGATCGCGCGCTTCCTGGACGCGCCGGCGGAGCCGCTGGATCGGAGTTGCGTGGCGGATATCCGGCGGCCGCCGTTTATGGCGGATGCATTCGGCCCGGCCCTAGGGGCGGGCGGCGGTTCCGCGCAGCGGGGGGGGCAGTCGTGATTGCAGTGGAATCCATCGACAAACAGTTTGCCGGGCGGCAGGTCCTGAGGGCGCTCAGCTTCACCGTGCCCGACGGACAGATTACCGCGCTGCTCGGCGCAAACGGCGCCGGCAAGACCACCTGCCTGCGTATCATCACCGGCCTGCTGCGCGCGGACTCCGGCTGCGTGCGGCTGGGCGGTATCGATGTGGCCCGCGATCCTATGGCCGCGCGGCGGCAGCTCGGCGTGGTCGGCGACCGCGAGGGCCTCTACGAGCGGCTGACGGTGGCCGAATACCTGTCGCTGTTCGCCAGAGTGCAGGGGCTCTCCGGGAGTCGGCTGAAGGAAGCCCTGCAGTCGGTACGCGAGGAGCTGGAGCTGGACGACCTGTGGCAGCGCCGCACCCGCGGCTTCTCCCAGGGGGAGCGAATGAAGGTCGCCCTGGCGCGCGCGCTGGTACACCGCCCGCAGCACCTGATCCTGGACGAGCCCACGCGGGGTCTCGATGTGCTGGCGGCGCGACTGCTGCGCCGGACGTTGCTGCGGTTGCGGGCCCAGGGCACGACGATACTGTTTTCCAGTCACGTGATGTCTGAGGTGTCCGAACTGTCGGACCGGGTGTTGGTCATGGCCGGCGGGCGCATTGTTGACGGCGGCTCGCCGGCGGAGCTTGTGGCGCGCACCGGCTGCGGGAACCTGGAGGACAGCTTTGTCGCTCTCGCTTACGGCGCGGCCGGCAAACAGCGAGTGGAGGTGCCGGCGTGATGCTTGTGGGCCAGCTTTTTTCGCCGCAGATGTCGGCGCTGTTGCGCAAGGAGTTTCTCGAAGCCTGGCGCGATCGCCGCGCGCTGTGGATGGCCATCTGTTTCTCGCTGTTGTTTCCGGTGCTGCTGGCCGGCTCAACCATCTTTCTCGTCAAAAAGCACAGCGAGGAGTCCACGCGTCTGGCGCTGGTGGGCGGCGATGCCGTGCCCCTGCTGGCGCAGCAGCTGCGCGGCGACAGCCTGGAAGTGGAAGTGCTGGCCGAGGGGGATCCGCGTGAACTGATCGCCGGCGGCTACGACCTGGTGTTGACCCTGAGCGACGATTTCGTCGAGCGCTACGAAGCCTTCCGCGCGCCGCAGATGTATCTCTATGTGGACGCCTCCTCCACCTCCGCCGGGCGCGCCGAGCGCCACTTACAGGAGCGCCTCGGCAGACTGCAGCAGCTGATCGTGCAGCAGCGCCTGGCCGCGCGCGGTGTCGCCCCGCAGCTGCTGTCGCCCTGGCAGCTGCAGGTGCGCGACCTGAGCACGCCCTCGAGTCGCGGCGCCATGATCCTGGCGATGGTGCCGGGATTGCTGATCCTGACCCTGTTCGTCGCCAGTCTCGCCACCTCGGTGGATACCTCGGCCGGCGAGCGCGAGCGCCTCAGCCTGGAGACGCTGCTGCTGCAGCCGCTGCCCGGCTGGCAGCTGGTTGCGGCCAAGACGCTGGCCGTGGCCAGCATGGGCTGGCTGGGCGCGCTGTTGGCGATCGCGGCTCTGGTTGCGCTGATGCCCGTGATGCCACTGGCCGAGCTGGGCATACAGCAGGCCACCACCGCCGCCGGCGTGGTCGCCATGGGGCTGCTACTGTTGCCGCTGGCGCTGCTGGTGGCCGTAGTGCAGATTCTGCTGGCCCTGCGCTCGCAGTCCTTCAAGGATGCGCAGACGCAGCTGAGCATTCTGCAGCTGGCGCCGGTCACATTGCTGATGGCGCTGGATATGTCGCGCATACAATTAACGGAGCCCTACTGGCAACTGGTGCCGCTGGTGGGCCAGCAGCAGTGGCTCAAGGCGCTGCTGGTGGGGGACGCCGTATCCCCGCCGCTGGTGCTGGCGGGATCGCTGGTGTGCCTGTTACTGGTGGCTTTGGCCGTGGCCTTTGGCGCCCGGGCCCTGCGCCGCGAGAGCCTGCTGGGGGCGGTATAGCGAGTGAGTTGGATAGAGACGGCATGAGTGATTCCCGCGAAGGCCTGCTGACCATCGATCTGCAGGCGGTCGGCGACAACTACCTGGACCTCCGCGGCCGCCTGGCCGGCGGCAGCCGCTGCGGCGCCGTGGTCAAAGCGGATGCCTACGGCCTGGGGATGGCGCAGGTGGCGCCGGCGCTCTACCGGCGCGGCTGTCGGGACTTTTTCGTCGCCACCCAGACCGAGGGGGAGAGGCTGCGCGCCGCGCTTGGCGAGGCCGTCAACATCGTGGTGTTGACCGGCGTGCGCCACGGCGCCGAACTGGAGTGTGCGCGCGCGGGCCTGGTGCCGACACTGTTTACCCTGCAGCAGCTGCGCGACTGGGTGGCGATTTGCGCGAGAGAGGGCCTGCCCGCTCCCTGTGCCCTCAAGGTGGACTCGGGCATGACCCGCCTGGGCATGACCCCGGAGGAGTTCGAGCAACTGCTGGCGGACCGGGCGCTGCTGCGTGCGGCGGATATCCGCCTGTTGTTGAGCCACCTGGCCTGCGCCGACGAGCCCGGACACCCGCAGAACCGGCTGCAGCTGCGCAATTTCCGCGAGTTCGCCCAGCGGCTGCGGGCGCAGTGCCCGGACGTGCTGCTGAGCCTGGCCAACTCGTCGGGTATCTTCCTCGGCGAGGAATACCACTTCGATATCGTCAGGCCCGGCTGCGCGCTCTATGGTGTAAACCCGGTACCCGGCGCCCCCAACCCGATGCGCCCTGTGGTGGAACTGAGTCTACCCATAGTGCAGAAGCGCCACGTCAGCAGCGAGCAGCCTGTCGGCTATGGCGCCACCCAGCGCGTTGCGGCCGGAAGCTGGCTGGCGGTGGCCCGCGGCGGCTACGCCGACGGTATACTGCGCGCCCAGAGCGGTCGCGGCTGCGGCTGGGCCTGCGGCCGGCGCCTGCCGATGGTCGGGCGGGTGTCGATGGATTCCACCACTTTCGATATCAGCGCCCTCAGCGCCGCGGAGCGCGATGCGCTGACGTCCATCGAAGTGCTCAACCAGGAACTGACCGTGGACGAGGTGGCCGGCTACGCCGGCACCATCGGCTACGAAATACTGACCAGTCTCGGCAATCGCTATTTTCGCCGCTATTTGAGAAGTTGAATTTGCAGAGCTCCAGCCCGAAAAATCCGCTACAGCAGCTGCGCCCGGTACTGAACCTGCTCGCCGACGGAGAGGTGCACTCCGGTGAAGCCCTCGGCGCCGCTCTGGGGGTGAGCCGCGCGGCGGTGTGGAAACAGCTGCAGAAACTCGAGCGCTACGGTCTGGCCCTGGAGTCGGTCAAGGGGCGCGGCTACCGCCTGCCCGGCGGCCTGAACCTGCTGACTGCGGATGCGATCGAGTCCGGCCTGAACGCGGAGGCGCGCGACCTGCTGCAGCAACTGCTGCTGCGCGACGAGGTGGATTCCACCAACGCCCGGCTGCTGTCACTTCTCGAGCGCGGCGCCGGCCACGCTGTGGCCATGTTCGCCGAGCGGCAGACCGCGGGGCGCGGGCGCCGCGGGCGCGCCTGGGTGAGCCCCTTCAGTGGCGGCATCAACCTGTCTATTGGCTGGCAGTTCAGCGGCGGGGTACAGCTGCTGGAGGGACTGAGCCTGGCGGTGGGGGTGGCCCTGGCGCGCGCGCTGGAGGAGTTTTCGGTGCCGGATGTGCGCCTCAAGTGGCCCAACGACGTCTGGTGCCGGGGGCGCAAGCTGGCGGGGGTTCTGCTGGAGCTCTCCGGCGACCTCACCGATCGCTGCGCCGTGGTCGTGGGTATAGGGCTGAATGTGGGGCTGCGCGGGGACAGTACCGCCGCCATCGATCAGCCGTGGATAGATCTCAACAGCGTGCGCCCCGGCATCGACCGCAACCGTCTGGCCGCGGCCATGCTGAACCAACTGCTGCCGCTACTGCGGGATTACCCACAGTGCGGTTTCGGCGCCCACCGCGACGCCTGGCTGGCACTGGATCAGTTCGCCGGGCAGCCGGTGCGGCTGCAGTCGGCGAGCCGCGTCTGGTGTGGCACCGCGGCCGGGGTGGACGATTCCGGCGCGCTGCTCCTCGATATCGATGGGGAGACACAGCGCTTTCACGGCGGCGAGATATCGCTGCGGGGGAGGGAGCCTTGATTCTCGAGGTGGATCTGGGCAACACCCGCGGCAAGTGGCGCCTGCTGGACGGCGGTGAGGTGCGCGCGCGCGGCAGCCTCTCCACCGCGGCGCTGCGCGCCGGTGAGGTGCCGGAGGCCTGGGGTGAGTTGCGGCCGCGGCGGGTGCGCGCCGCCAACGTCGCCGGCGCGGCCGCCGCGACGGCCCTCAAAGAGGCCGCCCGCGTACTGTTCGCGCTGCCGGTGGAATTCGCCCGCGTCGAGGCCCGCTGCGCCGGCGTGACCTGCGGTTACCGCGATATCGGGCGCCTGGGGGTGGATCGCTGGCTGGCGGTTATCGCCGCTCACGATAAAAAACCGGGCGCCGCACTGATTGTGGACTGCGGCAGTGCCGTGACCCTCGACTTGCTGGATAATGGCGGCCACCACCTGGGGGGCTATATAGTGCCGGGCCTGGAGCTGATGCGCCGGGCCCTGTACAAGGACACGGACGCGGTCAAGGTGCCGCAGGCGTTTGCGCCGGATATGGCGCTCGGCGCGGGCCGCGATACCGATGAGGCCGTCAATCGCGGTCTGGTGATGATGGCGCTGGGGGCGATAGATCGCGGCCTTGGCGAGCTGCGTCGCGGCGGCGCGGCTGCGCCGCGGCTGTGGCTGACCGGCGGCGACGCGCCGCTGTTGTCCGCCCTGTGCGACAGGCCCCACACGCTGGCGCCGGAGCTGGTGCTGGACGGCCTGGCCCTCAGCAATCCCTAGATAGATTCAGAAGACACCATGCGTTGGATAGTTCTCGCCCTGTTACTCGCCAATATCGGCCTTTTTGCCTGGTTCCAGAGCGCCGGCCGCCCGCCCGCGGCAAGGGTCGCTGCTGTGCCGTCGCAGATGGGGGGCGGGGAGTCCATTCAACTGGTCAGCGAGGTGCCACGGGAGCGGCTGGCGAAGCGGGCTGCGCGGCCGGCACCGCAACCCCCGGCGCAGAAGCCACAGCCGGAGGCGCAGCTCTGCACCCTGGTGGGGCCCTTCGCGGAAGTGTACCAGGGGCAGGATGTGGCGCAGCGGCTGCAGGCTCTGCAGGTAGAGGCGGAACTGCGCGAAATCGAAATGGAAGGGCAGATGCGCTACTGGGTCTTTCTCGAGCCGCTCGGGTCCCGCCGTGAGGCCTTCCGCAAGCTGCGTGAATTGCAGGCGGCCGGTATCGACAGTTATGTGATCCCGAAGGGTTCCCTGACCAACGGCATCTCCTTCGGCATCTTCAGCGAGCTGGATCGCGCCGAGTCCCTGGCGGCGGAGCTGAAGGCGCGCGGTATCGCGGCGCGGACGCGGGAGGAGCCGCAGACCTATCTGGAGCGCTGGATCGTGCTGCCGCCCGGCGCTGCGGAAGGGCTCGCGGAGGAGTTCTGGAGCGAGTTGCAGCTTGAATACCCGGAGCTGGACCGCCGGCAGAACCTCTGTAGCGAAGTGAAGGGTGCGTCACAGGCATAGCCGACGCCTGTGAGCGCGAGCGCTCCGGCGTCTGGATTTCCCGCTTTGGCCGCCAATATCCGCCTTCCAATCTTTGGGGTGAATTTACTGTTGCTTGTCGGCATAACATCCCCTAGAATCCCGCCTCCACTGACGGGGCGACTAGAGTTTCCGCAGTGAGGGACAGGGCTGGCGTAGCTCAGTTGGTAGAGCAGCTGACTTGTAATCAGCCGGTCGGGGGTTCGACTCCTCTCGCCAGCTCCATTTTTGTCCTATGCGCTGAAGTGCTTTAAGTTCCGCAGATAAGTGTGTGAATTTGAAGGAAAAAACGTTGACAGCGCAGCGGGCGATGTAGAGAATACACGCCGCTTTAAGCAGGGGTTCCCGAGTGGCCAAAGGGATCAGACTGTAAATCTGACGCGCAAGCTTCGGTGGTTCGAATCCACCCCCCTGCACCATATTGAGATGCCGGTTCGCCGACAGGGTTGGCCGGTGTCGCCAGCGGAAGGTTGAAGACCTTTTGCTTGGAGGTTCCCGCATGCGGGCTTGGTCCTGCGGGCATAGTTCAATGGTAGAACCTCAGCCTTCCAAGCTGATGATGCGGGTTCGATTCCCGCTGCCCGCTCCATACTGCGTGTGGGGCTAGGTGGGAGTGAGTCGCCAGTGGGGTAAGCTGGTGGCTGGGTGAGTGGATGAGGTTGTCCGCTCGCCGATTCGGTGCTCCGTGTGGGTGCTGGGTTTGGCAGTAATATGCTCATGTAGCTCAGGGGTAGAGCACACCCTTGGTAAGGGTGAGGTCGGCGGTTCAAATCCGCCCATGAGCTCCATTTTTAATGGCCGCAGGGGCAGGTGCCTCTGCGGCTATTTGTATCCGGGGTCGGCGCCGGTTTTGGGGTGGTCGGCCGGGATGCGCCTGTTCTGGACGTAGGGGCGCTGGTGTTTGCGTACCTATATTAGGAGGCTGCAATGGCAAAAGAAAAGTTTGAACGTTCCAAGCCCCACGTAAACGTGGGCACCATCGGTCACGTTGACCACGGCAAGACCACCCTGACCGCTGCCCTGACCCGCGTCTGCGCGGAAGTCTGGGGTGGAGAGGCCGTTGCCTTCGACGGTATCGACAACGCACCGGAAGAGCGTGAGCGCGGTATCACCATTGCCACCTCCCACGTTGAATACGAGTCCCCGACCCGTCACTACGCCCACGTTGACTGCCCGGGACACGCCGACTACGTGAAGAACATGATCACCGGTGCCGCCCAGATGGACGGCGCTATCCTGGTCTGCTCCGCTGCTGACGGCCCCATGCCGCAGACCCGCGAGCACATCCTGCTGTCCCGTCAGGTAGGTGTACCCTACATCGTGGTATTCCTGAACAAGGCCGACATGGTCGACGACGAAGAGCTGCTGGAACTGGTTGAGATGGAGGTGCGCGAACTTCTGGATCAGTACGAGTTCCCGGGCGACGACACCCCGATCATCGTCGGTTCCGCTCTGATGGCCCTGAACGGCGAAGACGACAACGAGCTGGGTACCACCGCTGTCAAGAAGCTGGTAGAGACCCTGGACGAGTACATCCCGGAGCCGGAGCGCGCTATCGACCAGCCGTTCCTGATGCCGATCGAAGACGTATTCTCCATCTCCGGTCGCGGTACCGTGGTAACCGGCCGTGTGGAGCGCGGTGTCCTGAAGACCGGCGACGAAATCGAAATCGTCGGTATCCGCGAAACCACTTCCACCACCTGTACCGGTGTGGAAATGTTCCGCAAGCTGCTGGACGAAGGTCGTGCCGGCGAGAACATCGGCGCCCTGCTGCGCGGCACCAAGCGCGACGAAGTGGAGCGTGGTCAGGTACTGGCCAAGCCGGGTTCCATCACTCCGCACACCAAGTTTGAGGCGGAAGTGTACGTGCTGTCCAAGGACGAAGGTGGTCGTCACACCCCGTTCTTCAAAGGCTACCGTCCGCAGTTCTACTTCCGTACCACCGACGTGACCGGTGCGGTTGAGCTGCCGGAAGGCACCGAGATGGTAATGCCGGGCGACAATGTTCAGATGAAAGTGACTCTGATCGCTCCGATCGCGATGGAAGAGGGTCTGCGTTTCGCGATCCGCGAAGGCGGCCGTACCGTCGGCGCCGGCGTTGTAGCCAAGATCATCGAGTAATCCTTGATCGCCGCGCCGCCGGACCCCAGGGCGGCGCACTTTGCTAAATGTGGGGGAGGGTGGTAAGATTCGCCCCCTCATTTTGGGCGCTGAAGCGCCCAAGTACGTTCCAGGCCAGTAGTTCAATTGGTAGAGCACCGGTCTCCAAAACCGGCTGTTGGGGGTTCGAGTCCCTCCTGGCCTGCCAACTTTTCAATCGCCCCGCCACCTGGTGCCTGAGGGCGTCGCAGCCGCCGGTCCCCGGGGTTGTGTTTGTAAGCGCTAAGGGCTTATCTAGAGTGCGCTAAGGGCTTCTTTTGTATGAATGCTAAGGTAGAAGCGAAAACCTTTCGTCTTGACGGCCTGAAGTGGTTGCTGGTGGTGCTGTTGGTTGGCGCCGCCGTCGCGGGCAACTCCTATTATGCCGAATTCCCCCTGCTTTACCGTGTGCTGGCAATCGTGGCGATCTGCCTCGTGGCGCTGGTTGTGGCGATCAATACCGCCAAGGGTAACGCCTTCTGGAATTTGTTGCGGGAGGCGCAGACAGAGGTGCGCCGTGTCGTCTGGCCGAGCCGCCAGGAAGCGACCCAGACCACGCTGATCGTGGTGGTGTTTGTGTTGATCATGGCGCTGATTCTGTGGGGGCTGGATTCCGCCCTCGGCTGGGCTGCCTCCAAGATAATCGGCTAAAGGTTGATAGATGGCTAAGCATTGGTACGTGGTTCAGGCTTACTCCGGTTATGAGAAGCGCGTTGCCGCCTCTCTGAAGGAGCGCATCGAGCTGCACGAGATGGACCACCTGTTTGGCGAGGTGCTGGTGCCCACCGAAGAAGTGGTGGAGATGCGTGCCGGCCAGAAGCGCAAGAGCGAGCGCAAGTTCTTCCCCGGCTATGTGCTGGTGGAGATGGAGCTGAACGACGACACCTGGCACCTGGTGAAAGAGACGCCGCGGGTGCTCGGCTTTATCGGCGGCAAGGCGGACAAGCCGGCGCCGATTACGGATCGCGAGGCGCAGGCTATCCTGAATCGCATAGACGATTCGGCCGACAAGCCGAAGCCCAAGACCCTGTTCGAGCCCGGTGAGATGGTGCGGGTGATCGACGGTCCGTTCAATGATTTCAACGGTGTCGTGGAAGAGGTCAACTACGAGAAGAGCCGCCTGCGTGTGGCGGTGTTGATCTTCGGTCGGTCCACGCCTGTGGAGCTGGAGTTCGGTCAGGTAGAAAAGACCTGATTCTGGCATAAGGATTCTTGCCCTCTTCTGCCGTTTGGCGGAAGGGGGTTTTCGCGTCCCTGAAAAACGCCGCGCTGCGGTGTTGCGAGGGGCAAACGGGGAGCCGAGCGTTGCAGTCCTTGCGGCTGTACAGCGCAGGCGTTAATACCCAATCAGAGGAGAGCTGTAATGGCTAAGAAAGTCGAAGCTTATATCAAGCTGCAAGTGGCCGCAGGCCAGGCCAACCCGAGTCCGCCCGTCGGCCCCGCGCTGGGTCAGCACGGCGTGAACATCATGGAGTTCTGTAAGGCGTTCAACGCGCAGACCCAGGGTATGGAGCCGGGTCTGCCGGTGCCGGTAGTGATCTCTGTATACAGCGATCGCTCCTTCACCTTCATCATGAAGACCCCGCCCGCCGCGGTACTGCTGCGCAAGGCGGCCAAGATCAAGAGCGGTTCCGGTCGCCCGAACACCGAGAAGGTGGGTAAGGTAACCCGCGCTCAGCTGGAAGAAATTGCCCAGACCAAGATGCCCGACCTGACTGCATCCGATATGGAAGCGGCCGTGCGCACTATTGCCGGTTCCGCCCGCAGTGCCGGTATTGAAGTGGAGGGTCTGTAAGTGGCTAAGTTGAGCAAGCGTCAGCGCGCCATCGCTGAAAAAGTAGAAGCGGGCAAAGCCTACGGTATCGACGAAGCCGTAGCCCTGCTGAAAGAGCTGTCCAATGTGAAGTTCGCCGAAACCGTGGATGCGTCCATCAACCTGGGCATCGATCCGCGCAAATCCGACCAGGCTGTTCGCGGCGCCACCACACTGCCGCACGGCACTGGTAAAGAAGTGCGCGTAGCCGTGTTCACCCAGGGCGCCAACGCCGATGCGGCGAAAGAAGCCGGCGCTGACCTGGTGGGCATGGACGAACTGGCTGCCGAGGTAAAAGCCGGCAAGATGGATTTCGACGTGGTGATCGCCTCTCCGGATGCGATGCGCGTTGTCGGCCAACTGGGTCAGATTCTGGGTCCGCGCGGCCTGATGCCGAACCCGAAGACCGGCACCGTAACCCCGGACGTGGCCACTGCGGTGAAGAACGCCAAGGCCGGTCAGGTGCGTTTCCGCGCCGACAAGGGCGGCATCATCCACGGCGGTATCGGCAAGGTGAGCTTTGACGCCAGCGCGATCAAGGAAAACCTGGAAGCGCTGGTTGCCGATCTGAAGAAGGTCAAGCCGGCTTCCGCCAAGGGTGTTTACCTGAAGAAGATCACCCTGAGCACCACCATGGGCCCGGGTCTGACCATCGATCAGGCTTCCCTGAACATTTAATTGCTGGCAGGAGCGGCCATGGGCCGCTCCTGCGCAAACCGAACTTTGGGGTCCGCCCGAACGCTTCGGCGGGAGGGCGGGCCGTCAAAGACCGTAGGTGCCAGTTGCGTTTGAGGTTTTGAGGTATAGCGCGGCTGACTTAATCCGGACTTCGGCCAGGCCGGCCAATCGAGAAGTCCGAGCCTACGCAGACGGTGTCGCCCAAACCAGTATTTTTACTGGATTTGAGCTTTGTGCACCGGAACGGATCGGGCTGAATAGCCCGGTCTTTTTTCAAATCCAGGAGTGACACTATGGCTATTGGACTCGAAGACAAGAAAGCGATTGTCGCAGAAGTCCAGCAAGCTGCTTCGAGCGCTCTGTCGGCGGTAGTTGCGGATTCCCGCGGCGTTACCGTGAACGACATGACCGCTCTGCGCAAAGAGGCTCGCGAGAACGGCGTTTGGTTGAAGGTCGTCCGCAATACTCTGGCGCGTCGCGCTCTGGCAGGTACCGAATACGAATGTCTCACCGAGAAGTTCGTCGGTCCCAGCATCATCGCCTTTTCCACAGAACATCCGGGTGCCGGTGCGCGCATCCTGAGCAAGTTCGCCAAGGAAAACGACAAGCTGGAGCTGAAAGGTGCTGCCTTCGAAGGCGCGATCACCGACGTCGCACTGTTGGCAAGCCTGCCGACTTACGATGAGGCGATCGCCAAGCTGATGAGCGTGCTGAAAGAAGCATCTGCTGGCAAGCTGGTCCGCACTATTGCGGCCATTCGCGACCAAAAAGAGCAGCAGGCCGCCTAATTTTTTCGCATTTGCGAATGGCGGTTTTTCAACGACTGTTTTATTGAATTAGACGAGCAGCTCGCTGCTCAAATCAAATCAGGTACTGACTCATGTCTCTGACTAAAGAAGATATCATCAACGCTGTTGCCGAAATGTCTGTTAAGGACGTTGTCGAGCTGATCGAAGCAATGGAAGAGAAGTTCGGCGTTACCGCTGCTGCCGCAGTAGTGGCCGGCCCGGCTGGCGGCGAAGCTGCCGCCGAAGAGAAAGACTCTTTCGACGTGATCCTGGCTTCTGCCGGCGACAAGAAAGTGAACGTGATCAAGGTAGTTCGCGGTATCACCGGCCTGGGCCTGAAGGAAGCCAAGGCGCTGGTAGACGGCGCTCCGAGCCCGCTGAAAGAGGGCGCGACCAAGGAAGAAGCCGAAGCGGCCAAGAAAGAGCTGGAAGAAGCTGGCGCAACTGTAGAACTGAAGTAATTCGGTCGTTGCGACTCTCCGCTGCCGGCGGTGTGACCGCCCGGCAGCGGCAAGGCTGGTGGACTATGTCCGCCGGCCTTTTTGCCGTTTGCGGCAGTGAGGTTTTTGTGGCTCTGCGGGCATCGAAATTGACCGCATGGTTCCCGCATACACCTTAACGCACAGGGCGCGCTACTGAAAAGCGCGAGAGAGGTTTCCGGTCAGCGTGGCGGCACCGCGTTGACCAGAGGCTTCTCGCCCGGAGGGGCTCTTTGGCTCCACGAAGTCTTGTCACCGATCAAGCTGGGGAATATGAATGGCTTACTCATACACTGAGAAAAAACGTATTCGCAAGGATTTCGGCAAACTGCCCAAGGTCATGGATGTACCTTTCCTTCTTGCGATACAGCTCGACTCCTATCGCAATTTCACACAGGCCGACAAGCGCCCCGACGAGCGCCTGGATGTGGGCCTGCAGGCGGCCTTCAAGTCCGTATTTCCTATTGTCAGCTATTCCGGCAACGCCGCCCTGGAGTATGTGAGCTACACCCTGGGCAAGCCGGCGTTCGACGTTAAGGAGTGTACCCTGCGCGGCGTGACTTACGCCTGTCCGCTGCGGGTGCGCGTGCGCCTGATCATTTACGACAAGGAATCCGCCAGCAAGTCCATCAAGGACATCAAGGAGCAGGAAGTGTACATGGGCGAAATTCCGCTCATGACCGACAATGGTACCTTCGTGATCAACGGTACCGAGCGCGTGATTGTTTCCCAGCTGCACCGCTCCCCGGGTGTGTTCTTCGATCACGACAAAGGCAAGACCCACTCCTCCGGCAAGCTGCTCTACGCTGCGCGGGTGATTCCCTACCGCGGTTCCTGGCTGGACTTCGAGTTCGACCCGAAAGACCTCGTCTACGTGCGTATCGACCGCCGCCGCAAGCTGCCGGCGACGATCCTGCTGCGCGCCCTGGGCTACAGCTCCCAGGAGATGCTGGAGATGTTCTTCGAGACCAGCAAGTTCGAGCTGCACGACGAGAACTGCAGCCTCGAGCTGATCCCGTCGCGCCTGCGCGGTGACGTGGCCTCCTTCGACATCAAGGACGGCAAGGGCAAGGTCATTGTCGAGGAAGGCCGCCGTATCACCCCGCGCCATATCCGCCAGCTGGAAAAGGCCGGCGTCGAGCGCCTCGAAGCGCCGCTCGAGTATCTGCACGGCCGCGTGCTGGCCCACGACATCATCGACGAGTCCACCGGCGAAGTGGCCATCGAGTGCAACACCGAGATTACCGAAGAGGTGATCGCCAAGCTGCGCGCGCTGGGCATCAAAAAGTTCGAGACCCTGTACACCAACGACCTGGACCGCGGTCCGTTCATCTCCGACACGCTGCGCGCAGACCCGTCCCGCACCCAGCTGGAAGCGCTGGTCGAGATCTACCGCATGATGCGCCCGGGCGAACCGCCGACCAAGGAGTCCGCGGAGTCCCTGTTCGAGAACCTGTTCTTCACCGACGAGCGCTACGACCTGTCCGCGGTCGGCCGCATGAAGTTCAACCGCCGTCTGGGCCGCGAAGACGAAACCGGCCCGGGTACCCTGAGCAAGGAGGATATCGTCGACGTCCTGAAGACGCTGATCGATATCCGCAACGGCCACGGCATGGTGGACGATATCGACCACCTGGGTAACCGCCGCGTGCGTTCCGTCGGCGAGATGGCCGAGAACCAGTTCCGCGTGGGCCTGGTGCGTGTCGAGCGCGCGGTGAAAGAGCGCCTGTCCATGGCCGAGTCCGAGGGCCTGATGCCCCAGGATCTGATCAACGCCAAGCCGGTGGCGGCCGCGGTGAAGGAATTCTTCGGTTCCTCGCAGCTGTCCCAGTTTATGGACCAGAACAACCCGCTGTCGGAAGTGACCCACAAGCGCCGTGTATCCGCCCTCGGCCCGGGCGGCCTGACCCGCGAGCGCGCCGGCTTCGAGGTGCGCGACGTGCACCCGACCCACTACGGCCGCGTGTGTCCGATCGAGACGCCGGAAGGTCCGAACATCGGTCTGATCAACTCCCTGGCCACCTACGCCCGCGCCAACCACTACGGCTTCCTCGAGAGCCCCTACCGCAAGGTGGTCAACGGCCAGGTGACCGACGAAATCGAATACCTGTCCGCGATTAACGAGGCCAACTATGTGATCGCCCAGGCGTCCGCCGCCGTGGACGAGAACGGCCGCTTTACCGACGACCTGGTCAGCGTGCGTCACCAGAACGAATTCACCCTGAAGACGCCGGACGAGATCCAGTATATGGACGTGTCCGCGAAGCAGGTGGTGTCCGTGGCCGCGGCGATGATCCCGTTCCTCGAGCACGACGACGCCAACCGCGCCCTGATGGGCTCGAACATGCAGCGCCAGGCGGTGCCGACGCTGCGCGCCGAGAAGCCGCTGGTGGGTACCGGTATGGAGCGCACCGTGGCGCGTGACTCCGGTGTCTGCGTGGTGGCCAAGCGCGGCGGTGTGATCGAGCGCGTCGACGCCAGCCGCGTGGTCGTGCGCGTGGCCGACACCGAGGTGGAAGCCGGTGAGGCGGGTGTGGATATCTACAACCTGACCAAGTACACCCGCTCCAACCAGAACACCTGCATCAACCAGCGCCCGATCGTGAAGACCGGCGACGTTGTCGAGCGCGGCGATATCCTCGCCGACGGCCCCTCCGTGGACCTGGGCGAGTTGGCCCTGGGCCAAAACATGCGCATCGCGTTCATGCCCTGGAACGGCTACAACTTCGAGGATTCGATCCTGATCAGCGAGCGCGTGGTGCAGGAAGACCGCTTCACCACCATCCACATCCAGGAGCTGACCTGTATCGCCCGCGACACCAAGCTGGGCAGCGAGGAGATCACCGCGGATATCCCCAACGTGGGTGAGTCCGCGCTGAACAAGCTGGACGAGTCCGGCATCGTCTATATCGGTGCCGAAGTCGGTCCCGGTGACATTCTGGTGGGCAAGGTGACGCCGAAGGGCGAGGCCCAGCTGACTCCGGAAGAGAAGCTGCTGCGCGCCATCTTCGGTGAGAAGGCCTCCGACGTGAAGGACACCTCCCTGCGCGCGCCTTCCGGCACCCGCGGCACCGTCATCGACGTGCAGGTGTTCACCCGCGACGGCCTGCAGAAGGACCAGCGCTCCCTGGATATCGAGAAGGCGCAGCTGGACGAAGTGCGCAAGGATCTGAACGAAGAGTACCGCATCGTCGAGGGCGCCACCTTCGAGCGTCTGCAGGCGGCGCTGGAAGGCCAGAAGGTCGCCGGCGGCAAGGGCGTCAAGAAGGGCGATGTGCTGACCGCGGAGGTGCTGGCCAAGCTGCCGCGCGAGGACTGGTTCAAGCTGCGCATGGCCGAAGAGAGTCTCAACGAGCAGCTGGAAAAGGCCGAGGCGCAGCTGAAGGAGCGCCGCAAGCTGCTCGATGAGCAGTTCGAGGACAAGAAGAAGAAACTGGAATCCGGCGACGATCTGGCGCCGGGCGTACTGAAAATCGTCAAGGTCTACCTGGCGATCAAGCGCCGCATCCAGCCGGGCGACAAGATGGCCGGTCGCCACGGTAACAAGGGTGTGATCTCCGTGATCAAGCCGGTCGAGGATATGCCCTACGACGAAAACGGCGAGCCGGTGGATATCGTCCTGAACCCGCTGGGCGTGCCTTCGCGCATGAACGTGGGTCAGGTGCTGGAAATGCACCTGGGTATGGCCGCCAAGGGCCTCGGCGTGAAGATCGACCGCATGCTCAAGGAGCAGCAGGAGGCGGCCAAGATCCGCGGCTTCCTGGAAGAGGTCTACAACTCCACTGGCGGCCGCAAGGAGGAGCTGGACTCCCTGTCCGACCAGGAGATCCTGGAGATGGCGGAGAACCTGCGCAAGGGCGTGCCGATGGCGACGCCGGTATTCGACGGCGCCGACGAGAGCGAGATCAAGCAGCTGCTGCGCCTGGCGGATGTGCCGGACTCCGGCCAGATCACCCTGTACGACGGCCGCACCGGCGATGCCTTCGAGCGTCCGGTAACCGTGGGCTACATGTATATGCTGAAGCTCAACCACCTGGTGGACGACAAGATGCACGCGCGCTCCACCGGTTCCTACAGCCTGGTGACCCAGCAGCCGCTGGGCGGTAAGGCGCAGTTCGGTGGCCAGCGCTTCGGTGAGATGGAGGTCTGGGCGCTGGAAGCCTACGGCGCCGCCTACACCCTGCAGGAAATGCTCACGGTCAAGTCCGACGACGTGGAAGGCCGCACCAAGATGTACAAGAACATCGTCGACTCCGACCACCGTATGGAGCCGGGTATGCCGGAATCCTTCAACGTACTGGTCAAGGAGATCCGCTCCCTCGGCATGAACTTCGAGCTGGAGCACGACTGAGTCGATCGCTGGTGTAGGAGCCCGGCGGATTTGCGCGAGCAAAATTCGCCGGGCGAACTGAGACAAGCGCCGGCGGCCCCGCAATTTGGGGCGCCGGCCCGCCCGGCCCAAGATGGTGTAAGCCGGGATGAATACCCCCTAGTGGAGGAAAGGCCTTGAAAGATTTGCTGAACCTGGTGAAAGACCGGGAACACCTGGAAGAATTTGACGCTATCCGTATCGGTCTGGCATCCCCGGACATGATCCGCTCCTGGTCCTACGGCGAGGTGAAGAAGCCGGAGACCATCAATTACCGCACCTTTAAGCCGGAGCGCGAAGGTCTGTTCTGCGCCAAGATTTTCGGTCCGGTGAAGGACTACGAGTGCCTGTGCGGCAAGTACAAGCGCATGAAGCACCGCGGCATCATTTGTGAAAAGTGCGGCGTTGAGGTCACCAAGGCCAAGGTGCGCCGCGAGCGCATGGGCCATATCGAACTGGCCAGCCCGGTTGCGCATATCTGGTTCCTGAAGTCGCTGCCGTCCCGTATCGGCCTGCTGCTGGACATGACCCTGCGTGATATCGAGCGCGTGCTGTATTTCGAATCCTATGTGGTCACCGATCCGGGCATGACCACCCTGGAGCGCGGCCAGCTGCTGAACGACGAGCAGTACTTCGAGGCGATGGAGGAGTTCGCCGACGAGTTCGAGGCCAAGATGGGCGCGGAAGCCATCCAGGAGCTGATGCGCGATATCGACCTGCCGGCGGAAATCCAGCGCCTGCGCGAGGAGATCCCGGCCACCAACTCCGAGACCAAGATCAAGAAGCTGTCCAAGCGCCTGAAGCTGCTGGAGGCCTTCTACAAGTCCGGCAACAATCCGGAGTGGATGATCATGGAGGCGCTGCCGGTGCTGCCGCCGGATCTGCGCCCGCTGGTACCTCTGGACGGCGGTCGCTTTGCGACCTCCGATCTGAACGATCTGTACCGCCGGGTGATCAACCGCAACAACCGCCTGAAGCGCCTGCTCGAGCTGAACGCGCCGGACATTATCGTGCGCAACGAAAAGCGCATGCTGCAGGAATCCGTGGACGCGCTGCTGGACAACGGCCGCCGCGGCCGCGCCATCACCGGCTCCAACAAGCGCCCGCTGAAGTCCCTGGCCGACATGATCAAGGGCAAGCAGGGCCGCTTCCGCCAGAACCTGCTCGGTAAGCGCGTCGACTACTCCGGCCGTTCCGTAATCGTGGTGGGCCCGACCCTGCGCCTGCACCAGTGCGGCCTGCCGAAGAAGATGGCCCTGGAGCTGTTCAAGCCGTTCATCTTCGGCAAGCTGGAATCCCGCGGCCTGGCCACCACCATCAAGGCGGCCAAGAAAATGGTCGAGCGCGAAGAGGCGGTGGTTTGGGATATCCTCGACGAGGTGATCCGCGAGCACCCGGTACTGCTGAACCGCGCCCCGACCCTGCACCGCCTGGGTATCCAGGCGTTCGAACCGGTGCTGATCGAAGGCAAGGCGATCCAGCTGCACCCGCTGGTGTGTGCGGCCTACAACGCCGACTTCGACGGTGACCAGATGGCGGTACACGTACCGCTGACCATCGAGGCGCAGCTGGAATCCCGCGCGCTGATGATGTCCACCAACAACATCCTGTCGCCGGCCAACGGCGAGCCGATCATCGTGCCGTCCCAGGACGTGGTACTGGGTCTGTACTGGATGACCCGCGAGCGTATCAACGACAAGGGCGAGGGCATGTTCTTCTCCGATATCAAGGAGGTGAGCCGCGCCTACTACGCCAAGCAGGTGGGCCTGCAGGCGAAAGTCAAGGTGCGCATCCGCGAAGTGGAAATCGGGGATGACGGCGAGAAGCAGGAGAAGCGCACCATTTACGACACCACCGTCGGCCGCGCGCTGCTGTGGAACATAGTCCCGGAAGGCCTGCCTTTCGAGATGGTCAACCAGCCGATGAAGAAGAAGGCCATCTCGCGCATTCTGAACGAGTGTTACCGCAAGGTGGGCCTGAAGGCGACGGTGATTTTCGCCGACCAGCTGATGTACACCGGTTTCGATTTCTCCACCAAGTCCGGTTCCTCCATCGGTGTGAACGACTTCGAGATCCCGGCGGCCAAGGCCGAGCTGATCGCCGCCGCGGAAGCGGAAGTGAAAGAGATCGAGAGCCAGTTTGCCTCCGGTCTCGTGACCGCCGGCGAGAAGTACAACAAGGTCATCGACGTCTGGTCGCGCACCAACGACAAGGTGACCCAGGCGATGATGGCCGGTATCCGGAAGGAGAAGGTGATCGACCGCGACGGCAACGAGACTGAGCAGGACTCCTTCAACTCCGTGTACATGTACGCGGACTCCGGCGCCCGGGGTAGTGAGGCGCAGATTCGCCAGCTGGCCGGTATGCGCGGCCTGATGGCGCGTCCGGACGGCTCCATTATCGAGAACGCGATTACCGCGAACTTCCGCGAGGGGCTCTCGGTACTGCAGTACTTTATCTCCACCCACGGCGCCCGTAAGGGTCTGGCGGATACCGCCCTGAAGACCGCGAACTCCGGTTACCTGACCCGCCGCCTGGTGGACGTGGCCCAGGACGTGGTAATCACCGAAGTGGATTGCGGCACCGACGCCGGCCTGACCATGGCGCCGGTGATCGAGGGCGGCGACGTGATCGAGTCCCTCGGCGACCGCATCCTCGGTCGCGTGGTGGCGCGGGACGTGCTGAAGCCGGGCAGCGACGAGATCGCCGTGTCCGCGGGCACCATGATCGACGAGGCCTGGGTCGAGCGTATCGAGGCCATGGGTATCGACGAGGTGGTGGTGCGCTCTCCGATCACCTGTGAGACAGCGCACGGTATCTGTGCCCAGTGTTACGGCCGCGATCTGGCCCGCGGTCACCGCGCCAACCCGGGTGAATCCGTGGGCGTGGTTGCGGCCCAGTCCATCGGTGAACCGGGCACCCAGTTGACCATGCGTACCTTCCACATCGGCGGTGCGGCGAGCCGCGCGTCAGCGGCGGACAGCATCCAGGTGAAGCAGCCGGGTACTGTGCGCCTGCACAACGTGAAGACGGTCAAGACCGAGAGTGGCAACCTGGTGGCGGTGTCCCGTTCCGGTGAACTTGCGGTCGCCGACAGCGCCGGCCGCGAGCGCGAGCGCTACAAGCTGCCCTACGGTGCCACCATCAATGTGGCCGAAGGCGCGGAAGTGGAAGGCGGCCAGGTCGTGGCCAAGTGGGACCCGCACACTCACCCGATCATCACCGAAGTGGCCGGCTGGGTGAAGCTGTCCGGTATGGAAGAGGGACTGTCGATCCGCAAGCAGACCGACGAGATTACCGGTCTGACCTCCATCGAGGTGATCGATCCGGCCGAGCGCCCGGCGGCAGGCAAGGATCTGCGTCCGGCGGTGACCCTGGTGGACGAGAACGGCGAGGAACTGACCCTGGCCAACAGCAACGCACCGGCGCACTATGCGCTGCCGCCGCGCGCCATCCTGAGCCTGAAGGACGGCGACAAGGTCAGCGTGGGCGACGTTATCGCGCGTATTCCGCAGGAATCCGGCGGTACCAAGGACATCACCGGTGGTCTGCCGCGGGTTGCCGACCTGTTCGAGGCGCGCAAGCCGAAGGAGCCGGCCATCCTGGCGGAGATCTCCGGTACCGTGTCCTTCGGCAAGGAGACCAAGGGCAAGGTGCGCCTGCAGATTACCCCGCAGGACGGCAAGCCGCTGCCGAATGGCAAGGATCACTACGAGGTGCTGATTCCGAAGCACCGCCAGCTGACCGTGTTCGAGGGCGAGACGGTGGAGAAGGGCGAGGTCATCTCCGACGGCCCCTCCAATCCGCACGATATCCTGCGCCTGAAGGGCGTCGAAGAGCTGGCGCGCTACATCACCAATGAGATCCAGGAGGTCTACCGCCTCCAGGGCGTGGGCATCAACGACAAGCACATCGAAGTGATCGTGCGTCAGATGCTACGCAAGGTGGAGATCCTGGAGATGGGCGACTCCGAGTTCATCAAGGGCGACCAGGTGGAGTACCAGCGGGTCATCGAAGAGAACGAGCGCCTGCGCGCCGAGGGCAAGCAGCCGGCCCAGTTCGAGCGCCTGCTGCTGGGTATCACCAAGGCGTCCCTGGCCACCGAGTCCTTCCTGTCCGCGGCCTCCTTCCAGGAGACCACCCGCGTGCTGACCGAGGCGGCGGTGACCGGCAAGGAAGACAACCTGCGCGGCCTGAAGGAGAACGTCGTGGTGGGTCGCCTGATACCGGCCGGTACCGGCCTGGCATACCACGCCGAGCGCAAGCGCAAGCGCAGCCTGCAGATGGAAGAGGGCTTCGGCGAAGGTCCGTCCGCCGCAGAGGTGGAAGCGGCCCTGACCGAGGCTCTGAAGTCCTCCGGGGAGTAATAGTTCTCCGGAGTTCGTGCCCGGGCTCCCCTCTCCCGCTTGCGGGAGAGGGGCCGGGGGAGAGGGGAGTGCCGGAATCGGCCGCCGTGGCGGCCCTGCTACCGGTGCCTTCGCATCGAGTTCAGCGCTTTCTCTCGGGCTGAGCATGGATTGGCACGAAGGTTAGTACTTACTTCCGCTGCCAATTGACTAGGCGGGCCGCCGCCTATAGAATGCGGCCCCCGCTTATGTGGGGTGCTCTGCCCGGCCTTTATGTCATGGCCAGCGGGGCACACAGACGACTGGGCCCCCGCTCTCGAGGTGGGGGCGTTTTATTTTTGGAGTGATTTTTAATGGCAACGATCAACCAGTTGGTTCGTAAGCCGAGAAAACGCAAAGTCGAAAAAAGCGACGTTCCCGCTCTGCAGGCCAGCCCGCAGCGTCGTGGAGTTTGCACTCGCGTGTACACCACTACACCGAAGAAGCCGAACTCCGCACTGCGCAAGGTTTGCCGTGTGCGTCTGACCAATGGTTACGAAGTGACTTCGTACATCGGCGGTGAGGGCCACAACCTGCAGGAGCACAGCGTGGTGCTGATTCGCGGCGGTCGTGTAAAGGACCTGCCGGGTGTGCGCTACCACACTGTACGCGGTGCACTGGACTGTGCCGGCGTAAACGATCGCAAGCAGGGCCGTTCCAAGTACGGCGCCAAGCGTCCTAAAGGTTAATCCTTAGACTTTATTGCGTTTCGGTTTCCAACCGGAGTAAGGCTGAGCTCGCCGATGAGTATTTGAGTTACGGCGGCGTCTCAGAGTAACCCTGAAGAGAGGCAATCCCATGCCAAGAAGACGAGTAGTCGCCAAGCGCGAAGTGCTGCCCGATCCCAAGTTCGGGAACGTCACCCTCGCCAAGTTCATGAACCACGTCATGATCAGCGGCAAGAAATCTGTTGCAGAGCGTATCGTTTACGGTGCTCTGGACATGGTTTCAGAAAAACTGAACAAAGACCCGATCGAAGTTTTCGAAGAGTCCCTGGAAAATATCGCGCCGATGGTGGAAGTGAAATCCCGCCGCGTTGGTGGTGCGACTTACCAGGTGCCGGTAGAAGTGCGTCCCTCGCGCCGCATGGCACTGGCAATGCGTTGGCTGGTGGAGTTCTCCCGCAAGCGCGGTGAGAAATCCATGGCTCAGCGCCTGGCCAACGAGATGATCGACGCTTCCCAGAACAAGGGCGGCGCGGTCAAGAAGCGTGAAGACGTACACCGTATGGCGGAAGCCAACAAGGCGTTCTCTCACTACCGCTTCTAAGTCTGATGAATACCCACATCGGAAATTAATACCGAAAGGCAGCGCGAAAATTTTCGGGCTGCCTTTTGCCGTTATATCGAGGATACAACTGTGGCACGTAAAACGCCTATCGCACGCTATCGCAATATCGGTATCTGCGCCCACGTAGATGCCGGTAAAACCACTACTACCGAGCGCGTACTCTTCTACACTGGTCTGTCCCACAAAATCGGTGAGGTGCACGAAGGCGCCGCCACCATGGACTGGATGGAGCAGGAGCAGGAGCGCGGTATCACCATTACTTCTGCGGCGACCACCTGCTTCTGGGCCGGTATGCAGCAGCAGTTCGATCAGCACCGCATCAACATCATCGACACCCCCGGGCACGTCGACTTCACCATCGAAGTAGAGCGCTCCCTGCGTGTACTCGACGGTGCGGTTGTTGTTCTGTGTGGTTCCTCCGGTGTGCAGCCGCAGACCGAAACCGTTTGGCGTCAGGCCAACAAGTACGAAGTGCCGCGCATGGTGTTCGTCAACAAGATGGACCGCGCCGGTGCCAACTTCCGCAACGTGGTCAAGCAGCTGAAAGATCGCCTGAACGCGAATGCCGTTCCGCTGCAGATGACCATCGGTGCCGAGGACGAGTTCAAGGGCGTCGTCGATCTGGTCAAGATGAAGGCCATCATCTGGAACGACGAAGACCAGGGCATGAGCTTCACCTACGAGGACATCCCCGCAGATCTGGTGGACGAGTGCAACGAAATGCGCGAGTTCCTGGTGGAGGCGGCTGCGGAAGCCAACGAAGAGCTGATGGACAAGTACCTGGAAGGGGGCGAGCTGTCCGAGGAAGAGATCAAGGCGGCCATTCGTCAGCGCACTCTGGCCAACGAAATCGTACCGGTTCTGGGCGGCTCCGCTTTCAAGAACAAGGGTGTTCAGGCCGTGCTGGATGCGGTGATCGAATACCTGCCGGCGCCGACCGAAGTGCGGGCGATCGAGGGTACGCTGGAAGACGGCGAGACCGTCGAGTCTCGCGAAGCCGACGACGACGCGCCTTTCGCCGCGCTGGCGTTCAAAATCGCCACCGACCCCTTCGTCGGTACTCTGACCTTCTTCCGCGTTTACTCCGGTAAGTTGGAGAGCGGTACTTCCGTGTACAACTCCGTGAAGATGAAGAAAGAGCGGGTCGGCCGTATGGTGCAGATGCACGCCAACGACCGCAAAGAGATCAAGGAAGTGCTGGCGGGCGATATCGCCGCGGCCATCGGCCTGAAAGACGTGACCACCGGTGACACCCTGTGTGACGAGAACCACAAGATCGTACTCGAGCGCATGGAGTTCCCGGAGCCGGTAATCTCCGTGGCGGTGGAGCCGAAGTCCAAGGCGGACCAGGAGAAGATGGGTATCGCGCTGGGCAAGCTGGCCCAGGAAGACCCGTCTTTCCGTGTGAAGACCGACGAAGAGACCGGCCAGACCATCATCTCCGGTATGGGTGAGCTGCACCTGGACATCATCGTCGACCGTATGCGCCGCGAGTTCAACGTGGAGGCCAATATCGGTAAGCCGCAGGTGGCCTACCGCGAGACCATCCGCAACACTGCCGAGATCGAAGGCAAATTCGTTCGTCAGTCCGGTGGTCGCGGTCAGTACGGTCACGTGTGGATCCGCTTCGAGCCGGCCGAGGACGAGTCCCAGGACGGCCTGGAGTTCGTCAACGAAATCGTGGGCGGTGTGGTACCGAAGGAATACATCCCGGCGGTACAGAAGGGTATCGAAGAGCAGATGCAGAACGGTGTGCTGGCGGGCTACCCGCTGCTGGGCCTGAAGGCGACTCTGTACGACGGTTCCTACCACGATGTGGACTCCAACGAAATGGCGTTTAAAATCGCCGGTTCCATGGCGACCAAGCAGCTGGCCCAGAAGGGCGGTGCGGTACTGCTGGAGCCGATCATGAAGGTGGAAGTGGTAACCCCGGAAGAGAACATGGGTGACGTGGTCGGCGACCTGAACCGCCGTCGCGGCCTGATCCAGGGTATGGACGACAGCCCGTCCGGCAAGGTCGTGAATGCGGAAGTGCCGCTGGCGGAAATGTTCGGTTACGCGACCGATCTGCGCTCCGCCACTCAGGGCCGCGCCACCTACACCATGGAGTTCCTGAAGTACGCTGAGGCGCCGAAGAACGTCGCCGATGAAATCATCGCGAAAACCAAAGCCTGATTTTCTCAAGGTTTAATCTTTCACATTCTTTTAGCTAGAGGACATCTAAGATGGCAAAAGAAAAGTTTGAACGTTCCAAGCCCCACGTAAACGTGGGCACCATCGGTCACGTTGACCACGGCAAGACCACCCTGACCGCTGCCCTGACCCGCGTCTGCGCGGAAGTCTGGGGTGGAGAGGCCGTTGCCTTCGACGGTATCGACAACGCACCGGAAGAGCGTGAGCGCGGTATCACCATTGCCACCTCCCACGTTGAATACGAGTCCCCGACCCGTCACTACGCCCACGTTGACTGCCCGGGACACGCCGACTACGTGAAGAACATGATCACCGGTGCCGCCCAGATGGACGGCGCTATCCTGGTCTGCTCCGCTGCTGACGGCCCCATGCCGCAGACCCGCGAGCACATCCTGCTGTCCCGTCAGGTAGGTGTACCCTACATCGTGGTATTCCTGAACAAGGCCGACATGGTCGACGACGAAGAGCTGCTGGAACTGGTTGAGATGGAGGTGCGCGAACTTCTGGATCAGTACGAGTTCCCGGGCGACGACACCCCGATCATCGTCGGTTCCGCTCTGATGGCCCTGAACGGCGAAGACGACAACGAGCTGGGTACCACCGCTGTCAAGAAGCTGGTAGAGACCCTGGACGAGTACATCCCGGAGCCGGAGCGCGCTATCGACCAGCCGTTCCTGATGCCGATCGAAGACGTATTCTCCATCTCCGGTCGCGGTACCGTGGTAACCGGCCGTGTGGAGCGCGGTGTCCTGAAGACCGGCGACGAAATCGAAATCGTCGGTATCCGCGAAACCACTTCCACCACCTGTACCGGTGTGGAAATGTTCCGCAAGCTGCTGGACGAAGGTCGTGCCGGCGAGAACATCGGCGCCCTGCTGCGCGGCACCAAGCGCGACGAAGTGGAGCGTGGTCAGGTACTGGCCAAGCCGGGTTCCATCACTCCGCACACCAAGTTTGAGGCGGAAGTGTACGTGCTGTCCAAGGACGAAGGTGGTCGTCACACCCCGTTCTTCAAAGGCTACCGTCCGCAGTTCTACTTCCGTACCACCGACGTGACCGGTGCGGTTGAGCTGCCGGAAGGCACCGAGATGGTAATGCCGGGCGACAATGTTCAGATGAAAGTCGAGCTGATCGCCCCGATCGCGATGGAAGAAGGTCTGCGCTTCGCGATCCGCGAAGGCGGTCGTACCGTCGGCGCTGGCGTTGTAGCCAAGATCATCGAGTAATCCCTACTCCTGATCCGAGCGGAAAAGCCGCAGCGGAAACGCTGCGGCTTTTTTTGTGTCGGCGCTATTCCCCGGGCGCGCCGGTCTAGGGCCAGTCCTTGCTCAGGTCGCAACTGCGACTGCCGGACATCATCTTGGCGAAGCGCGCGCCGTCCATCTCCACCAGTTCTTCGTGGTCGCCGGCTTCGAAATAGACGGTGTCGCAGCGCTTCAGGCTGTTGTCCAGCAGCGTGGTGATCCCGTAGGCCTGGCCGATCGGGGGCAGGGCGCCGAGTTCGCAGTCGGGGAAGACGCGCCCCAGCTCGTCCTCGGGTACCATTTCCAGCCGATTGCGGCCGGTCTCCTCATGCACCGCGCGCATATCGAGGCTGCTGCTGGCGGGGATTACCGCCATCACATACCCCTGTTCGTCCTTCATCAGGATGGCCTTGGCCACCTGGTCTTCACGCACATGGGCGGCGTGGGCGCTCTCGCGACTGGTGTGGCTGTGTGGGTGCTGGACCAACTGGTAGTCGACCGACTGGTCGCGCAAATACTGACTCACTCTCGCGGCAATAGTCATTGTTCAACCCTCTTTCCGCTGCCGGTACCCAATTGTAGTTTCGCCGCGCGCCTTTTCGCGCCACCGCCGGGCGGTGAATATTTATCCCGCTCTCAGCTTGACAGGCTCGCGCGCCACCCGTAGAATTCGCGCTCCTTTTCGCCCGCCCTCGGGGTTGCGTAAAAGGACGTTCTTTAGCTTTAAACCTGGAGTTTGATTCCATGCAGGGTCAACGCATCCGAATTCGCCTGAAGGCGTTCGATCACAAGCTGATCGACACGTCTACCCAGGAGATCGTCGAGACGGCCAAGCGCACTGGTGCGCAGGTTCGCGGCCCCATTCCGCTGCCGACTCGCAAAGAGAAGTACACCGTGCTGATCTCCCCGCACGTTAACAAAGACGCGCGTGACCAGTACGAGATCCGTACCCACAAGCGCTTGCTGGACATCGTTGAGCCCACCGAGAAAACCGTCGACGCGCTGATGAAGCTCGATCTGGCGGCCGGTGTTGAGGTTCAGATCAGTCTCGGCTAACGCTTTAAATTAACTACCGAATCCCGGGCGAAAAAGGTCCGGGTAGTGTAACGCTCTGAAACTGGGCGGCCGCAGTGGGTTAAAGCCCCGTGCACTGAGAGGTTGAAAAGATGACTATAGGTATTGTCGGCCGCAAGAGCGGCATGACTCGCATCTTCACTGAGGATGGCGCATCCATTCCGGTTACCGTTATCGAGGTAGCTCCGAATCGCGTCACCCAGGTGAAAACTGTGGAAACTGACGGCTACGCCGCGGTTCAGGTAACCGTCGGCAAGCGCAAGGCTTCCCGTGTCTCCAAGCCCCTAGCGGGCCACTTCGCCAAGGCCAATGTAGAGGCTGGCACTGCACTCTTCGAGCTGCGCACTGACGGTTCTGAAGAGACTTTCGAAATCGGTTCCGAAATCACTGTTTCCGGCTTCGAGGCTGGTCAGAAGATCGACGTGACCGGCACTTCCAAGGGTAAAGGCTTTCAGGGCGGTGTTAAGCGCTGGAACTTCCGCACCCAGGACGCAACCCACGGCAACTCCCTGTCCCACCGCGCTCCCGGTTCTATCGGCCAGTGCCAGACCCCAGGTCGCGTGTGGAAAGGCAAGAAGATGGCCGGTCACATGGGTGCCGAGCGCGTAACCGTGCAGAACCTGGAAGTGGTTCGTGTCGACGCCGAGCGCAACCTGCTGCTGGTCAAGGGTGCCGTTCCCGGTGCGCCCGGCGGCAACGTTATCGTTCGTCCGGCAGTAAAAGCCTAAGTCTGAGGGGAAATAGATATGGAACTGAATATCGCTACTCCCGAAGGCGCTAAAGGCACTGTAGCTGTCTCTGAAGTGACTTTCGGTCGTGAGTTCAATCAAGATCTGGTGCACCAGGCGGTTGTGGCCTACATGGCCGGCGCCCGTCAGGGTACCAAGGCGCAGAAGAATCGCTCTGATGTTTCCGGTGGTGGCAAGAAGCCCTGGCGCCAGAAGGGTACTGGCCGCGCCCGCGCCGGTACCATCCGCAGCCCGCTGTGGCGTTCCGGTGGCGTAACCTTCGCCGCTGAGCCGCGCGATCACAGCGTCAAGCTGAACAAGAAGATGTACCGCGCTGCGCTGCGCTGCATTCTGTCCGAGCTGGCCCGTCAGGAGCGCCTGGTCGTAGTCGAGTCCTTCGACGTGGACGCGCCCAAGACCAAGCAGCTGGTGAGCAAGCTGGCTCAGTTCGATCTGTCCGACGCGCTGATCGTGACCGAAGAGGTGAGTGAGAATCTCTACCTGGCTGCGCGCAATCTGCACAAGATCGACGTGCGCGACGTGCAGGGCATTGATCCGGTAAGCCTGATTCGCTTTGACAAGGTCGTGGTTACCGTTTCTGCGCTCAAGAAAATTGAAGAGGTGCTGGGATGAACCAAGAGCGACTCTACAAAGTACTGCTGGGCCCGGTAATTTCCGAAAAAGCTGCTGTATTGGCGGATTCCGCCAACCAGGTGGTTTTCAAGGTAACCACCGACGCCGAAAAAGCCGAGATCAAGGCCGCGGTAGAAAAGCTGTTCAATGTTTCCGTTGAGCAGGTTCGCACCGTGAACGTAAAGGGCAAGACCAAGCGTACCCGCTACGGCATCGGCCGTCGCAACGACTGGAAAAAAGCCTACGTTCGCCTGGCCGAAGGCAGCGACATCAACTTTGAAGCTGCTGAGTAAAGGGGACAGTTACAATGGCAATTGTAAAAGCAAAGCCGACCTCTGCCGGCCGTCGCCACCTGGTCAAGGTTGTTAACCCCGACCTGCACAAGGGTGCGCCCTACGCGCCTCTGGTAGAGAGCAAGAGCAAAAGCGGTGGCCGCAACAACGCCGGTCGCATCACTACCCGTCACATCGGTGGCGGTCACAAGCAGCACTACCGCCTGATCGATTTCAAGCGCAACAAGGACGGTATTCCGGCCAAGGTTGAGCGCCTGGAGTACGATCCGAACCGCAGTGCGCACATCGCTCTGATCTGCTACGCAGACGGTGAGCGTCGCTACATCATCGCGCCCAAGGGCCTGAAGGCCGGTGCTACCGTGCAGTCCGGCGATGCCGCGCCGATCGTTGTGGGCAACACCCTGCCGTTGCGCAATATTCCGGTGGGCTCCGTCATTCACGGCGTCGAGCTGAAGCCGGGTAAGGGTGCTCAGTTGGCCCGCTCCGCCGGAGCTTCTGTGCAGCTGGTGGCCCGTGAAGGTCAGTACGCGACCATCCGCCTGCGTTCCGGTGAGATGCGCAAGGTTTTGTCCGAGTGCCGCGCCACCCTGGGCGAAGTGAGCAACTCCGAGCACAGCCTGCGCAAGCTGGGTAAAGCTGGTGCCAAGCGCTGGCGCGGTGTTCGTCCGACCGTTCGCGGCGTGGCGATGAACCCGGTGGATCACCCGCACGGTGGTGGTGAAGGTCGCACTTCCGGTGGCCGTCACCCGGTAACCCCGTGGGGCATTCCGACCAAGGGCAAGAAAACGCGCAAGAACAAGCGCACCGATAAGATGATTGTACGTCGCCGCGGCAAATAAGCCGCGCGATGTCTGAGCAGCTAGAGAGGAATCGACAGTGCCACGCTCACTAAAGAAAGGTCCCTTCATTGATCTGCACCTGATCAAGAAGGTGGAGGCGGCGATTGAAGCCAATGATCGTCGACCGATTAAAACCTGGTCCCGCCGTTCCATGATTATGCCGGAAATGGTTGGACTGACGATTGCCGTGCACAACGGTCGTCAACACGTGCCCGTACTGGTCAACGAAGAAATGGTTGGCCACAAGCTGGGCGAGTTCGCCGCTACCCGCACCTACCGCGGTCATGCTGCGGACAAGAAAGCGAAGAAGCGCTAAGCCGAGGTTATAACGATGGAAGTAGCAGCAAAACTACGCGGCGCTCGTCTGTCGGCGCAAAAGGCGCGACTGGTAGCTGATCAGATTCGCGGCAAAGGCGTTGAAGAGGCCCTGGATATCCTGGCGTTCAGCCAGAAGAAGGGCGCGGCGATCGTCAAAAAGGTTCTGGAGTCGGCCATCGCCAACGCCGAGCACAACGAAGGTGCCGACGTTGACGAGCTGAAGGTTTCCACGATTTTCGTGGATGAAGGTATGACCATGAAGCGCATCAAGCCGCGCGCCAAGGGTCGTGCCGACCGCATTCTTAAGCGTACTTGTCACATCACTGTGAAAGTGGCCGAGAAATAAGAGAGCAGGCGAGAAAACCATGGGACAAAAAGTACATCCTACCGGCATTCGTCTGGGTATCGTTAAAAAGCATACCTCCGTCTGGTATGCCGGCAGCGACGAGTACGCAGACAAGCTGTACACGGATCTGAAAGTTCGCGAGTACATTCGCAAGAAGTTGGCCCACGCTTCCGTGAGCCGTATCGAGATCGAGCGCCCGGCGAACACCGCGCGTGTGACTATTCACACCGCCCGCCCCGGTATCGTGATCGGTAAAAAAGGTGAAGACGTAGAGCGTCTGCGCAACGAAGTCAGCGCGCAGATGGGCGTGCCGGTGCACATCGACATCGAAGAAGTGCGCAAGCCGGACATGGACGCCGCTCTGGTGGCCCAGAACGTCGCCCAGCAGCTGGAGCGCCGCGTGATGTTCCGTCGCGCCATGAAGCGCGCGGTGCAGAACGCCATGCGTCAGGGTGCCGAAGGTATCAAGATTCAGGTAAGTGGCCGTCTCGGCGGTGCGGAAATCGCACGTACCGAGTGGTACCGCGAAGGTCGTGTGCCGTTGCACACCCTGCGCGCGAACATCGACTACGCCACCGCTGAAGCCATGACCACCTACGGCATCATCGGTATCAAGGTCTGGATCTTCAAAGGCGAAGTCATCGGTGACGAAATTCCCGATGAGAAGCCGGCGAAGACCCGCAAGAAAGCTGCTAAATAAGGGGTACGCAGATGCTGCAACCAAAGCGTACAAAATTCCGCAAGGTACAGAAGGGTCGCAATCGCGGTCTTTCCCAGCGGGGCTCTAAAGTGAGCTTTGGCGAGTTCGGCCTCAAGGCCATCGGTCGCGGTCGCATTACTGCGCGCCAGATCGAAGCGGCTCGTCGTGCAATGACTCGTCACGTCAAGCGTGGCGGCAAGATCTGGATTCGCGTGTTTCCGGACAAGCCCATTACCAACAAGCCCCTCGAAGTTCGTATGGGTAAAGGTAAAGGTGGCGTTGAATACTGGGTGGCTCAGATCCAGCCGGGCAAGGTCCTCTACGAGATGGAGGGTGTGTCCGAGGAACTGGCTCGCGAGGCTTTCGAGCTCGCCGCGGCCAAGCTGCCTGTAAAGACAACTTTCGTTAAGCGTTCGGTGATGTAATGAAGACTGCAGATCTACGCGAAAAGTCAGTTGAAGAGCTGAACCAGGAATTGCTGAATCAGCTCGAGGCTCAGTTTAAGCTTCGCATGCAAAAGTCCACCGGTCAGCTGACACAGACTCATCTGCTGAAGCAGACTCGTCGCGACATTGCTCGCATTAAGACGGTGTTGACCCAAAAGGCGGCACAAGAGAGCGCAGGTAACTAATCATGGCAGAAGCAAAACTGAAGCGTACTCTGACCGGCAAGGTTGTGAGTGACAAGATGGATAAAACCATCACCGTTTTGATCGAGCGCCGTGTTAAGCACCCGATCTACGGCAAAATTGTGAGCAAGTCCACCAAACTCAAGGCGCACGACGAGAACAACGAGTGCAGCATCGGTGATGTTGTAACTATCGAAGAGTCTCGTCCGCTGTCCAAGAGCAAGACCTGGTCTTTGCAGAAAATAGTAGAGCGTGCGGCGAAGGTTTAACCCCTAGCGCATTGAAGAGTTTCGGAGAGAGACGATGATTCAAGCGGAATCCTACTTAGAAGTAGCTGACAACAGTGGGGCTCGCCGCGTCATGTGCATCAAGGTGCTGGGCGGCTCCCATCGTCGTTATGCCGGCGTGGGCGACATTATCAAGGTGACCGTTAAGGAAGCCATTCCCCGCGGTAAGGTAAAGAAAGGTCAGGTGATGAACGCCGTTGTGGTCCGCACCAAGAAAGGTGTGCGTCGTGCAGACGGTTCCCTGATCAAATTTGACGATAACGCAGCGGTGCTGCTGAACCAGCAATTGGCGCCGGTCGGCACCCGTATTTTTGGCCCGGTAACTCGCGAGCTGCGCGGTGAGAAGTTCATGAAGATCATCTCGCTGGCACCGGAAGTTATCTAAGCCACTAGCGGAGAAGAGTTATGCGCAAGATCAAGCGTGACGACGAAGTGATCGTTATCGCCGGTCGCGATAAAGGCAAGCGCGGTACAGTACGCAAGGTACTGAACGACGGTCGCCTGATCGTTTCCGGTGTACAGATGGTCAAAAAACATCAGAAGCCGAACCCCCAGCTGGGTATTGCCGGTGGCATCGTTGAGAAGGAAGCTGCTATCGACGCTTCCAACGTGGCCATCTTCAACCCCAACACACAAAAGGCTGACCGGGTGGGCTTTAAAGTACTGGAAGACGGCACTAAGATTCGCGTCTTCAAATCCAGCGGCGAAGCCATCTAAGGCTTTAGGCGCAGAAGCAGGTTGGTAGATCATGGCAAAGCTTAAAGAGCTCTACACGAAAGAACTCGCGCCCAAGCTGAAAGAAGAGCTGGGGCTCGACAATGTGATGGCAGTGCCGCGCATCACCAAGATCACCATCAACATGGGTGTTGGTGAGGCTATTGGTGATAAGAAGGTGCTGGAGCACGCCGTCAATGACATGACGGCCATTACTGGTCAAAAACCCATTATCACCAAGGCGCGCAAGTCTATTGCGGGCTTTAAGATCCGCGATGGCTGGCCGATCGGCTGCAAGGTGACTCTGCGCGGCGAGCGCATGTACGAGTTCCTGGAGCGTCTGATTGACATCGCGATTCCGCGTATCCGCGACTTCCGTGGCATCAGCCCGAAGCAGTTTGACGGCCGCGGCAACTTCTCTATGGGTGTGACCGAACAAATCATCTTCCCGGAAATCGACTACGACAAAGTAGACAAGCTCCGCGGTCTGGATATTTGTATTACTACTACGGCGGCTAACGATGACCAAGGTCGCGCGCTGCTGAAAGCGTTTAACTTCCCGTTCAAGGGTTAAGAGGATTCCATGGCGAAGAAATCCATGATTGCGCGCGAGAACAAGCGCGCTCGAACCGCAGCTAAGTACGCTGAAAAGCGTCAAGAGCTGAAGGCGATCATCGCCAGTACCACTGCTTCCGAAGAGGAGAAGTGGGAGGCTCAACTCAAGCTGCAGAAACTGCCGCGCGATGCAAGCCCGGTACGTCAGCAACGCCGCTGCCGTATCACTGGTCGCCCCCACGCTGTTTACCGCAAGTTCGGCCTGTGCCGTAACAAGCTGCGCGAAGCGGCCATGCGTGGTGATGTGCCCGGCCTGGTCAAGTCCAGCTGGTAATTAACCCGGCCGGAAATAGGCAGATTTGAGGAGTCTCAGAAAATGAGTATGCAAGATCCGTTGGCAGATATGCTGACCCGCATCCGCAATGCCCTGGCGCGCGGAAAGGCGGAAGTCGCTCTGCCTTCATCCAAACTGAAAGTGGCGGTAGCCAAGGTCCTGAAAGACGAAGGTTACATCACTGACTACACCGTAAGCGAAGGCGCCAAGCCGGAACTGACCATTGCCTTGAAATATTTCCAGGGCAAGCCGGTTATCGCCGAGCTGGACCGCGTGTCCCGTCCGGGCCTGCGCGCTTACACTGGCAAGAAAACTCTGCCGACCGTACGCGGCGGCCTGGGCATTGCGATCGTATCCACCTCCAAGGGTGTGATGACCGACCGCGCTGCGCGTCAGGCCGGTGTCGGTGGCGAAGTGCTCTGCACCGTATTCTAAGCGGGGGTCGATATGTCTCGAGTAGCAAATAATCCGGTAGTTATCCCCGCTGGCGTTACCGTGAACCTCTCAGGTCAGGACATCGCCGTCAAGGGCGGTAACGGTAACCTGAGTATGGTTGTTCACAGCGACGTAGAAGTAAGTCAGGCGGACAGCCAGCTCACTTTCGCCGCGCGTAACAACTCCAAGCAGGCCAAGGCGCTGGCAGGTACTACCCGCGCACTGGTCAACAACATGGTGGTAGGCGTCAGCCAGGGCTTCGAGAAGAAGCTCCAGCTGCTGGGTGTTGGTTACCGCGCCAAGGCGTCCGGTAAGACCGTCAACCTGACCCTGGGCTTCTCCCACCCGATCGATTATCAGCTGCCGGAAGGTGTGACTGCGGAAACGCCGTCCCAGACTGAAATCGTACTGAAGAGCAGCAACAAGCAGCTGCTGGGCCAAGTGGCCGCCGAGATCCGCGCATTCCGTCCGCCGGAGCCCTATAAAGGTAAGGGTGTCCGTTACGCCGATGAGCGCGTGTATCGCAAAGAGGCCAAGAAGAAGTAAGTAGGGCATAGATATGAACGTTAAAAAAGCATCTCGCTTGCGTCGTGCACGTCGTGCCCGCGCCAAGATCCGCGAGCTCGGCGCCGTTCGCCTGACCGTGAACCGCACGCCGCGTCACATTTACGCACAGATCCTGTCTGCCGAAGGCAACAAGGTACTGGCCTCCGCCTCTACCCTGGACAAGGACCTGCGCGCAGGTAAAACCGGTAACGTCGAAGCCGCTACCGCGGTTGGCAAGTTGATCGCTGAGCGCGCCAAGGCCGCCGGCGTTGAAAAGGTTGCCTTCGATCGCAGCGGTTTTAAATACCACGGCCGCGTCAAGGCTCTGGCTGACGCTGCCCGCGAAGCCGGTCTGAAATTCTAAGGGTTGAGTTATGGCTAGAGAGAAAGACAAAAGCAACGACGAAGGCCTGCAGGAAAAGCTGGTCCAGGTCAATCGCGTTGCCAAGACTGTTAAAGGTGGCCGCATCTTCGCCTTTACCGCACTGACCGTAGTGGGCGATGGCAACGGCCGCGTCGGCTTCGGCCGCGGCAAGGCGCGCGAAGTACCGGTTGCCATCCAGAAGGCGATGGAAGCTGCGCGCCGCAACATGATCCAGGTAGAGCTGAACGGTGACACCATTCAGTACGCTACCAACGGCCGCCACGGCGGTTCCAAGGTATACATGCAGCCCGCTTCCCAGGGTACCGGCGTTATCGCCGGCGGTGCGATGCGCTCCGTACTGGAAATGGCCGGCGTACACAACGTACTGGCCAAGTGCTACGGCTCCACCAATCCGGTGAACGTGGTACGCGCGACTTTCAGTGCACTGGCGCAGATGCAGAGCCCGGAAGACGTCGCGGCCAAGCGCGGCAAATCAGTCGAAGAAATCCTGGGCTAATTGCGGCTCGGACTAAAGGTTAATGGTGGGTTAAGACCATGGCTAAGAAGACCATTAAAGTCACCCAGACCAAGAGCATCCACGGACGCCTGAAAAATCATCAGGCGTGCGTTGCCGGTCTGGGCCTGCGCCGCATCGGTCATACCGTAGAAGTGGAAGACACTCCGGCGGTGCGCGGCATGATCAACAAAGTAAGTTATATGGTTAAGGTTGAGGGGGAATAAGATGCGTTTGAACGAACTGTCTCCCGCAGAAGGCCACAAGCAAAGCGCCAAGCGCGTTGGTCGTGGTATCGGCAGTGGCCTGGGTAAGACCTGTGGCCGCGGTCACAAGGGCCAGAAATCGCGCTCCGGCGGCAAGGTTCGTCCGGGCTTCGAAGGCGGTCAGATGCCGCTGCAGAAGCGCCTGCCGAAGTACGGCTTCACCGCGCGTGTTTCCCGCTATGTGGCGGAAGTGCGCCTGGCGGAGCTGGCCAAGGTGGATGCGGACGTAATTGATTTGGCAGCGCTGAAGAATGCCGATATTATCGGCAACCACATTAAACGCGCCAAAGTGTTCCTGTCCGGCGAACTGACCAAAGCGGTAACCGTGAAGGGTCTGGGCGTCACCAAGGGTGCGAAAGCAGCCATCGAAGCTGCTGGCGGTAAAGTAGAAGACTAATCGAGGCCCCAATGGCACGACCAGGATCCGGTGTAAATCCCCTGGGCAACAGCAAGGGATTGGGCGAGCTTTGGGCTCGCCTTCGTTTTCTGTTCCTGGCGATACTCGTGTATCGCGTCGGAACGCATATTCCGGTGCCCGGTATAGACCCGGAAAAGCTGTCGAACCTGTTTAACCAGAACCAGGGCACCATCCTGGGGCTGTTCAACATGTTCTCCGGCGGTGCCCTGGAGCGCATGAGTATCCTGGCGCTGGGTATCATGCCCTACATCTCCGCGTCCATCATCATGCAGTTGATGACCGCGGTAACGCCCTCTCTGGAAGCTCTGAAGAAAGAGGGGGACGCCGGGCGGCGCAAGATCAACCAGTACACCCGTTACCTGACGGTGGTGCTGGCCCTGATCCAGGGAATCGGCATGACCTTTGGTCTGGCCGGTCAGAACCTGGCCTATTCGGCGGAACCGGCATTTGGCTTCTACTTCGTGGCGGTGACGTCACTGGTGACCGGTGCGGTGTTCATGATGTGGCTGGGTGAGCAGATTACCGAGCGCGGTGTCGGCAACGGTATCTCGATGCTGATCTTCGCCGGTATCGTCGCCGGACTGCCGAGTGCCATCGGCCAGGCGTTCGAACAGGCGCGCCAGGGCGAGCTGCACATTCTGCTGCTATTGGCGATCGGGTTCGTGGCTGTGGCCGTGGTGTACTTCGTGGTCGTGATGGAGCGCGGCCAGCGCCGCATCACCATCAACCACGCGCGTCGCCAGGCGGGCCGCTACTCCGCGGCGCCGGCGGCACAATCCAGCCACCTGCCGCTGAAGGTGAATATGGCCGGTGTGATTCCGGTGATCTTCGCCAGCAGTATCCTGCTGTTCCCGGCCACCCTGGCACAGTGGTTCGGCCAGGGCGGAGAGGGTATCGGTGCGCAGATACTGCAGTGGATGGCGCTGCAGCTGGGTCCGGGCCAGCCGCTGAACATCATTTTGTTCGCACTGTTGATCGGTTTCTTCTGCTTCTTCTACACCGCGTTGATGTTCAACCCGAATGAAGTGGCAGATAACCTGAAAAAATCCGGCGCCTATGTGCCCGGCATCCGCCCCGGTGAGCAGACCGCGCGCTATATCGACAGCGTGCTGACCCGTCTGACCCTGGTGGGCGCCGTGTACATTGCCGCGGTTTCCCTGCTGCCGCAGTTCCTGGTAGTGGGTTTGAATATTCCCTTCTATCTGGGAGGCACCTCACTGCTGATCGTTGTGGTGGTAGTGATGGACTTCATGGCACAGGTGCAGTCGCATCTGCTGTCGCACCAGTACGAAGGCTTGATGAAAAAAGCGAACCTGCAAAGCTACGGTCGTCGCTAGTGCGTCACCTGCTCGCAGTCAGATTGAATTGAGGTAAGGTCATGAAAGTACGCGCTTCTGTTAAAAAGATCTGCCGTAACTGCAAAATCGTACGTCGCAAAGGTGTTCTGCGGGTGATCTGCAGCGCCGAGCCGCGTCACAAGCAGCGGCAGGGCTAAATCGCGCAATTGTGCAGCACCGCTGCGTGCGCGATCTAGTGACCGGCCATGGATGGCCGGGCCGGCGTCCGCCCCAGGGAGGGCTGCCAGCGACGCCGCTTCGTTCGTGAAAGAATCGGCCGGATAGCACAGCCCCGTGTTATCCGGCAACACCGCAGCCCCTCCCGGGCGCGCGGTGGAGACCGGGAGGTCAAGCCGCCCGGTCTCAAATTGGGGGCGTTGACTGTCGTCCGCATCCTCTTCGGGCTGCCGTAGAGGGCGTGGGCTATTGCAATTTAGTGTCTGAAAAGCTATTCTTGCGCGCCTTTTTGGTGGCGCCGCCGGTTTTTTAGTCGCTGTCAGCGCCGAATTCAAAGCAGAGCCACGCGTTTATGCGCAGTAGTGGCTCCCAATACGTGGAGTATGCCTCTATGGCACGTATTGCTGGTGTCAATGTACCAGACCACAAGCACGCCGTGATCTCCCTGACCCACATCTACGGGGTTGGTCGCACCACGGCTAAGTCTATTTTGGCAGCGGTTGGTATCGCTGAATCCACCAAAATCCGCGACCTGTCTGAAGAGCAGCTCGAGTCCATCCGCGGTGAAGTCGCCAAGCTGACCGTCGAGGGCGACCTGCGCCGTGAAGTATCCATGAACATCAAGCGTCTGATGGACCTGGGTTGCTTCCGCGGTCTGCGCCACCGTCGCAGCCTGCCGCTGCGTGGTCAGCGCACCAAGACCAACGCCCGCACCCGCAAGGGTCCGCGCAAGCCGATTCGCAAATAAGACGAATTCGCGGTTTAACAAGCCCGACCTCCGATCGAGGCGGGATTTGATACAGGATTTAGGATACAGGTATGGCTAAGCCAAAGACTACTGTTCGCAAAAAGGTCAAAAAGACCGTTGTCGACGGTATTGCCCACATCCACGCATCGTTCAACAACACGATCGTAACGATCACTGATCGTCAGGGTAATACCCTCAGCTGGGCCACCGCAGGTGGTTCCGGTTTCCGTGGCTCCCGCAAGAGCACCCCGTTTGCAGCCCAGGTTGCCGCCGAGCGCGCAGGTACTGCCGCTCAGGAATACGGCCTGAAAAACCTCGACGTAGAAGTGAAGGGCCCCGGCCCCGGCCGCGAATCCGCTGTTCGCGCGCTGAACAACTGCGGCTACAAGATCACCAACATCACCGACGTGACGCCGATCCCGCATAATGGTTGTCGTCCGCCCAAGAAACGTCGCGTGTAAGAGGGGGCTGACAAAATGGCACGTTATATTGGACCGAAATGTAAGCTTTCCCGTCGGGAAGGTACCGATCTGCAGCTGAAGAGTGGCGTTCGCCCGCACGATTCCAAGTGCCGCGCGGAATCCAAGCCCGGTCAGCACGGCGCCGGCCGCGGCCGCCTGTCTGACTACGGCGTTCAGCTGCGCGAAAAGCAAAAAGTTCGCCGCATCTACGGCGTACTGGAAAAGCAGTTCCGCAACTACTATAAGGAAGCGGCGCGCCTGAAGGGCGCCACGGGTGAAAACCTGCTGCAACTGCTGGAAAAACGCCTGGACAACGTGGTTTACCGCATGGGCTTTGGCTCCACCCGCGCCGAAGCGCGCCAGCTGGTATCCCACAAGGCGATCCTGGTAAACGGCAGCACCGTGAACATCCCCTCTTATCAGGTAAAGGAAGGCGATGTGATTGCTGTGCGCGAGAAGGCCAAGAAGCAGCTGCGTATCCAGAATTCCGTTTCCCTCGCCGCCCAGCGTGGCGATGTCGAGTGGGTAGACGTCAACGCGAGCAAGCTGGAAGGCACTTTCAAGCGCGTTCCGGATCGTGTGGATCTGCCGGCAGAGATCAACGAAAACCTTATTGTGGAACTCTACTCCAAGTAAGACCTAGTCCACTTTAAGGAATGCAACTGTAAACAGGTATGGCTATGCAGACTGCTGTCAACGAGTTTTTGACACCTCGTCGTATTGACGTCACCGAGTACAACCCGAACCACGCCAAAGTGGTTCTGGAGCCCCTGGAGCGTGGTTTCGGCCACACTCTGGGCAATGCCCTGCGTCGCATCCTGCTGTCCTCCATGCCGGGCTGCGCCGTCACCGAAGTCGAAATCGACGGTGTTGAGCACGAGTACAGCGCGATCGAAGGTGTGCAGGAAGATGTAATCGAAATCCTGCTCAACCTGAAGGAGATCGCTGTTGTCATGCACGGCAAGGATCAGGCGGTTCTGAGCCTGAGCAAGAAGGGCCCGGGTGCGGTGACCGCAGGCGATATTCAGGTGGATCACGATATCGAGATCGTCAATCCCGAGCATGTGATCGCCAATATCACCGGCGACGTGGAGCTCAACCTGCGTCTGACTGTGGCGCGCGGCCGCGGCTACCAGCCCGCCGACGCCCGTCGTGACGAAGAGGAAGAAACCCGTGCCATCGGCCGTCTGCAGCTGGATGCTTCCTACAGCCCGGTTCGCCGTGTTGCCTACAGCGTGGAGTCCGCGCGGGTTGAACAGCGCACCGACCTGGACAAGCTGGTTCTGGATCTGGAGACCAACGGGACTCTGGATCCGGAAGAGGCCATCCGCCGAGCCGCCACCATCCTCCAGCAGCAGCTGGCCGTGTTTGTGGACCTGGAGCACGACAAGGAAGCTCCGGCGGCGAAGGAAGAGCCGGAAGTCGATCCGGTGCTGCTGCGCCCGGTGGACGACCTGGAGCTGACCGTACGTTCGGCCAACTGTCTGAAGGCAGAAAACATCTACTACATCGGCGACCTGATTCAGCGTACCGAAGTAGAGCTGCTGAAGACCCCGAACCTGGGCAAGAAGTCCCTGACCGAGATCAAGGATGTGCTGGCTTCCCGCGGTCTGTCCCTCGGCATGCGCCTGGAGAACTGGCCGCCGGCCAGCCTCAAGGGCGACAGCAAGCTGAGCCCCCTGTAAGCAGATTGATTTGGTAGGCGCGGCTCCGGCCGCGTATAGAAAGAACCCGAGCGGTGCCACGACTTACGCGACACCGCTCCAGAACGACTTGCTGAGACAGCAACAAAGTCGTAAGGAATTGAGTCATGCGTCATCGCTATAGTGGCCGTAAATTCAGCCGTACCAGCGCTCACCGCAAGGCCATGTTCAAGAACATGACCGCCTCTCTGGTGGAGCACGAACTGATCAAAACCACACTGCCGAAAGCCAAGGAGCTGCGCCGCGTCGCGGAGCCGCTGATCACCCTGGCCAAGAAGGACAGTGTCGCCAACCGCCGTCTGGCTTTCGCCCGTATCCGCGACAAGGATGCCGTGCGCAAGCTGTTCGACGAGCTGGGTCCGCGTTACGAGGCCCGTCCGGGCGGTTATATCCGCATCCTGAAGTGCGGTTTCCGCGCCGGCGACAAGGCCCCAATGGCCTACGTAGAACTGGTGGATCGTCCCCAGGTTGAAGGCGACGAGGCCGAAGCCGCCGAGGCGTAAGCCCCGACAGCTCAGTGCAAAGGAAGGCCGGTCTGTGACCGGCCTTTTTTGTATAGCAATCCCAGGTGTCTGCCATGTCCTTCGAAGAGTTACTCAACAACCTGAATCCACAGATTATCGGCAGTCTCAAGCGCGCCATCGAACTGGGTAAATGGCCCAACGGTGTCGCGCTGACAGACCAGCAGCGCCGCCTGTGTGCGGAGGCGGTCGCCAACTGGGAGAGGCGCAATCTGCCGGCTGAGGCCCAGGTTGGCTATGTGCCGCCAAAGAAGACGCCCTGCGCCGACAAGCGCGACGAAGAGCAGAGGCTCAACTGGGTTTAGCGGCGCGGCCCGCAGTCGCGGGCCTCTGCCGCCTTCGCACCTCTACAAAACAAGGCGGGCTTGCCGAGCCGCTCGCACCCGTTACACTGTTTCCGTCACTCTCAATAACGGAAGCGGCAACAATGAATAATAAAATCCGGCTGTCTGTTGTTATTGCCCTGACCCTGGGCGCAAGCATCGCCGCCTGGCGCTATCTCTCCCCTTCACCACTAGAACGCGCAGAAAATCCGCTGACGGTCACTCCCGCCGATACACCGCAGGAGGAGGATCTCCCTGTGCCGGATCGGGAGGCGTTGGCGAGTCTGTTATCCGATTCGCGAGTGCAGACCTACTTCGCGCGGCAAAAGGACAAGCGGGCGCTGTCGGATTACTTTGCCGAGGGAGGCGGCGAGCTCACAGACGAGGAGGCCTGGGAACTGATCGAGTCCGTCGAAAAGGAGGGGCGCATGATGGCCTATGAGGCCATGGCGCTGAAACTGGCCTGGCTCGAGCGCAACAGCACAAGCAAGGCCGAGTTCGATGCGGCGGCACAGGCGCTGGTGGGGGAATACCGCCAGAGATCGTCAGTGAGTGCGCAGGCGTACGACCCCTACGAGGATGTGCCCGGCTTCGCCGAGTACAAGGAGGAGGAAAAGCGCATAGTGCGGGAGGTGCAGCAGATGACCTCTTTCCCCGACGGTATGAGCCGGCAGGAATATCTGCGCAAGCGGCTGCAGGAGGCGCGCGAAAGGGCTTACGGTTCCTGACCTTGGGCAGCGAGAAGAGCGCGGCACTGCAGCGCTCTTCTGTTTGAGACGCTTGATTACCGCCTATAGCAGCCCGTCCACAAGGTCGTAGAACCAGTTGTGATTGTTCTCGTAATCCGACACCTGATCCGACTCGTAGGCCCGCATCATGGCGCCGCCGCGGTAGTTGACGATATTGTCCAGGAAGTCGCGCAATACCAGCCCGTGCTCGGCAATCTCGCCGTATTCCAGGTCGAGAATCGTGGTGCAGTGGCTTTCATTGAAGTCGCGGTACATCGGGAAATAGTAGCCCCAGTTGCTGGTCTGCTCGAGCAGGGGAATCAGGTTGTTGTGGGTGTCGTGCTGCCACTTCTGCCGCAACTTGTCCAGGCGCGATTCCGGGTCCGGGTCATTGTAGATATCCCCGTGGAAGCGCTCGTAGGAATAGGAGGAGAAGTTACCGTCGGCGAGGAAGTGGGTAATCCCCAGGCGGTCGTTGGGGAATTTGTTGGACAGTGCGCCGTAGAGTGAGGCCAGCTCGTTGCTGTCAAACCCGGGTGTGATACTGGCGAGCATATTGATCGGGTTGACTGCACCGGGATCGCCGCCGGGAGTGTAGCTGGTCCAGGACTCCAGTACCTCCCTGTGCAGGGGCACCGACGGATAGGCGGCGCTGTCGCTGCTGTCCAGGGGCGCCCGGTAGAGCGGGCCGGAATCATCGATCAGGTAGCCGTAATCCACGTTCATATCGCCGCGCAGCTTGGAGTAGTTCAACAGTGCGCCGATACTGCCGGCACTGCACCCCGCCGCCAGCATCTGTTTTGGCTTTTGCAGATTGTTCTTGACCCAGGATGTCACCGCCTGCACATTGCGCAGGCCGTTGTGGTGCCAGATCAGATCCGGGTTCTGACCCGTGGGGTCCTCGTAGATTTCTGTCTTGTCCCCCACATAGATATCACCGGTGCAGTAGGGCACATAGACAATATTCCACTCCCCGGTCTTGTAGCGGTTGTAGGGGTGCCAGGTGTAGATCAGCGGAGATACTGCCGCCGTGGCCAGGTTGGCTGTGTTCTGGAAATCCAGCAGGTTGATATTCTGTACATAGTCGTCGGGAATACCGTTGGGATTGCGCGCGCCGCGAATACCCGCCTGGCCGGAACAGCTTTCGTAATCCCAGCAGGCGCCGCCGCCCTCGAAATAAAAAATGGTATTGCTGGTATCCGGAACCCGGTAGACGAAAAACTTGTAGGGCGAGCCGTTGCCGCACATGGCGCCGGTACTGGCCGGCACGTCGACCTTCTGCCAGTTGTCGTAATTGCCCGGGTCGAAGCCATCGTTAAAATTCGGATCGTCCAGGCTCAGTGGATACATGCCCTGCGCCTGTTCCGGCGTGACCGGAGCATTGGCGTCGGGTGGGTCGAACAGGTTGACGAGGGTGGTCCAGAAGCCGTAATCGCCGGGTTCGGCCTGCGCGTTGCCGGAAAATATCAGTGAGCCGGCAACCAGCGCCAGCGACGTTTGACGGAGGGCTTTTATCATTATTAATCCCCTTGCGTTGATTGGAGTCTTCTCTATGGACTGCGCCAAATTGATAACGCAAAGCCGTACCGCAGGGGACCGCGATAAAAACTTACTCCCTTTCTCGACCAATTCAATTTGGACGCCCGTCCAAATCGTTATTTGGCTAAAACGCCCAGAGATTAGTGAATGAAATTGGGTGGGTCCAGAAAATTTCGCGCTAAAACTTGCTGGTCATCATAGACGTACCAGTCTCGTTTTTCCGGGGATAAACAGTTCGCATTTTCGGCGGGAGAAATCGAAAAGTGGCCGTGCGCCAACATTGTCGAGGCGGCTGGGCAGACAATCAGCCTTAGTTGCCGTAGTCGATAGGCACATCAAAAAAGTGATCGGCACATTTCCCATAGTCGCCTGGGGTGAAGGCGGAAAATGCGGTCTGGTAGTCCACCAGTTTGCAGGCTTAGCTCTTGCCGCCGGGGTTTTCCGCTGACCGGCTCCAGTCCTGCTCCCGCTAGATTTCCATGGCGCCGGTGCGGGCGAAAACCGCTACCGACGCTGTTATTTCGCTTCCACCACCCCGGATGGCGCATCGCCCGCTATGCGGATCGGGCGGCGCCGTCTGCGCGGGAGCAATTGCGGGTGTGTACTTCGACGGCGGGCAGGCGCGGAAAAACCCCCGCGACGCTGCAGGTTCAATTCCGCACGCCGAGTATGCGGCTGCTGTCGGACACCAGTGCGGCTTAAGCGTAGAGGTCCAGCGTCACTTCGCAGAAGCTCAGGCGGATCTTCCGCTCGAAGGCCAGCCCGAGTTTCTGCAGTACCCTGGTCGAAGCCAGGTTGGCCGGATCCACTATGCCGACGATACGCGTCAGCCCCAACTGCTCGCGGCCGTAATCCATCACTGTTGTACAGGCCTCGCTCGCCAGGCCCCGCCCCCAGTATTCGGGCAGGAAGCGATAGCCGATATCCACTTCGTCGATTTCCGGCACATACTTGAGGCCGCAGAAACCGATCAGCCTGCCGCTTTCCTTGTCGACGCAGGCCAGGCGGCCTATACCGTGTTGGCGGTAATCGCGCAGCGGCGCGGCGCGCATCATGTCGAGCGCGGCCTGCAGGGAGTCCAGCGGCGTGCGCCCGACATAGCGCACCACCTCCGGATGGGCATTGAGCAGGAAGTAGTTCTCGACATCGTCCGGGGTAAAGGGGCGCAGCCGCAGGCGCTTCGTCTCCAGTACCGGTGTTTGCGGGCGCGGCCCTGTTTCAGTTCTCATGCGTTGAGCCTCTGCCGCGCTTTGTCCAGTAGTGCGGTTTTGCCGGCGAGAATTTGCTGCGCCTGTGCCGGGGAGACTTTGCGCAGGCTTACGCGGTCGCCGGCCTTCACCTGCCCGAGTATATGCAGATCGGCGCTGATGACATGGGCAATGCGCGGGTAGCCGCCGATGGTCTGCCCCTCGACAAAGGAGATGATCGGCAGGCCACCCGGGGGTATCTGTATGGTACCGGGGCAGAGGCCGGAGGAGACGATCTGTGGCAGCTCTTCCGTATTGAGCGGACGGCCCTGCAGGCGGATACCCATGCGATTGCTCTGCGCCGAGACCTGGAACGCCTGTCGATAAAAATCCGCCAGCGCGGCGGTGTCGAAGTGCCGCTCCTCGGCGCCGGCGACGACTCGCAGCTGCGGATGCCCTGTATAGCGCGGCTGATACTCGGCGTCGAGTTGGCGCGGGGCGGCCCCTGTCACCTCTCTGAAGTCGATGATGTCACCGTCCTGAATGGCTCTGCCGTGCAGGCCGCCGAATCCACCCACCAGGTTGGTGCCACAACATCCGAACACCGGGGGCAGGTCCAGCAGCCCGGAGAAGGCGATATAGGCTCGCGCGCCGCTCAGCAGGCGGCCGAATATCAGAGTGTCGCCGCGCCGGATGTGCAGTACCCGGTTGTTGTCGACCGGTTCGCCGTTTTGTGTCAGTTCGAATTGCGCGCCGACAACGGCGATTGCGAGGTCGCGCCGGAACTCTATTTTCGGACCGGTCAATGTCACCTCGAGGACTGGATTGCCGGGCGGCCTGCCCAGCAGCAGGTTGGCCAGTTGCATCGCCATGGCGTCGGCGGCGCCGCCGCGGGAGATGCCGTAGCGCATTAGCCCGCTGCGGCCGAGATCCTGTACGCTGGTTTGCAGGCCCGCGCGGATAAAGCGCATGCTCACTGCGCGCCCTCCAGTTGCGTGATTTCCAGGGCGCCCTGATCGAAGCGTTCGAAGGCGTCGCGGTCGATCGGGCAGAATACTATCCGGTCCAGCGGTTCGGCGATAAACGGCGTATCGCTGTGTGGCTGGAACAGCTTCGCGGGCGTGCGCCCGACGATCTGCCAGCCCCCGGGTGTGGCCTGCGGATAGATGCCGGTCTGGCTGCCGCCGATGCCCACGGCGCCGGCGGGCAGGCGCAGCGCCGGTGTCGCCTTACGCGGGCAGTGCAGCTTCGGGTCCAGCCCGCCCAGATACAGGAAGCCCGGAGAAAATCCCAGCATATGCACCAGGTACTGCGGCGCCGTGTGCAGGGCGACAATCTGCTGCGGAGACAGGCCCGTGTGTTCGCTGACGGCGGGCATATCCGGTGCGAACTCCGCCTCGTAGCAGACCGGCAGCCGGATAAGGCGCGGTGTGCGCGGTAATTTGGGCGGCTGTTGCAGCAGCTGGCGGGTCAGCGTCTGTAGCCGGTCGGCGAGACGGCTGCGATCGCAGAGCAGTGGATCGAAGCAAACGGTCAGGCACTGGTAGGCCGGAATAAGATCCACAATGCCCACCCAGTCCTGCGCTGCTATCTGCTGCTCCAGCGCAATGATACGCCGGCTCAGCGCCTCGCCGGGCGCCTCTGCGAAGCGGATATCCAGCGCGCTGTCGCCGTTGGCCGAGATGCAAAACGCCGACTTCACGGGCTCACTTCCACATCGTGCCGGCGCAGGTGCCACTGCAGTTCCCGGGCAATTTCCAGAGCATTCGGGTTGTCGCCGTGCAGACAGATACTGTCGACGGAAAACTGCAGCGGCTCTCCGCGATAGGATTCGAAGGGCAGACATTTTGCCAGGCTCACAGCCTGCGCCAGGCAGGGCGTCAGCTCCGCAATCACCGCGCCATCGAGGTTGCGCGGCGCCAGCTGGTGATCGCTCAGGTAGCGCCTGTCCATAAAGCCCTCGCGCAGAAAGGGCTGCTTCCGTCTGCGCGCGGCGGCCTCCATGGCGCCGTTGGCCAGCCCGAGAATTTTCAGCGAGGGGAATTCAGCGCGAATGAAATCGACAATCCGCCCGGCGAGTTCGCGATCGGCCTCGGCGTCGTTGTAGAGGGCGCCGTGCAATTTGATATGGTCCAGATCCGCGCCCGCCTGTGCGGCCAGGTCCAGCAGGCGGCGGACCTGCTCGCCGATGGACTCGAGCAGCTGCCCGGTTTCCATCGCCAGCGAGCGGCGGCCGAAGTTTTCCGGATCCGGATAGCCGGGATGGGCGCCGATTTTCAGGCGGCTTTTCCGCGCGTTGGCCAGCGACAGCCGCATGGTGGTCGGATTGCCGGCGTGTCCGCCACAGGCGATATTGCAGCGGGAGATAAACGGCATAATCCGCGCGTCCCGCGCGCAGTCGTCCGCCGTCGCACCCTCGCCCAGATCACAGTTGATATCTATCTTGTGCATTTACAACCAGCCAAAGGCCGCCATCAGGCTGCGGCCGCCGAGCAGTATCGTCACCAGCAGGACCAGGAAACCGAGCAGGTTCTGCCAGCGTGAATTTCTGTAGTCGCCCAGCCGCGCGGAATTCGTTTCCCGCAACAGGAAAGCCGTGACGATCGGCAGCAGCAGGCCGTTGGCGACCTGTGCAAACCAGATAAGCCGGACCGGCTTTATGCCCAGGGTCGCCACCAGCGTGCCGATGGCCAGTATCGCCAGCCACACCAGGCGGAAGCCGGCGGATTTCAGATCTGGCTTCATACCCAGTATACCGCTGAGCGCGTAGGCCGCGGCCAGGGGCGCGGTCACCGCGGAGGAAATTCCCGCTGCGAACAGGCCGATACCGATAAAGTACTGGGCGCTGGCGCCGAACAGCGGCTGCAGAGAGCGGGCGATATCCCCGGCGTTGCGCAGCGCTATGTGTTCGGCAAAGAAGGCGGAGGCGGCGGTGGCCACTATCGCGATGGAAATCAGGCCGCCCAGCGGGATGGAGAAATAGATGTCTTTGCGCGCCTGCGGCAGGAATTCGGGGCCCTGCCATTTCTTCGCGGCGCTGGCGCTGTGCAGGAACAGGTTGTAGGGCACCACCGTGGTGCCGATCAGCGCGATTGCGGTGAGCCCGGCACCCGGCGGAATCGCGGGCAGTGTCAGACCGCGCAGCAGGGCGGGGAGATCCGGCCTGGTAATGGCGAGGGTGACGAGAAAGGCGAGGCTCATCAGCACCACCAGGAAGACCAGTGCGCCCTCGATCACGCGGTAGTCTCCGCGCCACAGCAGCGCGAAGGCCGCCGCGGCAATAAGCGGCGGCCAGGGACTGGGCGACGAAGTTCCGTGGCCGATGGCGGAGATCAGCGCATCCAGCCCCAGGCTGGCGCCGGCGATATTGCCGCTCTGGTAGGCGGCGTTGCCGATCACAATCGCGCCGACCACCAGCGCAGTGGCCACAAAGCGCGACAGCGGCCGCCGGAAGGTCCGGCGAATATTTTCCCCCAGCCCCTGCTGCGTCACTATACCGAGGCGCGCACTCATCTCCTGCAGTATCACACTGGCCAGTACCGCGAACAGCAGCGCCCACAGCAGTGCGTAGCCGAAGCGGGCGCCGGCCAGACTGGCGGTGACCACCGTGCCCGGGCCTATAAACGCTGCCGCGACCATGGTGGCCGGCCCTATGTTCAGAGCTTTGCCGATCTTCATGTATTTATTATGGGTTTTGTGATGAATAGTTAATCACAGCCCCCGGCGAATAGGAATTTCACAGAAAAAAGGCGAGGCCGGTGCGGCTTCGCCTTTTTGTATCGGCTTGTCTGTATGTCCTCAGCCGAGCATCGGTTTCAGGAAGCGCCCGGTGTGGGACTCCTCCATTTCGGCCACGTCTTCCGGCGTGCCGGTGGCAATGATCTGTCCGCCGCCGGAACCGCCCTCCGGGCCCAGGTCCACGATCCAGTCGGCGGTCTTGATCACGTCCAGGTTGTGTTCGATCACGACGATGGTGTTGCCGTGGTCGCGCAGCCGGTGCAGCACATCCAGCAGCAGCTGGATATCGGCGAAGTGCAGGCCGGTGGTGGGCTCGTCGAGAATGTACAGTGTCTTGCCGGTATCGCGTTTGGACAGCTCGCGCGACAGCTTGACCCGCTGTGCCTCGCCGCCGGACAGGGTCGTGGCCGCCTGGCCCAGCTTGATATAGGAGAGGCCCACGTCCATCAGCGTCTGCAGCTTCTTGGCGATGGCGGGTACCGGATCGAAGAATTCCCGCGCGTCCTCGACGGTCATCTCCAGCACCTCGTGGATATTCTTGCCTTTGTAGTGCACTTCCAGAGTTTCGCGGTTGTAGCGCTTGCCCTTGCAGGTGTCGCAGGGCACGTAGATATCCGGCAGGAAGTGCATCTCCACCTTGATCACGCCGTCGCCCTGGCAGGCCTCGCAGCGGCCGCCCTTGACGTTGAAGCTGAAGCGGCCCGGCTTGTAGCCGCGGGAGCGTGCCTCCTGGGTGCCGGCGAAGAGTTCGCGGATCGGGGTGAAGATGCCGGTGTAGGTGGCGGGGTTCGAGCGCGGCGTGCGCCCGATGGGGCTCTGGTCTATATCGACGCACTTGTCGAAATGCTCCAGGCCGTGCACGGCCTTGTAGGGTGCGGCCTTCAGCGTCGTCGCCTTGTTCAGCGCTGTGGCCGCGAGCGGATACAGGGTGCTGTTGATCAGCGTCGACTTGCCGGAGCCGGACACGCCGGTGATGCAGGTGAAGAGCCCCACAGGAATCTCCAGGTCGACATTCTTCAGGTTGTTGCCGCTGGCGCCCTCGATACGCAGCATATAGTCCGGGTCTGCGACATAGCGCTCTTCGGGCACTGCGATCTTTTTCCTGCCGGACAGGTACTGGCCGGTCAGTGAGCGCTCACAGGCGGCCACCTGCTCGTGGCTGCCGGCCACCACCACCTCGCCGCCGTGCACGCCGGCGCCGGGGCCGATATCGACGATAAAGTCGGCGGCGCGTATCGCGTCCTCGTCGTGCTCGACGACGATAACGGTGTTGCCGATATCGCGCAGGTGGGTCAGGGTATTCAGCAGCCGCTCGTTGTCGCGCTGGTGCAGGCCGATGGACGGCTCGTCGAGAATATACATGACCCCGACCAGGCCGGCGCCTATCTGGCTCGCCAGGCGGATACGCTGGGCCTCGCCGCCGGAGAGTGTCTCGGCGCTGCGGTTCAGGGTCAGGTAGTTCAGACCCACGTCGACCAGGAAGCGGAAGCGGTCGCGCAGCTCCTTCAGGATCTTGTCGGCGATCTCCTTCTGCGCGCCCTCGAATTTGAGCTGATTGGCGAAATACTCAAAGGCGTCACCCACCGGCATCTCGGTGATCTGCGCCAGGGTGCGGTTGTCGACGAATACGTGGCGCGCCTCGCGGCGCAGGCGTGTGCCGCAGCAGTCGGGGCATTTCTGCGTGCTCAGGTATTTGGCCAGCTCCTCGCGCACCGACTGGGATTCGGTGTCGCGGTAGCGGCGCTGGAAATTCGGAATAATGCCCTCGAAGGTGTGGCGGCGCACGGTGACGTCGCCGCGATCGTTCACATAGCTGAAATCGATCGGCGTGTCGCCGCTGCCGTAGAGAATCACGTCGCGGTATTTCTTCGCGAGTTTTTTCCACGGCCTGTCCAGATCGAAACCGTAGTGCTCGGCCAGGGAGTCGAGCATATGGTAGTAGTAGATATTGCGGCGGTCCCAGCCGCGGATGGCGCCCTCGGAGATGCTGCTGTCCGGGTCGAGGATGATCTTTTCCTCGTCGAAGAACTGCTTCACGCCCAGGCCGTCGCAACTGGGGCAGGCGCCGGCCGGATTGTTGAAGGAGAAGAGGCGCGGCTCCAGTTCGTTGAGTGAGTAGTCGCACACCGGGCAGGCGTGGCGCGCGGAGAAGAGGCGATCTTCCTGTGTGCCCTCCATAAAGGCGATGGAGGCGATGCCGTCGGTCAGGGCGAGCGCCGTTTCGAAGGATTCCGCCAGGCGCAGCTGCAGGTCCCCGCGTACCTTGAAGCGGTCCACCACCACTTCGATGGTGTGCTTCTTGCGCTTGTCCAGCTTGGGGGTGTCGTCCAGGTCGCACACCAGGCCGTCGATGCGCGCGCGCACGAAGCCGTCGCGCCGGAGCTGTTCGAATACGTGCAGGTGCTCGCCCTTGCGGTCGCGCACCACCGGCGCCAGCAGCATGACCTTGGTGCCCTCCGGCAAAGCCAGCACCTGGTCCACCATCTGGCTGATTGTCTGCGCCTGCAGCGGCTCATGGTGGTCCGGGCAGCGGGGTTCGCCGACGCGGGCGAAGAGCAGGCGCAAATAGTCGTAGATCTCGGTGATGGTGCCGACGGTGGAGCGCGGGTTGTGGGAGGTGGACTTCTGCTCGATCGAGATCGCCGGCGACAGGCCCTCCACCGTGTCCACATCCGGCTTTTCCATCATCGACAGGAACTGGCGCGCGTAGGTGGACAGCGATTCCACATAGCGCCGCTGTCCCTCGGCGTAGAGGGTGTCGAAGGCCAGCGAGGACTTGCCGGAGCCGGACAGGCCGGTGATCACGATCAGCTTGTCGCGGGGAATATCCAGATCGATATTCTTCAGGTTGTGGGTGCGCGCACCCCTCACATAAATCGTGTCCACACTGTACCTTGTTTTAGTGTCCCTGGGGTCAGCCCGGGCGGCCCTGCTGCCGGTGGCTGTTCTCGAGACACGCTGTGAATACATCCCTGTACGCTCTCCGCGGCCATCCATGGCCGCGAAAGGTCTCGAGAACAGCCCCCGGCATCAGGCCCTTAGCTTCAAGTTCGTTACTATCGGGCCGGAAAAACAGCCAAGTATAATCCCGCAGTCAAGTGTGCCAAAATTCCCCGTCCCAAAAATTAACAGCCGATCGACAATTCATGATTCCCGTTATCCTCTGCGGCGGCACCGGCTCGCGTCTGTGGCCGCTGTCCCGCGAAGCCTACCCGAAACAGTTCCTGCCCCTGGCCGGCAGCGACACCATGCTGCAGGCCACGGCGCTGCGCCTGGACGGCCTCGAGGGCGTGCAGGCGCCGATACTCGTGTGCAACGAGGCGCACCGCTTCGCCGCCGCCGAGCAGCTGCAGGAGATAGGCCGCGCGGCCCAGTCGATTCTGCTGGAGCCCTGCGCGCGCAACACGGCACCGGCGATAGCGCTGGCCGCGCTGGCGGCACTGGAGCAGGGCGGGGACCCACTGCTGCTGGTGCTGCCGGCGGATCACGCGGTCGCCGATATCGCGGCCTTCCAGAAAGCGGTGGCAGTGGCGGTCGATCTGGCCGCGCAGGGCAACCTGGTGACCTTCGGCATAGTGCCCACCCGCGCCGAGACCGGCTACGGCTATATCCGCCGCGGCGAGGCCATCGGCGAGGGCGCCTGGAAGGTGGCGCAGTTCGTCGAGAAACCGGACGCGGCCACCGCCGAGACCTACCTGGCCGGCGGAGACTATTCCTGGAACAGCGGCATGTTCCTGTTCCGCGCCTCGCGCTATATCGAGGAACTGGGCCAGCACCGGGCGGATATTCTCGAGGCCTGCCGCGCCGCCTATGCCGGCGCCGCGCGGGATCTGGATTTCACCCGCGTGGATGCCGAGGCCTTTGCCGCCTGTGCCGATGACTCGGTCGACTACGCGGTGATGGAGAAGACCGAGTCCGCGGCGGTGGTGCCGATGGACGCCGGCTGGAGCGATGTCGGCTCCTGGTCCGCGCTGTGGGAGCTGGCGGAGCGGGATGGCGATGACAACCTGCTGCGCGGCGACGTGCTGGCGGAGGACAGCGCCGGCTGCCTGGTCCATGGGGACAGCCGCCTGGTGGGCCTGCTGGGTGTGCGCGACCTGGTGGTGGTGGACACCGACGATGCGGTGCTGATCGCGGACAAGCGGCGGGTGCAGGAGGTCAAGAAGCTGGTGCAGCGTCTGAAAGGCGCCGCGCGCAGCGAGGCCGAGCGCCACCGCAAGGTCTACCGCCCCTGGGGCTACTACGACTCCATCGACGCCGGCCCCCGCTTCCAGGTCAAGCGCATAGTGGTCAAGCCGGGCCGGCAGCTGTCCCTGCAGATGCACCACCACCGCGCGGAGCACTGGATAGTCGTGCGCGGCACGGCAAAAGTGACCCGCGGCGACGAGGAGCTGCTGATCACCGAGAACCAGTCCACCTATATCCCGCTGGGGGTGACCCACCGCCTCGAGAATCCGGGCACCATTCCGCTCGAGCTGATCGAAGTGCAGTCCGGCAGTTACCTGGGTGAGGACGACATAGTCCGCTTCGACGACAGCTACGGGCGCTCGTAGGGACGGACGGTCGTTGGGGAGGGCGGAACAAAACGTCGATATCGATGCGATGGCCCTGCTATCGGTGGCCTTTTGCAGGACTGTCGGCCCGAGGGAACAAGCCAACAAACCTCCCAGGAGGGAGTCCCAGCATTTCCTTCCCAAAGAACCCA
>NZ_JBSWWT010000024.1:0-54737 GCF_056160225.1 Microbulbifer sp. ABF4_143
GGCTCTTTCTTTGAAGCCTTCACTGTAACGCGGCATTTTCCACTCGATTACCGCCCCCTCATACACTGTTGATTAAAAAGTGGGCGCGACATCTATGCTGACACAGGGGGACAGAGGCTATGGAGTTATTCAGAGGTTCCCTAAAAGGATTTGGATGTTTTTTTAGGTGAGTGCAATGAGCTCTATACCAGCGACAAGGGCTGCTATTTCGGCACTGAAAATTGAAGAGCGCGTGGAGCGCGACGTGAAGGCTGGTATTCCGGAGATAGATCGAAACAGCCACACGGAAAGCGAGGAGAGCCTCCGCTCCTATGTGGTCCGGGAGATCATCGGCAGGGTGCACCAGGGGCGCCAGGAGGAGATAGACGCGCAGGCGGATACCCGCGGCGAAGTCGAGATCCGCCAGCTGTACCAGCAGATCAAGAATACCGAGGCCACACTCAACAAACAGGTTTCCGCTAAATTCTCCGCCATCGTGCGGGAGCTGCAGAGACTGGCGCGGGACTTTTCCACTGCCCGCATGGATCTGGAAAGCTTCCGGCACAGGAACGGCCTGACCCGGGAGGCGGTCTACCGCGAGTCGCGGATACTCCACTACTCGGTGGTGTTCTTTATCGTTATCGTCGAGACGGCCCTGAACGCCTTCTTCCTGGCGAAGGGCAGCGAGTTGGGGCTCGTCGGCGGCTTCTTCCAGGCGCTGATCATCTCCCTGGTCAACCTGGGCCTCGCCGCCTTTGCCGCCTTCGCGCTGCGCCAGAGTTTCCATATCAGCGCCTTGCGCAAAGCGCTGTTCCTGGGACTGTTCGTGTTTGTCGGCGCGATATCCGTATTTTTTATTCTCGGCGTCGGCCACTACCGCGAGGCGCTGGAGCTGCACCCGTTCACGGCTTCCAAGGTCGCGGTCATGAACCTGTGGGGCGCCCCGCTGGGTATCCACGATTTCAACTCCTGGATCATGGTCATTGTCAGTGGCATGGCGCTGATACTGCTGACGGCCAAGTTTTTTATCGTCGAGGACCACTATCCGGGCTACACCGCGGTCGCGCGCAGGGCCAGGGAGCGGCGGGAGCGCTGGATCAGGGGGTGCTCCGCGGCCTTTGAGGAAATCGGCGCAGTGGTTGAGGAGGCCCAGCGGGCGCTCTCCGAGCGGGAGAAGGCGATCCGCTCTCAGTACATCGGCTTCAAGTCGAGTATCGACCGCAGCGAGGATATTCGGCGCGAGTACGAGGAGGATATCGTCAAGGCCCAGGGGCTGCTGGATGAACTGGTCAGGTACTACCAGTCCTATTCGGCCAGAATGATGAACCGGCGGGCGGCCTATTTCGGCGAACTGCTGCGCTTCGAGCTGGACAAGCTGCCGAAGCTGAACACCGTGGGGCTGGAACAGCACAAGGAGGATCTCGCCTACTTCGATCAGGTGATGGCGGAGCTCGACCGGGAGTACGCGGATGCGATGGAGCTGGTCAGCGGAAAGTGGGGTGAGTTCCAGGAGGATATCCGCGCGGCGATCGCAAAGATCGAGCGGGAAAACGGTTTGGGCGGGCTGTGATGAAAACTTCTCCGGGCCGTCTGTCAGCGGAGGACAAGCGCGGAATCGCGATATTTATCGCCGGCGCACTGGTCCTGTTGTGTCTCGTCTTCGTGGTGGTGACAAAGATCCACTCGCCCGAGCGCGACTACGACAGCATCACACTGTGCAACGAACGCCTCCCCCGGTCTGCGCACAACATATTTATCATCGATGTGTCGGATGCGCTGTCCGATTACCAGCGCAGGTTTCTGCACAGCCGCCTGTCGAGCCTGCTGGAAGGCTCGAGGGCGAATGATCGCTTTACGATATTCGTACTGGATGAACGCTATCACGGCCTGTCCGAGCCCGTGGTCGATCTGTGCAAACCGAAGGCCGCCGGCGATGTCGACGCGCTGACTTCCAACCGCCTGTTCGTGGAAAAGCTGTACCGGGACAGGTTCCGGGAACCGTTTGAGCGGGCCATTGCCTCCGTCGTGGCCGCCGGCGAACAGGAGGTGTCCCCCATCTACGAGGCCCTGTCGGACCTGGCGTCGCTGGAGCGGATCGACCTGCGCGCGGGGGAAGTCAACCTGACCATAGTCAGCGATATGATCCAGAACTCCAGGTCCGCCTCCGTGTTCAGCAGCGGCTCCGAGGCGATCGAGCGCCTGCCGGCGATCGACCTGCGCCGCGCGCGGACTAAAGTCTTCTGGCTGGACCGGGAGAAATACAAGCGCTACCAGACCGACGAGCTGGCCAGCAGCTGGGAGGATTACCTGGCCAGCGTCTCCCGCTTTGAACAGATTGAAAGGGTCAGGAACTAGGGAACCTCTGGGGGCCCGCCGTTCCTTTCGGGCTAGCGGTTGTGGCCGCGTTTCCTGGCCTCGGCTTCCGAGTGCTGTTGCAGCATCAGATCGCGCTTGCCCTTCCGCTCCGCGGAGCTGCCACCCGAACTGCCACCGGCGATCAGGGCGGACAGCCATGCCTGGTATTCGCTCTCGTAGCGGCTTTCCCAACTGCTCAGGTAGCTGCTGTAACTGCCAAAGTCGTTGCTTTTCAGCGAGTTTGTCATGGCGATCACCTCGTCGTAGTGGCGCTCGAACAGGAAGCGGATCGCCAGGTAGCTCCAGCGGTAGACCTGGTCCACCTTGTCGCTGTAAGTGGTGTCGAAGATCTTCGCCAGGCTGGGTTTGCGATGGCGCGGCTTGTAGTTGCGCGCCAGGTTGATGGCGTCGGGATTGTCGTTGCCGAGAGACAGATATTCCGCCAGCCCCTCAGCCCACCAGACCATATTGCCCGGGTAGTGGTTGAAGCCGCCGTAGGAGACAAAGCGCCCGTCCAGATAGTGGACATATTCGTGCTCCAGGTTCCAGATGGAGAACTCCGGGCGCAGCCAGGAAGCCTCGTGGGCGTAGAAGCTGGCCTGGTTGCTCGGATCGGCCGGGTTGCCCTCTAAATAGATACCGCCGTTATTGGTGTTGATACCGAAGAGATCGTAACCGTAGGAGTCGTACTGGTTGTAATCGTCGAACACGACCACACGCAGGTCGGTATTGTAGTCGTCCGGCACCGGTACCTCCCCGGTCTGGAGCCGCTGGTGGAACAATGTCTCCTTGGCGGTGAGCTTGGCACAGGTATCGTTGAGCTGGCTGCCGCTCATGTCCTGGGCGCGTATTCGCAGGGTGCTGCTGCAGGTGTGTTGGATTGGCAGTACCTGATCGATATCGGCGTCGCCGCCCCCGCCACCATTGGGCGGCGCCGCGGCGGCGGTAGCTGTCAGGGCGGCCAGGACCAGTGCGGCGAGACTGCATTTTGCTGTGGGGGTGGATCTTGCGAACGAATTGTCGCGGAGAGTGGGTTGCAACATAGCGGGTTCCTGTCGTTATTGTTGTGGAGTTCATTTTTGTTATTGGGTGCTAAAGCAAAATAAAGCTACACTTTGTTTTTATTGTGTGCAATATAAAATGTGTGGGATTGCGCGACAGATTTCTCGACTGCTGCAATATAAGCTTCAATAAACAGCCGCTTTCCTGTAAGAAAGCTGAGGCAAAGTTTGCCCAACGAATCATTGGGGCTTTGCTATGAGCAACCGCTACCGCGCACTGTGGATTTCCGATGTGCACCTGGGCAGCAGGGACAGCGAACCGCAGCGCCTTGCGGATTTCCTCGCCCAGAATCGCGCCGACACCGTCTACCTGGTCGGCGATATCTTCGATATGAAGGCGCTGGCCCAGGGCAAGGGCAGCTGGTGCCGGGACTCCAGCCTACTGCTCGGCATGCTCTCCGAGCTCTCCAGCCAGACCCCGGAAGTCATCTATGTGCCGGGCAACCACGACGCGCCTATGCGCAGCTGGGCAGGTAAAAGCCTCGGCAATATCCGCATCGAACGCGAGTGGGTGCACACGGCGGGCGATGGCAAACGCTACTGGGTCACCCACGGCGACCAGTTCGAGCATCAGATCAATATCAACCCCATCAGCTACCACATCGGCGACCACAGCTATTACCTGATGCTGCGCCTGAACCGCTGGATCAACTACTGGCGCGGCCGCTTTGACAAGCCCTGGTGGTCGCTGGCCAACCATGTGAAAAACCGCATGCAGGCGGCCAGGCGCCTGATGGACAGTTTCGAGGAGATCGCGATACGCGAGACGCGCCGCCGCGGCCTCGACGGCGTGGTCTGCGGCCATATCCACCGCGCCGCGATCCGCCACAGCGGCGCCGGCGCAGGGCGCCTGACCTACGCCAACTGCGGCGACTGGGTGGACTCGATGAGCGCGGTGGTCGAGCGGCACGATGGCAGCCTGGAGCTGCTGCACTGGCACCGCGCGCCGAAGATAGCGCGCATCATGACCGAGGCGGTGGCGGCATGATCCAGCTGGAAAACCTGTTGCAGAAAAATGCCTGGTACAGCGCGGCGCCGCAAAGGCCGACGCGCAAACTGGTGTCCGCGGCCCTGAAGAAAATCTGCTGCGAGCAGCGGATCCAGGAGTTCGGCCGCCTCTACCCGCACCTGGGCGGTCTCGATTTTATCCGCCAGATTTTTGCCCACTTCGATTTCCGCTACGACCTGAATCCGTCGGAGCTGGAGCGGATACCGCCGGCGGGGCCGCTGGTGATCGTCTCCAACCATCCGTTGGGCAGCCTCGACGGCCTGGCGCTGATCGATATGGTGGCGCGGGTGCGCCGGGACGTGCGCGCCGTCGCCAGCCAGCTGCTGTGGAATATCGAGCCGCTGCGCCCCTACCTGCTGCCGGTGGACAATTTCAACGGCCGCACCCGCCGCGGCGACATCGAGGGCATCTACCGCCACCTGCACGGCGGCGGCGCCGTCATCGTATTTCCCGCCGGCGAGGTCTCCCGGCTCACCCCCCAGGGGGTGCGCGACGGGCGCTGGAATCCCGGCTTCGCCCGCTTCGCGGAAAAAACCAACGCGCCGATACTGCCGGTGCAGGTGCGCGGGCGCAATTCCCTCTGGTTCTACGGCCTGTCGATGGTCAACAAGCCGCTGTCGACCCTGTGGCTGATCCGCGAGATGTTCAAGCAGACCAGGCGCAGCATCGATATCCGTATCGGCAGCCCGGTGGAGGCGGCGCACTTCCGCAACTGGCCACTGACGCCGCGCGCCCAGGCGGCCCTTTGGCGCCGGCATGTGTACCGGCTGCACAAGTCCCCGCGCCCGCTGGGCCCGGAGCCCATCGCCGCCGCCGAGCCGGTGGAGGAAGTGGCCGCGGTGATCGAAAGCTGCGACACCCTGGTGGCGCAGGGCGGATTCTCCGTTGTACTGTACCGCCAGCGGGTCGACTGCCCGGCGATGCGCGAGCTGGCGCGGCTGCGCGAAGTCGCCTTCCGGGCCGTGGGCGAGGGCACCGGCCGGAGCCGCGACTGGGACGCCTTCGACGCCCACTACGACCACCTGCTGCTGTGGGATGGCGAACGCCGGCAGATCGCCGGCGCCTACCGCCTGGCGAAGACCGACAGCCTGGCGCCGGAGCAGATCTACAGCAGCACCCTGTTCAACTACCCGCGCCCGCCCCGGCAGAGCCTGCCGGACTCCGCGGAGCTGGGGCGCAGCTTCCTGCTGCCGGAGTACTGGCGCGGCCGCGGCCTGGACCTGCTCTGGTGTGGTATCGGCCAGTGGATTGCGCGCAACAATGTGCGCTACCTGTTCGGCCCCGTGTCCATGCCCGGCACTTTTTCCGCGCGCGCCAAGTCGGCCATAGTGCGCTACTTCCTGCACCACTTCGCTACCGACAAGCCGCTCGGCGACGCGCGCCTGCCGTTTGCGGAGGCGCGCGAGGACCTGCCGGCGCTCTGCGGCGATGCCGGCGAGGATATGGTGCAACTGAAGCGGATACTGAAGGAGGAGGGCGTGATGCTGCCGCCGCTGTTCAAGAAGTACACCGCGGTGACCAGGCCCGGCGGCACCAGCTTTCACGCGTTCAACGTGGATCCGGATTTCTGCGATTCGGTGGACGGCCTGGTGGTGGTGGACCTGGAGCAGGTGGATCCGAAATTCGCCCGGCGCTATCTCGGCGCCTGATAGAAACCCCTATCCTATCTGGCAGGCTGTTGAAAAACAGCCTGCCAGTCCGGGCCAGGGACGGCCCGGTCGCAAATCAAGCGCGCAAGTGCTTGATTTGTCGCGGAGGGTTTGCGGACATGCGCCGCAAACCCGGGGGAAAAAGGCCGGGATGGCCTTTTTCAACAACCTGCTAGGAGCGGCCGTTGGCCGCGATCAATATTGCCGAATGACTGTGAGATCGATTGCGGCCAACGGCCGCTCCTACAAGGGGATATTTCCGCTCGGCGCTTACAGCATTTCCAACTGCTTGCGCACACTCGCCAGCTTCACGCACAACACAAACACCGACATGGCCGTATCCAGTTCCTCCAGCGGCGGGAAGCTGGGCGCTATGCGGATATTGCGGTCTTGCGGGTCTTTGCCGTAGGGGAAGGTGGCGCCGGCCGGGGTCAGTTTGACACCGGCGTCCGCGGCCAGCTGCACCACCGCGCTGGCGCAGCCGGGGCGGGTATTGAAAGACACGAAGTAGCCGCCCTGCGGCTTTTCCCATTCGCCCAGGTCCGAATCGCCGAAGGCGCTCTGCAGGTGATTCAGCACACAGTCGAATTTCGGCTGCAGTATCTGTGCGTGCTTCTGCATATGCGCCTTCAGCATGGTGAACTCGGCAAAGAAGCGCGAGTGGCGCAGCTGGTTCACCTTGTCCGGGCCTATGGTCATGGCCTGCATCTGTTTTTTCAGCGACGCCAGGTTGTCTCTGCTCGCGCTGACGAAGGCCACGCCGGCGCCGGCGTGGGTGACCTTGGAGGTGGAGGCGAACTGGATCACCGAGTCGGCGGTATCGTTTTCCACGGTTGCGGCGCGGATGCTGTGCAGGTTTACCTGCTGGCCCAGATCGTGGATCGCGTAGGCGTTGTCCCAGAAGATGCGGAAGCCGGGGTTGGCGATATGGCCCAGCTGCGCCATGCGCTCGACGGTCTCCCTACTGTAGGTGACGCCGGTGGGATTGGAGAACTTGGGCACGCACCAGATACCGACGATGTCCCTATCTGTTCTGATCAGTTCCTCCACCGCGTCCATGTCCGGGCCGGTGTCGGTCATGGGCACATTGACCATGCCGATGCCCAGCTGCTCGCAGATGGAGAAGTGGCGGTCGTAACCCGGCACCGGGCACAGAAACTTGGGGGCGGCCAGTTCGCGCCAGGGCGGGTTGCCGGCGAAACCGAACAGGTAGCCGGTCAGCACCGCGCAGTACATCAGGCTCAGGGAGCTGTTGCCGCCGGCGATCACCTCCTCGGTGGGCACCTGCAGGATATCCGCGCCCAGCTCGCGGGCGCAGATCAGCCCCTCCAGGCCGCCGTAGTTGCGCGTATCGGTTCCGTCTGCCGCGCGGTAGTCGCCGTTCAGAATGCCGTCCAGCCCATCCGACAGGTGCAGCTGCTCCGCCGAGGGTTTGCCCCGGGTGATATCCAGACTCAATTCGTGCTGGCAGATGCGCTGGTATTGCGCGCTCAGCTCTTTTTCCCATTCCTGCAACTGATCGCGTGTAGCGGAGTCGATACGCACGGTGATCCCCCTGTCTGGTGTATGGAAGCGGCGAGCTTAGCAGCCGGGGGCGGGATTCGTCAGCTGTCTATGGGCAAAAACGGATGGGGAATAGTCTCACGGCGACTGGCTGGCCAGGGTGCGGAAGTCCCGCGCGTATTCGCGCAGGGTTCTGGTCAGGTGCAGCCGCTGCTGCTCGGTGGTACTGGCGAGGATTTTTTCACCCAGTTCGCGCGCCTGCTGCTCGCGCCGCGCCTGCATCTGCCGGTAGTCCTCCGGCCACAGCTGCTGCGGGTTCAGCATCAGGTCGCGCATCTTTTCCAGGTAGCCGTCCGGCTTGCGGCGCAGCAGGTCGATAAAATGCGCCTGCCAGACCTGCCGCTGTTGGTCGCGCAGCAGCGGGTTGTATTCCACCTGGGCCACCCAGGCGGTGATCAGCTGCTCCTGTTCTTCGCTCAGGGAGCCGAGCCAGCGCTCGCTCTGTCTGCGTATCTGCTTTTTCCTGCGGCGCTGGATTTTTTCCGGTGACTTCTGCCATTTCTGCAGGGATTCCTCGCGCTTTTCGTCCAGGGTCCGCTGCAGCTGGTCTATCTGGACATCGCTCAGGGTTGCGGCCAGCGGCAGCAGCAGGTCGTACAGCTGCACGCTGGCGGTATGCAGAAATTCCTGCAGCCGACCCTCCACCGATTCCAGCTCCAGCTGCTGCAGCTGGCCCTGTTCGACCCGGTCTGCAAGCCGTTCCAGATAATCGGCGTAATGGGGTAGCTGGGTCTGGCGGTGCCAGGCGTGGAAACTGTCCAGGGCGGCCTTGAGCTGAGCCTTCTGTGCGCCGCTGAAATCCACATAGTCGTCGATCTGCCAGCGCATCCAGCGGTCCAGGTGGGTGTAGGCGAACTGGATGCTGGAGCAGCTGGCGAACAGCAGCAGTGTGGAAACCAGCGCCGCCGCGCCCAGTATCCGTCTCAGAGGTTCCGCCGTCGCCATCCGTCCTTCCCTGTGAAATCCGGCCGCCAAACTATGACGGGCCAATTCTCACTATAGACAAGGGCCGAGGGAACCTATGAAAGCCAGAGAGGCTGTGGAGTGATTCAGAGGTTCCTAGTTTATCCACACCTCGACGCGGCTGTTTTTGACCGGCGCCCGTTCCCGGTCGGCGGTCAGCGGGGCGAAGGCGCCGAGGGCGAGAATGCGGCTGTCGCCCAACTGGTGCTCCCGCAGCAGCGCGCCCTGTACCTTGAGGGCGCGAAAGCGGGAGATGATATCGGAGATATTGCTGTTGGACTTCCGGTCGGAGAAGCCCACCAGGGTCAGGTTCAGGTCCCGCTCCGACGTCGCGACAAAGGCCTTCAGGCGGCGCAGATCCTTGAGCGCGCGGCTGTCCAGCTCCGAGCTGCCGTCGGCGAAGCGGAAGGAGATGCTGAGCCGCTCCCCCCTCTCCATCAGTTCCCGGTAGGCCTGCGGCGCGTTGGGGTAGGGGGCCATCTTGAGTGTCACCGGCGTCAGGTTGATAAAGCCGGATTCGGCCACCAGCTGCTGCCCCTGCGGCGACTCGACGAAGTGCAGGAAGGCGTCCACATGGGGCTTGTAGCGGCCGGGATTCTTGTACAGGTACAGCCGCCGTGTCAGCGGGAAGTCCTCGGTGGCGATAATGCCGCGGTCCGGTACCACGGCGGCCAGATCGCCGGCCTTGATCGCGACCTTTTTCACGCCTTCGGCATCGGCGAAGGGCAGGTAGCCGATGGCGCCCGCCTGGCGCTGTACTATGTGGCGGGTCTCGGCGTTGCCGGAGACTTCGTAGACGCGGGCGCGGGGTGCCGGCGGCAGGCCGGTGCCGAATACTTCTTCGTCGAACGTGGCCCGGGTGCCGGATTCACCGTCCCGGTGCAGCGGCCGTATCGGCAGGTCGGCGCCGCCGAGTTCCGCCCAGTTCACTATCTCGCCGCTGTAGATCTGCCGCAGCTGCGCCAGCGTGAGTTGGGTGATCGGGTTGCTTGGGTGCACCGCCACGACCAGGGCGTCCAGGCCGATCACATGCTCCGCCTCGGCGCCGGAGAGGTCGCCGAAGCGCGCCAGCAGCTTCACCTCCTTCTGTTTGACCCGGCGTGAGGCCATGGCGATATCGGCGCTGTCGTTGTCCAGGGCCTTGAAGCCGGTGCTGGAGCCGAGGGCGACAATGGGGACCTCCACCGGCTGGCCCTCCAGCCGGGCGCTGATCCAGTGGCGCTCGCCGGCGCTGCGCTGCGCGATATCGCTGGCGTCGAGACTTTGCAGGTAGCCTTTCACCAGCAGCGGCGCCAGCTCGGCGCCGACGGTATTGGATCCGGTCAGGCGGAAGAGTGTTTTGGTTTCCGCCGCCTGGGCCGGCAGGCCCAACAATTGGCAACACAGAAGCGCAATCAACAAAGCGCGCATGGATAAGCCCCCATTTCGATAACCTTGTATTTGATGATCGCCCGCAAAATACCGGCGCAGATGCACGGATCTGCCGCCATTTCACGGGATCGCGCCGGCCTGTGACCGGTCGCGCGGTTGTGTATTGGTGTTTTTTGCAACGAACCTGGTCGCTGTCATAGTCGGAGTGCCGCGGGCTGCAGTGATGTCGCTTGCGGAAGGCGAGTTCGCAGAGTGTGGACGGCGCCATTCTGGGTGGGGGCTTTATCGCAAATAAATATGACAAAAATATTTCAGTGGGACCGCGGAGTCGGGGTCTCGGGTCGCCGACGCCCTTGCCAGCCGCCGGGCGGGGCCCGGGGCGTCGGTGGGCGAAATGCGAATCCGCCTATATACTTTGTGTCGTCACAGGTTAGTTGTGTGTTTTTTGGGCAGCTGTGCCCGCCGGTCCTTCCACTGGCATTTTTTTGGAAAATGAGATGACAACGCTGTCATTTCTGGTGTAGTATTCCTCCCATATTGGCACTGGCGCCCTCTGGCGCCGGCCGGTTTCCCGGGGGAAATCTAGGGAACCTCTGAATAATTCCGCGATACCTCTGGCTTGCAGAGCGGTTCACAATCAAGGCGCGGCTTCGCAGGAATGTCTAGACCTTTCAAGAAGCCGCAACGCAGGGTGTGGATCGCTCTGCAAGCCCCGCAGGGCGGGCCCTGAAGGCCGCATCTGCGGCGTTGCAGCTCTTGCAAAGGGCCGGACCATTCGCGGCGAGCTGCGCCTAACAGCAGCTGCAGCCTTCAGGGCCCGCAGAGGCATTGCGGAATTATTCAGAGGTTCCCTAGTGGGAAGCTCGGTAAAGACACATAACAATACAAAATCTTAGAGGCCGGTACAGATGGTTGCTTTGAGAGACAGGGATACACTTTTTATTGGTATCGACGGCGGCGGCAGCAAGTGCCGGGCCGCTATCGTGGACGCGGGCGGTCGCGTCCTCGGTACCGGTGTTGCCGGACCTGCCAACCCACTGCACGGCTATGCCCAGACCATCGACTCCATAGTGCGCTCCGCCGCCCTGGCCCTGGCTGACGCCAAACTGCCCCCGGAGACCCTGGGTGAGCTGGTGGCCGGCGCCGGCCTCGCCGGCGTCAATATGCCGAGCCTCTACAGTGAAATGGCCTCCTGGGCCCATCCCTTCAAGAAGCTGTACCTCACCACCGACCAGCACTCCGCCTGTCTCGGCGCCCATCGCGGCGGCGACGGCGCCGTCATCATCGCCGGCACAGGCTCCTGCGGTTACGCCTGGGTCGAAGGTCGCAGCAAGCTGATCGGCGGCCACGGCTTCCCCCACGGGGACAAGGGCAGCGGCGCCTGGATGGGTATGGAGGCGGTCAAGTATGTGCTGATGGCCCTGGATGGCCTGGCCGAGGATTCCCGCCTCAAGGGGGAGGTGTTGAAGGCCCTGGACGCCGGGGATGCCAACGAGGTGTTCGAGAAGATCGGCGGCAAGTCCTCCAGCCACTATGCGCGTCTGGCGGTGCCGGTGATCGAGTGCGCCGAGGCCGGCGACCCGGTGGCGGTGGCCATAGTGCGCGACGGCGCGGCCTATATCAGCGACCTGGCGGACAAGCTGATGGAGCTGAAGCCGCCGCGCCTGTCGATGATCGGCGGCCTGGCGCCGCGCCTGCGCGCCTGGCTGGCGCCCCATGTGGTGGAGCGCCTGGCGGAGCCGCTGGATGCGCCGGAGATCGGCTGTGTCTACTTCGCCCAGCAGTCCCTGGCGCGCGAGGCCGGCGAAACCGGCCCGGCCGCTCAGGAAGCCGATTCAAAAGCCCTGTTCGGGTAAGGCCCGCAGGGGCGCCCGCTTGGAAAATGGAACCCGAGATTTTATGACTGCAGTAACTCCCGCCGAGGCAACACAGGTAGATAGCGGTATGGCCACCACCGTGATGGAAAGCGAAGCCCGCGAGGCCCCCGAGCGCATCGCCGAGCAATTGCAGAGCAACGCCGACACCATGGCCCAGTTGGGCGAGCGCCTGCGCCGCGAACCGCCCAGGTTTGTGATGATCGTAGGGCGCGGCTCCTCCGACCACGCCGGCGTCTTCGCCAAATATCTGATCGAGATAGAGACGGGCACGCCCACCTTCGCGGCGGCGCCGTCGGTTTCCAGCGTTTACGGGCGCAAGCTGAAGCTCGAGGGCGCGCTGGTGCTGGTGATCTCCCAGTCCGGCCGCAGCCCGGACATACTGGCCCAGGCCAGAATGGCCAAGGAGCAGGGTGCCTATACGGTGGCGCTGGTCAACGACGAGAGCGCGCCGATCAAGGAGGTCGTCGACCTGATGGTGCCGCTGAAGGCGGGGCCGGAAAAGGCCGTGGCCGCCACCAAGAGCTACCTCGCCACCCTGTCCGCGGTGCTGCAGCTGGTGGCCAACTGGACCCGGGACGAGGGGCTGCTCGGCGCGGTCAGTGCACTGCCGCAGACCCTGGCCGAGGCGGTGGATTCCGAGATTCAGCTGCGCCCGGAAGATCTGGCCAATGTGAAAAACCTGGTGGTGCTCGGCCGCGGTCCCGGCTACGGCATCACCCGCGAGCTGGCGCTGAAGCTGAAGGAGGTGTGCAATATCCACGCGGAGTCCTTCTCCAGCGCCGAGTTCCTGCACGGCCCGGTAACCCTGGTGGAGCAGAAGCTGACTGTGGTCAATGTGCCCATCGAGGACGAGTCGTTCGAAGCCCACAGCGGGCAGATAGCGGATATCGTCCGCCGCGGCGGCACCCTGGTGAATCTGCATGTGCCGAGCAAGGGCGTGCACCCGCGCGTGGCGCCGCTGGCGCTACTGCAGCGTTTTTATATCGACGTCGCCCATGTGGCGGTCAGCCGCGGCATCAATCCGGACGAGCCCGCCGGCCTGAAGAAAGTTACTCAGACCGTTTGAGCGGTGAAGCGGGAGATGCTTGTGGGGCGCACACTGATAGCGGAAAGGCTCTTTGACGGCGAACGGGTCCGCCCGGATGTGGCGTTGACGATCGGCGGGGACGGCCGCATCCAGGCCCTGGGCGGCGTGGCTCCGGCGGATGCGGAGCGCCTCGAGGGGCTGCTGGCGCCGGGCCTGGTGGATGTGCAGGTCAACGGCGGCGGCGGCGCGCTGTTTAACAACGACCCCAGCGTCAACGCGCTGGTCAGGATGAGTGAAGCCCATGCGCGCTTCGGCACCACCGGATTTTTGCCCACGCTGATTACCGACGAACTGCCCGTGATGCGCGCGGCCGCGGACGCGGTCAGCGCCGCGCTGCGCGAAGGGGTGCCCGGCGTGATCGGTGTGCATTTCGAGGGGCCGCACCTGAGCGGGCCCAAGAAGGGCACCCACGAGGCGCGATTTATCCGCCCGCTGAGTGACGGAGAGCTGGCGATCTACGCCCGCGACGACCTGGGCATCAAGGTGGTCACACTGGCGCCGGAAAACGTGTCCGCGGAGGATATCCGCAAGCTGGTGGCGCTGGGGGTGAAGGTCTGTCTCGGCCACTCCGATGCGGATGGTGCCACCGCCGCGGCGGCGCTGGCGGCCGGCGCGACGGGTTTCACCCATCTGTACAACGCCATGTCGCCGCTGCAGTCCCGCGAGCCGGGCATGGTGGGCACGGCGCTGATCAGCGACGAAGCCTGGTGCGGACTGATCGCCGACGGCCACCACGTCTGCGCCGAAGCCATGCGCCTGGCGCTGAAGGCCAAGCCGCGCGGCAAGTTGATGCTGGTGAGCGATGCCATGTCCCTGGTGGGTAGCGACGAGACCAGCTTCCCGCTGTTCGATCGCGTCGTGACCCGGGAGGGCGACAGATTGACTTCGAGTACCGGCGAGCTGGCCGGCTCGCACCTGGATATGATTTCTGCCGTGCGCAATATCCGCGACTGGTGCGGCGTGGAAGTCGAGGAGGCGCTGCGCATGGGGGGGCTGTACCCGGCGCAATTTCTGGGCAGGGATGCCGGGCGCATCCGGATCGGCACTGAGGCGGATCTGATTCTGTTGGACGAGAAATTGCAGGTGAAAAAGACCTGGATAGGCGGCAGGGAAGTTTTTTCGCAGCAGGCGTAGAAAATTACTTTCGATAACCACGATAACGATAAAACGATAAAAAGGTGCTCCTATGGAAACCGCAATAGCAACCCGGAGTGAGTCCAGAAGCAGCCTGTTGCCGATGGCGATTATCGGCATGCTGTTTTTTATTTTCGGCTTTGTGACCTGGCTGAACGGCTCCCTGATCCCATTTTTGAAGATTCTCTGCGACCTGAGTGACTTTCAGGCGCTGTTCGTGACCTTCGCCTTCTATATCGCCTACACGGTGATGGCGTTGCCCATGTCCTTTATTTTACGCCGCACCGGCTACCGCGACGGCATGGCCATAGGCCTGGGAATCATGGGTGTGGCGGCACTGATTTTTATTCCCGCCGCGCAGACCGGCAGCTACCCGGTTTTCCTGCTGGCCCTGTTTGGCCTCGGTGCGGGCCTGACCATCCTGCAGACCGCGTCCAATCCCTATGTGGTGAAAGTCGGCCCCGCCGAGAGCGCGGCCACGCGCATCGCGGTGATGGGCATCATCAATAAAGGTGCCGGCGTACTGGCCCCGATCGTGTTCACCGCGCTGGTGCTGTCCGGTCTCGCCGACTTCAATACCGAGGCCATCGCCAGGCTGGGCGAGGCCGAGCGCGAGGCCAAGCTGAGCGAAGTGGCCAATCGCCTGGTGATGCCCTACATCTATATGGCCGCGCTGCTGTTCCTGCTGGTGGGGCTGGTGAAGTTCTCCGGCCTGCCGGAAATCGAGGAGGAGGCCGGCGCGGACGATGAACCCAAATCCGGCGTCTGGCAGTTTCCGCAGGTGGTGCTGGGCGCGCTGGCACTGTTTGCCTATGTGGGGGTGGAAGTGATTGCCGGCGACACCATCGGCCTCTACGGCGAGGGGCTCGGGGTAGCCAACTTCGCGTCGCTCACTTCGTACACCATGGTATTTATGGTGATCGGCTACCTGATCGGCGTCACCTGTATTCCGCGTTTTATTTCCCAGCAGCAGGCGCTGCTCGGATCCGCCATCGCCGGCTCCCTGTGTGTGCTGGGCGTGGTCTTCGCTTCTTCGGAAAGTAGCGCGCTCGCGACTGTGCTCTGGGGCTGGTCCGGTGTTCCGGTGGTGCCCGACACGGTGACCTTCGTCGCGCTGATGGGGCTGGCGCACGCGCTGGTTTGGCCGGCCGTCTGGCCGCTGGCGCTGGACGGCCTGGGCAGATTCACCGCGCAGGGTTCCGCACTGCTGATTATGGGTATCGCCGGCGGCGCGATTATCCCGCTGCTGTTCGGCCAGGTGGGGGATATGGCGGAAAACACCCGCAGCGGCTACTGGGTCGCGCTGCCCTGTTACCTGTATATCCTCTTCTACGCCCTCAAGGGGCACAAGCTGCGCAGCTGGAAGTAACGCTTTTGGTTTGACGTGTGTCTGTTGTTCTCTCGTTGGTTCTCGTCATCTTTGCCCTCCTCGTGAGGGCTTTTTTTGCCTAAAGCTGGGAGTAAGTTGTAGGTTCGTGCGGGCGAACACAAGGCTCGCCCCTACTACTCTGTGAATTACTTTGGCGCCGGCCCGCTCGAATCCCGCACCACCAATTCCGGCGTAAACTCCCGCACAATTCCCGCCTCCTTGTGGGCCTTGCCGCTCTCCGTCGCGCCCTTGCCGCGCGCCTTGCTCAGCACCAGTGCCGCGGCGCACTTGGCGATCTCGTTGTTGGGCTGGTGTGCGGTGGTCAGCTTGGGCCAGGTCTGGCGGGAGAAGGGGCTGTCCTCGAAGCCGACGATGGAGAGCTGCTCGGGAATCTCGATATGCATCAGGCGCGCGGCGAACAGGGCGCCCGCGGCCATTTCGTCGTTGCTGGCAAAGATGGCGGTGGGGGGATTCGGGGACTGCAGCAGTTTCTTGGCGCCCTCGACACCGGAATCAAACGAGTATTCGCCCTGCAATATCAGGCCTTCCTCGATCGGCAGACCTGCATCCCGCAGCGCGCGGCGATAGCCGTCCAGGCGGGCGTGGGTGGAGACGTGCTCCTCGCCGCCGCAGAGGAAGCCGATGCGTTTGTGTTGCAGCTGCAGCAGGTGGCGGGTGAGGTCGTAGGCGGCCGCGCTGTCATCTATCTGGATGCAGTTTTCCTCGTCCTCCTCCGCCGCCGCGGCGGAGACGATGCGCACATAGTCCACATCCAGCGATTTGACGGTATCTATCACCGCCGGGGTCTCGGAGAAGGGTGGCGTCAGCACCAGGCCGGCAATCCTCGAGTGTTCCACCAGATTTTTCAGCTCGTCGTGCACCGCGTCGGATTTGGAATTGCTCGGGTGAATCAGCAGCTCGTAGCCGCGCGCCTTGCAGGCCTCGAGAATGCCGTTTTGCATATCGATCACATAGTAGGCATTCGGGTTGTCGTAAATAAAGGCGATGGTGTAGGAGCGGGTGCCCGCCAGGTTGCGCGCGGCCAGGTTGGGCTGGTAGTTGAGCGCTTCCACCGCCTCCATCACCTTCTTCCGGGTGGCGGGGCGTACCGAAGGCTCGTTGTTGATAACGCGGGAAACTGTCTTGATGGAGACGCCGGCCCGGGCGGCGACATCGTTGATGGTGACTTTCATCTGTGGCACAGGTCCTTGTTGTGGCGCCTCCGCATTCGCCCGGCGCGGGCCGGTGCGAAGGTTTGCGGCCGAAAGCGGGATATTACCAGCAATTGGCGGTCATTTTGCGCGGTATCGGCCTGGCCGCGCACTGCGCCGATACCGCGCCGGAGATCCGGTGAAAATTTACTACAGTTTAAATTGACAGCGCTGTCCTTGTGTGGGAGTCTTTTTTGCCAATGACAACGCTGTCATTATCGTCGCAAATCGGCGGCCGGCGTCGTCGAGAAGAATAAACCGGTGTCCGACTTTCGCCGTCGGCGCCCGCACTCTAGGGGGCTCAATGACCATTACCCAGTTTTCCAGTTGGCAGCGACTCCAATCCCTGGCTGGGCGCATGCGCGAGCGGCCGCTGCGCCAGCTCTTCGCCGAAGATCCGGCGCGCGCGATGCGCTATTCCGTGGAGCTGCCGGAGTTCCTGTTTGACTACTCCAAGAATCTGATCGACGACGAAGTCCTTGTAAATTTATTACGGTTGGCGCGGGACGCGGATCTCGAGGGCTGGCGCGCGCGGATGTTCGCCGGGGAGCCGATCAATCGCACCGAGGGGCGTCCGGTTCTGCACCCGGCGCTGCGCGGCGGCCTGCCTGCGCCGGTCGAGATCGGCGGCACGCCGGTCGATGCGCTGGTGGAAGCCGAACTGGCGCGCTTGAAAAAGTTTGTAAATTTACTACATAATGGCGGCCTGAGCGGCTGTACCGGGCGGCGTATCACCGATGTGGTCAATCTCGGGGTCGGCGGCTCGCATCTGGGGCCGGAAATGGCGATAGAGGCGTTGCGCGCCTACCGGCGCGACGATGTGGGTGTGCACTTCGTCTCCAATGTCGACGGTGCCCAGTTGGCCGACACCCTGGCGAAGTTGGATCCGCAGACCACGCTGTTCGTGGTCTCGTCCAAGACCTTCACCACTGCGGAGACGATGACCAACGCGCGCAGCGCGCTGCGTTGGTTCGGAAGTTTGGCGCCGCGGGAGGAGGTGCTGCGGCGGCATTTTGTCGCGGTGACGGCCAGCCCGGACAGGGCGCGCGCCTTCGGCGTCGAGTCGCAGCGCGTATTCCGCTTCTGGGACTGGGTCGGCGGGCGCTTCTCCCTCTGGTCGGCGATAGGGCTGCCGATCGCGATTGCGGTAGGTTTCGAGGGCTTCCGCGCACTGCTCGACGGCGCCGCGGGTATGGATAGGCATTTCCGCGAGGCGCCGCTGGAAAAGAATGCCCCGGTGCTGATGGCGCTGGTGAGCCTCTGGTACTGCACTTTTATGGGTTTTCCGGCCCACGCGATACTGCCCTACGAGCAGGCGCTGCATAGGTTGCCGGCCTACCTGCAGCAGGCGGAGATGGAGAGCAACGGCAAATCTACCACCAGGGCGGGGGAGGAGGCGGGCTACGCAACCGGCCCCCTAATATGGGGCATGCTCGGTATCAATGGCCAGCACGCGTTTTACCAGTATCTGCACCAGAGCCCGCAGGTGGTGCCGGTGGACTTTATCGGCAGCGTCGCCCCGGGGCACACACTGGCCGGCCACCACGAGACACTGCTGGCGAACATGTTCGCCCAGAGCCAGGCGCTGATGAACGGCGTCGACCGGGCGCAGGTGGAAAAAGAACTGGCCGCCCGGGGGCTCGAGGCCGGGGAAATAAAAAGACTGGCGCCCTTCAAGGTGCACCGCGGCAACAGGCCCAGCAACACCATCCTGCTGCGAAAGCTGGATCCGCATTCGCTGGGCGCGCTGATCGCGCTATACGAGCACAAGATATTTGCCCAGGGCGTGATTTTACAAATTTATTCTTTTGACCAGTGGGGTGTGGAACTGGGCAAGGGGCTGGCCGCCGCACTACAACCACAGTTGGAGAGCGGCGAATCGAGCAGTCAGGACGCGTCCACCGCGCGCCTGATCGACTATTACCAGCGGGCAAAGGCCGGCGCCGCGGCGCTGGAGTTTGCCGGCTGATTAAAAAACGGAAGGGTTATGGTACACAGCAAGGTTCAGGCAGTTACCGAGCGGATTATCCGGCGCAGCGAGGAGACCCGCGCGCAGTATCTGGCGCAGATCGATCGGGCCCACTTCGAGGGGCGCGCGAGCAGCCGCCTTTCCTGCGGTAACCTGGCGCATGCCATCGCCGCCTCGCCGCAGGAGGACAAGAATCTGATCGCCGCCGGGCGCGGCCCCAACCTGGCGATAGTGACCGCCTACAACGATATGTTGTCGGCGCACCAGCCCTACGGCGCCTACCCGCAGCTGTTGAAGGAGGCCGCCGCGCGCAACGGCGCCACCGCGCAGGTGGCCGGCGGTGTTCCGGCTATGTGCGACGGCGTCACCCAGGGGCGCGCCGGCATGGAGCTGAGCCTCTTCTCCCGCGACGTGATCGCGATGTCCACCGCCATCGCCCTGTCCCACGATGTGTTTGAGGGCGCCATGTACCTCGGCATCTGCGACAAGATAGTGCCCGGCCTGGTGATAGGCGCGCTGGCCTTCGGCCACCTGCCGGCGGTGTTCGTGCCCGCCGGCCCCATGCCCACCGGCCTCTCCAATGCGGAGAAGGTGCGCGTGCGGCAGCTGTACGCCGAGGGCAAGGTGGGCCGCAAGGAGCTGCTGGAAGCGGAGTGTGCCTCCTACCACAGCCCCGGCACCTGTACCTTCTACGGCACCGCCAACTCGAATCAGATGCTGGTGGAAATCATGGGGCTGCAGCTGCCGGGCAGCTCCTTCGTCAACCCCGGTACCGAGCTGCGCGACGCGCTGAACGAAGCCGCGGTAAAACAGCTGGTGCAGATCACAGAGCCGAGCCAGCACACGCCGATCGCGAAAATTCTGACCGAGAAAGCCTTCGTCAACGGTATCGTCGGCCTGCTCGCCACCGGGGGTTCAACCAACCACACGCTGCACCTGGTGGCCATGGCGCGCGCCGCCGGCATCCAGCTTACCTGGCAGGATATGGCGGACCTTTCCGAGGTGGTGCCGCTGCTTTGCCACGTGTACCCGAACGGCACCGCCGACATCAACCACTTCGCCGCCGCCGGCGGTATGCAGTTTCTGATCCGCGAACTGCTCGGCGCCGGCCTGCTGCACGGAGACGTGCACACGGTGCTCGGCGACTCCGGCCTCAAGCCCTACTGCTTCGATCCCTTCCTGAACGAGGACAAGAGCGGTGTGGTCTGGCGCCCGACACCCGAACAGAGCGGTGACACCGATGTGATTCGCCCGGTGAGCGACCCCTTCTCCCATCACGGCGGCCTGCAGCTGCTCGAGGGCAATCTGGGCCGCAGTGTGATCAAGGTTTCCGCACTCAAGCCCGAGCACCTGAAGGTCAAGGCGCCGGCGCTGGTATTGAACAGCCAGGACGAACTGCTGGAGCGCTTCAAGGCCGGCGAACTGGAAAGGGACTTTATCGCGGTCGTGCGTTTCCAGGGGCCGCGCGCTAACGGTATGCCGGAACTGCACAAGCTGACGCCGACCCTGGGCGTGCTCCAGGACCGCGGTTTCAAGGTGGCGCTGATTACCGACGGACGCATGTCCGGGGCTTCCGGCAAGGTGCCGGCGGCCATCCATATGTCGCCGGAAGCCGTCGAGGGCGGGCCCATCGCCAAGCTTCGCGACGGCGACCTGATCGAGCTGGATGCCGAGGCGGGCATTCTGCGCGTCTGTGTGGACGACGAGGAGCTGGCGGCGCGCGAAGCGGCGCAGTGCGATCTTTCCGAAAGTGCCCGCGGTATGGGCCGCGAATTGTTCGCCAATATGCGCGCGCTGGCCAGCGGCGCCGAGAGCGGTGCCAGCATCCTCTACTGATGCATTGCGGCGCGCCCTGCGCGCCAGAACCTGGAAAAACATTCGAGCAAATTTATGGCAAATCCTTTCGACATGGTGTTGTTTGGCGGTGGCGGTGACCTGGCTCTGCGCAAGCTGATTCCGGCGCTCTATCGCGCACACAGGGAGGGCAGCCTGGCCGAGGGCTGTCGTATTCTGCCGGTGTGTCGCCGCCAGGAGGACGCGGATAAATATCTGGAAACCGCCCAGAACGCGCTGAAGACACACCTGCGCGACGGCGAATACAGCGATTCGGTTTGGGCGGAGTTCAGCCTGCTGCTGCGCGCCGTGGCGCTGGATATCGCCGAACCCAACGAGCAGTGGGACCAACTGGCGGACGTCCTCGGCGCGGAAGCCGAGCGGGTGCGTATTTTCTATTTGGCGATTCCACCGGCGGTGTTCGGCCCCTGTTGCGAAAACCTGTCGCTAAAAGGATTGATCCACGATCAGTCCCGGGTCGTGGTGGAAAAACCCCTGGGCTACAACGCCCAGACCTCCGACGAGATCAACGGCAAGATAGCGACCTACTTCCCCGAACAGAATATCTTCCGCATCGATCACTACCTGGGTAAGGAAACCGTCCAGAACCTGCTCGCGCTGCGTTTCAGCAATGTGCTGTTCGAGCACCTGTGGGACGCCAGCACGATAGACCATATCCAGATCAGCATTTCCGAAACCGTCGGCCTCGAGGGCAGGGCGGGCTTTTACGACGAGACGGGCGCGCTGCGCGACATGGTGCAAAACCACCTGTTGCAGCTGCTGTGCCTGATTGCGATGGAATCCCCGAACCGCATGTCGGCGAAAAATATCCGCACGGAAAAAATCAAGGTGCTGGAGGCGCTGCGCCCGCTGGTGGGGCAGGCGGTGGATGACAACATCGTCCGCGGCCAGTATGTGGCCGGTGGCCTCGGTGACCAGCTGGTGCCCGGTTACCTGGAGGAGCTGGGCGCGGCTGCCAGCAGCACCGAGACCTTCGTCGCGATTCGCGCACATATCGACAACTGGCGCTGGGCCGGCGTGCCCTTCTATCTGCGCACCGGCAAGCGCATGGAGAAGCGCTGCGCGGAGATAGTGGTCCAGTACAAGAAGGTTTCCCACCGCGTCTACGACGAATCCGCCGGCGAAGTCATCCCCAACCGCCTAGTGATCCGCCTGCAGCCGGAAGAGAGCATCAAGCTGGTGCTGATGGCGAAGAAGATGGACAGCCTGACCATGGAGCTGCAGCCGGCGGAGCTGAATCTGACGCTGTCCGACACCTACGACAGCTTCAGGAGCGATGCCTACAAGCGCCTGATGCTGGATGCGGCCGCCAACAACTCCGCGCTGTTTATCCACCGCGACGAAGTGGCCGCGGCCTGGGCCTGGGTGGATCCGATCATCGAGCGCTGGCGCGAGACCAACAACCAGCCGCACCTGTACCGCGCCGGCAGCTGGGGCCCGCAGGCCGCCAACGAACTGCTGGCCCGCGACGGGCGCCACTGGTTCAACGCCCAGTAAAAAGGAACGAGAGCGCAATGGTAGAAGAAAAGTTTTATCCCGATCGCGCGCGCCTGGTACAGGCCCTGGCCCACGACTGCGCCTGCGAACTGCAGAGGGGGATCAAGGAGCGCGGCCAGGCGAGCTTCCTGGTCTCCGGCGGCAGCACACCGGAGCCGGTGTATCGCGAACTCTCGAAGCGGCCGCTGCCCTGGGCGCAGATTACCGTCGCCCTGGTGGACGAGCGCTGGGTGGACAGGGGCGAGAGCGGCAGCAACCAGGCCTTCATCGAGAAGAGCCTGCTGCAGCACTGCGCCGCCGAGGCGCCGTTGCTGGGGATGAAGACCCCGCACGCCACCGCCGCCGAGGGTGAGGCCGACTGCGAGCGCACCTACGGCGAGCTGCCGAAGCCCTTCGATGTCTGCGTACTCGGCATGGGCAGCGACGGCCACACCGCCTCGCTGTTCCCCCACGCCGAGGGCCTGCAGGCGGCGCTGGATCCGAACTCGCAAAAACTGTGCAGCGCCATCAGCGCGCGGCAGAGCGAAGTCACTGGCGCCCACACCGAGCGCATGACCCTGACCCTGGCGGCCATCCTGCAGGCGAGAGATATCAAGCTGCTGATCACCGGCGAAGAAAAACTGAAGGTCTACCGCGAGGCTCTGCTTGGCAGCGACGAGCTGGAAATGCCGGTGCGCAGCATCCTCAAGCAGGGGCTGAAGCCGGTGACCGTCTACTGGGCGCCGTAACCCGGGCGCGCGGAGCCGCGGCTCCGGCTCCGCAGAGGCCCGCCCTAGGAGCCTGCACACAGGCGAACAACTGGAATTTGAAGATGCAAAAAAATCTCCCCGCAGTACTGGAACAGGCCGGCGTCGTACCGGTATTGGTCATTGAGAAGCTCGAAGATGCGCTGCCGCTGGCCGAGGCACTGGTGGAGGGCGGCCTGAACGTGCTTGAGGTCACCCTGCGCACTGAGGTGGCGCTCGCTGCCGTCGAGCAGATTGCGAAGCACCTGCCGGATGCCCACGTGGGCACCGGTACCGTACTGAACGCCGACGACCTGCGCCGCTCGGTGGATGCCGGCGCGAGCTTTATGGTGAGCCCGGGTTCGACCGAGCAGCTGCTGGACGCCGCGGAGCAAACCGAGGTGCCGCTGCTGCCCGGTGCCACCGATCCGTCGCAGGTGATGCGCCTGTTGGAGCGCGGTTACCGCTACCAGAAATTTTTCCCGGCCCAGGCCGCCGGCGGCGTGCCGATGCTGAAATCCATCGGCGGTCCGCTGCCGCAGGTCAGGTTTTGCCCCACCGGCGGCATAGGCCCCGGCAACGCGGCGGACTATCTGGCGCTGCCGAACGTGGTCTGCGTAGGGGGTTCCTGGATGGCCGCGGCGAATTTGGTGCGGGAAAAAAACTGGGCGGAGATCACCCGCCTGTCGAGAGAGGCATCCGCTCTGAAATAGCTTGGGACTCTGCGGCGATGGCCGGGCGGCCAAGTCGAAAGGGAATGACCAGATTCAAATAACGAGGGTATAGCGATATGAAAATCAGAATTGCCATCAACGGCTATGGCAGGATCGGACGCAACGTCACCCGCGCAATTTACGAGTCCGGCTACCGCGATCGCGTACAGCTGGTTGCGATCAACGACCTGGCACCGGTGGAGTCCAATGCGCACCTGACCCGCTTCGACACCATTCACGGGCGCTTCAACACCGAAGTGCAGGTGGAGGGCGATTCGCTGCTGATTGGCGGTGATCGCGTGCAGGTCTGCCAGGAGCGGGATCCGGCCCAACTGCCGTGGAAACAGCTGGAGGTGGACCTGGTGCTCGAGTGCACCGGCCGCTTTACCGACAAGGCCTCCGCCTCCGCACATATCGCCGCCGGCGCCAAGGCGGTGCTGATCTCGGCACCGTCCAAGGATGCCGACCTGACCGTGGTATACGGCGTAAACGACAACAAACTGACCGCCGATCACAAGGTGGTGTCCAACGCCTCTTGTACCACCAACTGCCTGGCGCCGGTGGCCCAGGCGCTGCACCGCGAGCTGGGCATAGAGCGCGGCTTTATGACCACGGTGCACGCCTACACCAACGACCAGAACACCCAGGACGCCGTGCACGCGGATATCTACCGCGCCCGCGCCGCCGCCGACAATATGATCCCGACCAAGACCGGCGCCGCTGCGGCCGTGGGCCTGGTGCTGCCGGAACTGAAAGGCCTGCTGGACGGTATGGCCGTGCGTGTCCCGGTAAACAATGTGTCCCTGGTGGACTGCCAGTTTATCGCCAGCCGCGAGACCAGTGCCGAAGAGGTCAACCGCATCATGCAGGCGGCCGCCGAAGCCAGTGGCGGAGTCTTGACCTACTGCGACCAGCCGCTGGTGTCCGCGGACTTCAACCACACCACGGCTTCCAGCCACTTCGACGCCAACCACACCCGCGTCAACGGCAATCTGGTCAAGGTGATGGCCTGGTACGACAACGAGTGGGGCTTCTCCCACCGCATGCTTGACACCAGCCTGGCCATGGCGGAAGCGCTGCAGCTCAGTGAGCAAACCGCCGAAACCGCTTAAGCTATCATCCGGCCGCCCCCTCCCGCGTGGATGGGGCGGCAACAGGACAGTCCCTCCCGCAACTTTTCGCACAGAATAATTCCCGACAGGACCCTATGATTCGCCACACAAAAATCGTCGCCACCCTCGGCCCCGGCACCGACAAACCCCGCGTTATCGAGGACATGATCCGCGCCGGCGTCAATATAGTGCGCCTGAACTTCTCCCACGGCTCCGCCGAGGACCACCGCCGCCGGGTAGAGGAGGTGCGCCGCGCCGCGGACGCGCAGAACAGGATGGTCGCGGTGCTGGGGGACCTGCAGGGCCCCAAGATCCGCATAGCCCGCTTCGCCGAGGGCAGCATCTGGCTGGAAAACAACAGCGAGTTTGCCCTGGACCTGGACTGCCCGCCGGACGGCGGCGACCAGCACCGGGTCAACGTGGACTACCCGAGCCTGATCAACGACTGCAAGGCAGGCAACATACTGCTGCTGGATGACGGCAAGATCCGCCTCGAAGTGACCGGCACCACACCGAGCAAGCTCTACTGTCGTGTGTTGCAGGGTGGCAAGCTGTCCAACAACAAGGGCATCAACCTGCTCGGCGGCGGTCTCTCCGCGCCGGCGCTGACGGAAAAGGACTACCGCGACATCAAACTGGCCGCGGAGCTGGAAGTGGACTTTCTCGCGGTCAGCTTCCCGCGCTCGGACTCCGACCTGGAAACCGCGCGCCGCGCCATGCAGGAAGCCGGCAGCCAGGCGGCCATCGTCGCCAAGGTGGAGCGCGCCGAGGCCGTCGCCAGCGACGAACAGATGGACAGCCTGATTCTCGCATCGGACGCAATCATGGTCGCCCGCGGTGACCTGGGTGTGGAGATAGGCGATGCGGCACTGATCGGCGTGCAGAAGAAACTGATCAACCGCGCCAATGCGCTCAACCGCGGCGTGATCACCGCGACCCAGATGATGGAGTCGATGATCACCTGTCCCACGCCTACCCGCGCCGAGGTGATGGACGTAGCCAACGCCGTGCTCGACGGCACCGACGCGGTGATGCTGTCCGCGGAGACCGCCGCCGGCGACTACCCGGTGGCCGCGGTGGAATCCATGAGCGAGGTGATCATTGGTGCCGAGCAGTACCTGGGCAGCGTGCCGCGCCCGGCGGCCAGCCAGAGCGCGTCCGACCGCATCGACACGGTGATCGCCCAGGCGGCTATCGACGTGGCCGCGCGGGTCGAAAACCTGTGCGCCGTGGCGGCACTGACCGAGTCCGGCCGCACGCCGCGCATCATGTCCCGCGCCACCACGCGGCTGCCGATCTACGCCCTGACCCGCCACCCGCGCGTCGCGCGTCAACTGGTGCTGCTGCGCGGCGTGGAGCCGGTGGCCTTCGACCCGGCTTCGGTGCCCCTCGGCCACCTGACCGAGTCGATCATCGAAGTGTTGAGCTCACGCCTGGACCTGAAAAAGGGCCAGCGCATCCTGATCACCCAGGGCGAGCGATTGAACGTCGGCGGCCACACCAGCTCGATGCGCATCAAAGAAATCGAGTGATTTTTAGCCGATTGGTTCGCTCCCGGCGCAGTGCCAGGGAGTGAACCAAAGTTCTAAATCTATCCCTCCGCTGCTAAGCCCTCCCCATTTCGATCGTTTTTCCTCCCGCCGTGCCGCGCCAACACGCCCTCTCGCTGTCATTCGTGACTATTTCTCGCGCGGAAACCGAAAGTCGGCTGATTTCGTAACTTATTGTTTATTAAGGTTTTTTCGGTTTTCCGAAAAAGCGCGCGGGGCTCGTCGCGCCGAGTCGCGCTTATGTCGGGGTAAATTGCCCTCCGAGCAGTAGCTTTTTGTTTTTTTTCTGTGTATTGTCGACGGTGAGAATGACAGCGCTATCATAAAAACAAATGACAGCGCTATCATTTGGCGGTACAAGGTGAAAAAAAATTTCTAACCAAACCTTTATATCAATAAAAAAGGAAGGGGAAATCGATGCTCAAGCGCAACAAACTCGCACTCTCCATCAGTGCGGCCGTCCTGACCGGTGGCCTGGTGGCTCCACTGGCGGTTGCCCAGTCCGGCGAGGCTCTCGAAGAGGTCACCGTTACCGGGATTCGCGGTGCTCTCAATAAAGCTATCGATGTGAAGCGCGATGCCAACGCGGTCGTTGATGCAATCTCCGCCGAGGACATCGGCAAATTCCCGGATAAAAACATCGCTGAATCTCTGCAGCGTGTGTCCGGCGTATCCATCAACCGCGGCTTTACCGGTGAGGGTAACGAGGTTTCCATCCGCGGTACCAACCCCGAGCTGACCCAGGTATTGCTGAACGGCCAGTTCGTGGCCTCTACCGGCTGGTTCTCCCAGCAGGCCAACAAGCGCAGCTTCAATATGGATCTGATGCCGTCAGAGATGGTTTCCAGTGTTGAAGTTTACAAGTCTCCGGTCGCCTCCCTGGATGAGGGCGGTGTCGGTGGTACTGTAGTGGTGAACACCCGCAAGCCGCTCGATCTGGATCCGCTGACTGTATACGCCTCTTCCGAGATGATGACCAACAGCATCGATGACGAAGAAACCGGCCTGGGTATCAGCGGTCTGGCCAGCTGGAAAAACGACAGCGAAACCTTTGGTATTCTGGCTGCGATTTCCAGCGTTGAAACTATCGGTCGCGCCCACAAGGGTGAAAACTACTGGGAAGAGGGTTGGGCCGGTGCCGGTATCGCCGAGTTCAATCAGGACCGCGTGCGCGAGGCCTTCGATATTACCGCTCAGTTCCGTCCGAACGATAGCCTGGAGTTCGGCGCGCACTATTTCACTACTGAGATCGATGCGGAAAATACCAACCAGAACTTCCTGGTTATTCCGAATCCCGACTCGGAAATCACTGCGGCTTCCGGTTCTCGCACAACTCCGGGTGGATACCCGACAATAGGCACCGCTACTGATAACTTCTGGCTGGTTCAGGACACCAATAGCCGCAACGCGGTTATGGATTCCGAGGTTGTCGACTTCACCGCTGACTATACGGGTGACGGCTTTACCGTACATGGCGCCCTGGGCATGACTGAGGCCAACGGTGGTAACGGCGGTAACTACAACGGTGGTTGGGGGATCAACGCCCTCGCGGCCAATGGTGTTACCATCGACTACAACCTGGATGGTACCAGCGGCATGATGATTGCCCCGGAAGGCGTTGATCCGACGGATCCCAGCTGGCAGAAGTTTGTTTGGGGGGGCGTCACTGAACTGGATTTGACTGATGAAGAGACCTACGGCCAGGTGGATCTCGACTTCGACGTGGAGTGGGGTGCTATCAACAGCTTTAAAACCGGTTTGAAGCTACGTCAGCATTCTTTTTCCACTTCTCTCTACTCTCGCGATGCAGATCTGTCGGGTATTGATAGTCTGGCCGACTTCGCGGACGGCGCCGTCGAACACTCTGGTGAAGGTCTGTTCGGCTCTTTCACCTCTTTCGCCCGCCTGGACGCAGATGCGTATAAATCCTACGTCGATGCGAACTCCTCGGCGACGCATAACGGTCTGAATTTCTTTGATGGTTTCGATCGCGCCGCATGGGGTGAAGTGGAAGAAGACATTACCGCTCTGTACGTCCAGGCCGACTTCGAAGGTGAAGGCTATCGCGGTAACGTCGGTATGCGCTATGTCGGCACCGACGTGACAGGCACCCGCTACGCTTTCCATCCCGAGACGCGGACGATTGACGGCGAAGAAGTTACCGTGGCTGTCTACGACGACTTCAAGGAGTCTCTGAGCTCCGACTACTCCGACTGGCTGCCGAGTCTGAACCTGGCGATCGACCTGTCTGAAGACCTGATTATGCGTATGTCCGCGGCACGTGTAATGAGTCGTCCCGGCTACTCACAGTTGACCCCTGTAGTCAGCATCAGCAGTATCGTCACTCAGCAGGCCAACTCCGGTAACATCGCCATCGATCCCTTCCGCGCAACCCAGACCGATATCGGCCTGGAGTGGTACTTTGCGGAGGAGGCTCTGGCATCCGCGGCCATCTTCTCCAAGGATATCCAGTCCTTTATTGTGCAGTCCACCATGCCGATGGAAATCAACGGCAGCACCTGGCAGGTGGGCGTGCCGACGCAAGGTCGCGGCGGTAAACTGCAGGGTGTCGAGCTGCAGTACCAGCAGAACTTCGGTGACTTCGGTGTCGTTGCGAACTACACCTATGTAGACGGCCAAGGTGAAGATGCCAACGGCAACTCCATCGATCTGCCGGGTACTTCCAAGAACTCGTACAACCTGACCGGTTACTACGAGAACGACCTGATCTCCGCGCGCCTGGCCTATACCTACCGGGATGAGTTCCTGGCGGAAGGTCTGGGTATCGGTGGCAGCAGTGTGTTTGCCGACCAGGCATTCCTGGATGGCTCTCTGACCTGGCACGCCCTGGAGAATCTCGATATCAGCCTGGAAGGTGTGAACCTGCTCGGTGAGGTGACCCGCGAGCTGCACGGTGACGGCCTGGGAACCATGCGGGTATCCAACGACAACGGTACCCGCTATTTCCTGAAAGCCAGCTACCGCCTGTAATAGCTGGCAAGGACCGGGATGGCGATAGCCATCCCTATGCTGAATGGAAAAGGAAGGCACAGTGCCTTCCTTTTTCATTCGGGCCGTCCCTGGTCCTCACCCTGCGGGCAGCCTTCGGCTGTGCAAAACGGCGGTCTTGCCGTTTTGTCTTTATCAGCTTGTTTGAAATGCTGAAAACCGCGAAAATCCTTCGGGAATAACGATAAATAAAGCCGTCAGAGGTGCAGGTTGGACCCAAGGCAAGATCAAACCAGTTCTAAAATCAGATCGATCGTCATTCTCGGTGGGGGTACCGCCGGCTGGATCACCGCCGCCAAACTCGCCAGACAGCTCAATCTCAAGGAGCAGTCTCAATCCCGGGAGCGTAAATATCGGATCACACTGGTGGAATCTCCGGATATTCCCATTATCGGCGTGGGGGAGGGCACCTGGCCCACCATGCGCAAGACTCTGTCCGAGCTGAGCATTGACGAGGCCGATTTTATCCGCGAGTGTGGTGCAACCTTCAAGCAGGGAACCCGTTTCGTCAACTGGAAGCACGGCGCCGAAAAAGGCGCTGGAAACCATTACTACCACCTGTTCAGCTCCATCTACGACCCGGCGGATTTCAACCTTGCGCCCTATTGGCTTGCCGGTGCAGCGGGGGAGCTTAGCTATGCTGCCGCGGTAAGCGCTCAGGGGCGCGTGTGCGAATTGGGGCTGGCGCCTAAGCTGGTTACTACACGCCAGTACGACGGCATCATGAGTTATGCATACCACCTGGATGCCGGCAAGTTTTCCAAATTCCTTGCCCGTCACGCGGTGGAAACCCTCGGTGTAGCCCATCGGAGCGCGAATCTACAAAGAGTGGTTATGGCCGAGTCCGGTGATATTGCTGCCCTTGAGCTGGACGACGGCAAGCGGCTGGAAGGCGACCTGTTCGTGGATTGCAGCGGCTTCAGAAGCCTGTTGCTGGGCCGGGAGTTGGGGGTAAATTTCAACAGTGTCAGCGATGTGTTGCTGACGGACTCCGCCATTGCCATTCAGATGCCTTATGCCAGCGAGAATGCACCGATTCCGTGCCTGACATCTTCGACGGCGCAAGAGGCGGGTTGGATCTGGGATATCTCCCTGCAGAACCGTCGCGGCACCGGCCATGTCTACTCTTCCGCCCATATGAGTCAGGACGAGGCGGAGGCTGCCTTGAGGCGCTATCTGGGCCCGGGTGCGGAAACGCTGGACGCCCGCTTCCTCAAGATGAATATCGGCTACCGCGAGCGATTCTGGCACCGCAACTGTGTCGCGATCGGCCTTTCCGCCGCCTTTGTGGAACCTCTCGAGGCATCGGCTATTTTCCTTGTAGAAGCCGCGGCCAATATGCTCGCGGAAATGCTGCCGGATGACCGCGCATCCATGAGCTATGTGCGCGATGCCTTCAATGAGTCTTTTCTTTTCCGCTGGCAGAAGACCATCGATTTCATCAAGATGCACTATGTCCTCTCCGAACGCGAGGGAGCCTTCTGGCGAGACAACCGTTTGCCGGAAACCATTCCGCAGTCCCTGGCAGAGCAGCTGGCATATTGGAAATCCCACCCGGTGAGCAAGTACCAGTTTGCCAGCGCATACGAGCCGTTTCCCCAGGAAAGTTATCAATATGTGCTCTACGGGATGCAGGGGAATAAATTTGCCGAGGCCTTCCGCGCACGTCTGCCGAGAATGGAAGAGGCCAAGACGCGCTTCTCTCAGGTAAACAAGATTACTGAGTCTGTGGTGAAAGAACTGATCCCCCACCGTGAATTGATAAATAAGGTGATACGTTACGGTATCCCAAAAGTATAAATAGCAAGAATCTACATCAGGAGTTGCACAGATGACGCAGATCAAAGCATTGAGTAAAGAGGCTCACGGGAAGCTCAAAGTTCAGCAGGACCCGACTTTTTCTCATGTCGAGTCCAACCACATACTGCCGCTGATTTTGCACGAGATGGTTCAGGCGAGCCGCAGCTACCCGATCCTGTTTGTGAAGGATCAGAGCACCGGCCAGTTCAAAGCTGTGGCCCTGGTAGGTCTTCGCCCTGGTGAAAATCTCTTTTCTGGAAAGGCGGGGTGGGATGGCAACTATGTACCGCTGCAGGTGCGTACTTATCCTTTCGTGTTAGCCAGAAACCCCAACAATGAAGATGAAGCGGTTCTGTGTATCGATGAAAGCTCCGAAATGGTTGGTGAATCCAATGGCGAGGCGCTGTTCACCGATGAGGGTGAGCAGACAGAGTACCTGAAGAATCGCACCCAAACAGTCGTAGATGTGGCCCAGCGGGTCCCGCTTACCGACCAGTTCATCGAACAGCTGGTGTCGATGGAGCTGCTGGTGCAGAAGAAGCTCACTCTGCGTATCGCCGAGGAAGATAGACCCTATGACCTGACAGGTTTCTACGTCATCGACGAAGAGAAGTTCAATCAGCTTTCTGACGACGATTTTCTGGAACTGCGCAAGAAAGGTGTCCTGCCGGCTATTTATGCCGCCATGATGTCTTCAGTACAGGTGCAGAGCCTGATTCGCAGGAAGCAGGCGAACTGATCGAAGGTGCGAGTGGGCCATGATTTCACGAATCGATGAGGTGCTGATTGTCGGGGGCGGTACTGCGGGTTGGCTGACCGCAGGGATTCTGGCCGCCCGCCTGAACTCCCGGGATGAGGGTGCCGTAAAGATCACCCTGGTCGAATCTCCGAATGTCCCCATTATGGGGGTCGGGGAGGGCACCTGGCCCACGATGCGAAACACCCTGCGTACCATCGGTGTGGATGAAGGTGTGTTTATGCGCGAGTGCGGAGCTACCTTCAAGCAGGGGTCCGAATTTGTAAACTGGCTGGATGATCCCGCGGTGTCTGGAAGGCATAGTTACTACCACCCGCTGAGCGCTGTTTTCCATTCAGCGTACGAATTCAACCTGTTGCCCTACTGGCTGCTGGGTGAAGCGGATGGGTTGCCATACGATGAGGCTACTGCGAGCCAGGTATTTGCCTGTCAGCAAGGCTTGGCACCAAAGAAAATTACGACCCCGGCCTACGAGGCTATCCAGAATTACTCCTATCATCTGGACGCACACAGGTTTGCCGACTTCCTCGCTCGGCACTGTACCGAACAACTCGGTGTCCGCCACATCAAGGCCAATGTGACCGAAGTGCTGGTGGGAGATGACGGCTTTATCCGCTCGGTAAATACTGATAATGCAGAGTGTTCGCAATTGCCGGCGGACTTTTTTGTGGACTGCTCCGGATCCCGTGCATTGCTGCTGGGCGGGGCCCTCGGCGTGCCCTGGAAGAGCGTGCGCGATCAGGTTTTCAACGATACCGCCATGGCGATGCAGGTGCCCTACGAAACCGAAGACGCCCCAATTGCTACTCACACCATTGCCACCGCGCACAAGAAAGGGTGGACTTGGGATATCGGTCTACATGAGCGACGTGGCGTGGGATTCGTATACAGCAGTGATCATTGCAATGACGACGAAGCGGAGGAAACGCTGCGAAGCTACGTTGGGCCGGTGGCCGATTCACTGGAGGCGAGAAAAATTCGCTTCGATCTCGGTTATCGGGACCAGTTCTGGAAGAACAACTGCGTGGCCATGGGTATGTCTGCGGCCTTTATTGAACCGCTCGAGGCCTCGGCCATTTTCCTGATCGAGGCCGGCGCCAATATGTTGGCGGAACAGTTTCCGCGACGCCGCGAGGCGATACCGCTGGTGGCGAAGAAATATAACAGCACCTTTGCCTTGCGCTGGAACAAAACGGTGGATTTCATCAAGCTGCACTACTGCATCTCCCGCCGTCGCGACAGCGACTACTGGATCGATAATTGTGACATGCGCACTGTGCCGGAAACACTTAAGGAGCGCCTGGAACACTGGCGCTACCACCCGCCCGGAAAGTATGATTTCGACTACGCTTATGAGCCTTTTGTGCTCGACAGCTATCTGTTCGTTCTCTACGGCATGCAGTTCGGCACTGATATTGAATACAACCGCAGCGCCTACCCTGATGTCAGTGAGGCCAGAAAGCGCTTTGCCGATATTCAGAAGTTGAACGACGTTCTGAAAAACGAATTGCCTACTCAGCGTGAGTTGGTGGAGAAAGTGTACAAGTTCGGGTTTCCACGGATTTGACGGATGGCGGCTGTTCCCTATGGGCGGCTTGTGGGGTGGGCTCGCTGCCGGAGGGGGCGGTCGCTCAGGGGCGCTCGGGATAGGAGCGGTCGCCGGGACTTGTGGTCGACGCATCATTCTGTGAAAATGCAGGTTGTTTTTTGCACATAATAATTGGTTTATAAGAGCTGTAGTCTATGAGTAATAACCAGCCCCCCAAAATCGTCCCCCTGCGCAGTGACGTCCACGGAAAACTGAAGATCCGCGAACTCGGCTCCTTCGAGCACGTCAAGAACGCCCATATGGTACCCGTGACTGCCCACGAGTTCTCCCGCCTGGGTGCCGAATATCCGATCGTTTTTGTCAAGAATTCCGAGACCGGTCAGTTCCAGTCCGTGGCCCTGCTGGGCCTCAAGGTCGGCGAGAACCTGTTCGTCGACGGCGACAAGTGGAAGGGGGTCTTTGTGCCGGGCAGTATCCGCAACCACCCGTTTGTGCTGGCGCCGGCCGGTAAGGATAGCGATCAGCTGATGGTCGGTCTGATCGAAAACAGCCCGCTGGTCAGTGAGGAGGAGGGCAATGCGCTGTTCTCCGACTCCGGCGAGGAGACGGACTACCTGAAGGCCAAGAAGGAGACCTTGGTGAGCTTCCTCGAGAGCGATCAGATGACCAAGGCTTTCGTCAATGTCCTGGCGGAAAAGGAGCTGCTGACCTCTCAGACGGTGACAGTCAACGCCGGTGAGGAGAAGATCAACCTGAGCGGCCTGTACATTGTCGACGAGAAGAAGCTGGGCGAGCTGAGCGAAGAGGAGTTCGCCGACTTCCGCAAGCGGGGCTTCCTGCCGCCGCTGTACGCGCAGTTGGGTTCCCTGCATCAGTTCTCCAAGCTGGCAAAGATGCAGGCCGGCGCCTGAGTCCGGTTTGAGTCTGCGCGCCGCAGTCGCTGACTGCGGCGCGCCCGCCTGAAGCGCTCCGCTTTCGGCAAAGCTCGCAACTCTCATCTCATGCACCGCCTGTCCCGTTTCCAGCATCGATTTACGCGCAACCCTCTGTGGGTGTGGCTGCTTTTTCTGACTGCATTTTATTGCGCCTGGCTGATTCTGGTGGCGGGTTTCGGCTATTGGGATATGGCCCGCGAAAACTGGCCCATGGCCCTCGCCATGGCCATCGGTAGCTATGCCGCCGGTTCCACGCCCATGGGCGGCGGCACCGTGGGCTTCCCGGTCCTCGTGCTGCTCTTCGATACCCCGGCCAGCCTCGGTCGCGACTTCAGTTTCGCGGTGCAGTCCATCGGCATGGTCAGCGCCAGTGTCTTTATCCTCTGTCGCCGGCAGCCGCTGGCCTGGTCGATGCTGCGCGGCGCTATGCTGGGGGCTCTGGTCGGGACGCCGCTCGGGATTCTGTTTGTCGCGCCGCTGGTCCCCGAGCTCTGGGTGAAGTTGGCGTTCGCGGTGATTTGGGGCAGTTTCGGCGTTCTGCACCTGTACCGCCTCGGCGAGATCACCTCCCACAGCGAAAGTGCGGGGCAGTGCCCGCTGCGGGACTTTCGCGTCGGCCTGCTGCTCGGGGTGCTGGCGGCTGCCTTTGCGGCGGCGGTGACCGGTGTCGGAATCGATATGGTGATCTACGCGGCGCTGGTGCTTTTGTGTCGGGTGGACCTGAAGGTTGCGATTCCGACCTCGGTGGTGATTATGGCCTTCACTTCGCTGGTCGGGGTTGTGGTCAAGAGTCTGGCCGGCGACTGGCAGCCGCAGGTGTTCGGCAACTGGCTGGCGGCGGCGCCGGTGGTGGCCCTGGGGGCGCCGCTGGGTGTGTTTATTGTCGGCCTGATAGGGCGGCGGCCGACGCTGCTGGTCGTGGCCGTACTGTGCGTGGTGCAGTTTGTCTGGACCTGTGTGGCTGAGCGGCAGGCGCTGGGTTCTGCGGGCTTGCTGGCGGCCCTGATCGCCGTGGGTGTCTGTCTGCTGGGCTTCGAGCGTTTGCGGCGCCTGGGACTGCGTATGGCCGCCGGCAAGGCGGCGGATCGGGAGCTGCCCGGAGGGCGTGCGGAGCTGTCTGGCACGGCCTAGTGCCTGGTTCTGTCGCGGCCCGGGTCTTGTCTGGGTTAGGGGGAAATGGCTGGGGCGGTAGGATTCGAACCTACGCATGACGGGATCAAAACCCGCTGCCTTACCGCTTGGCTACGCCCCAGTAGGACTGCGAATCGAAGATTCGCGAGTTGAAAATGGTAGCAAGGGGGAGACTTGAACTCCCGACCTCAGCATTATGAGTGCTGCGCTCTAACCGGCTGAGCTACCTTGCCACTTTTGTTCCCGATAATTACTGCCCTTGGGGCCTTACCGAGGGCGCGCATTATCGGGCGCTGGGGCGGGGCTGTCAACCCCTGTTTTCGTTGTCTTTTCAGTAAGTTAGCGATTTTCTTCGCACTCGTGCCGGCGGCGGCGGAAGCGCCCTCCGCCGCCGTTAGCGGCCTTTGCCGATAGCGGCGAACAGCGAGCCGCAGACCACTCCTGCAGCCCCCAGCCAACTGATCCAGTTGAGGGGCTCCACTTCAATATAGCCGGGCCAGAGGGCGCCTATCAGCGCGCTCAGCGCCAGGGTCATCAGCGGCACCAGGGCCAGGGTGGCGCTGACGCGGGAGGCCTCCCAGTTGGCCAGGGCCTTGCTGAAAGCGCCGTAGGCGATCAGGGTGTTGGCGGTCAGAAAGATCAGCAGCGCCCAGTCGAGCCAGTCCAGTCCGATCACGCTGAGCGGATCCGCTTTCGGCAGGAAGCACAGGGTGCCGGCGATATAGATCAGTACCAGCAGATCCTGGGACGAGGCGCGGCTCAGGAGTTTTTTCTGGAAAAATCCGTACAGGGCCCAGCCGACCGCGGCGACGACGATAAAGCCGAGACCCAGCAGGTAGTCGCCGCCTTCGCCGCTCGCCAGTTCGGGCAGCCGCTGGTTGAAAAAGAGCGGCAGGCCGGCGACGACCATGGCCACGCCCAGCCACTGGCGCGGGGAGAAGTGTTCGCCGAGCCACAGCACACTGGCGGTCAGCAGCATCAGGGGCGCCAGTTGGATCACTATCTGCGCCGCTCCGGCGGTGATATAGCCGAGGCCGGTGGCGTAGGTCAGGTAATTGGTCAGCAGACCGGCCACGGCCAGCAGCGTGAAGGGCAGCAGGGCGCGGTCGAACAGCTGGCGCAGGTTCAGGCGCCGCGTCCAGCCGTAATAGCCACCCGCCAGCACCGCGGCGCCGACGAAGCGGTACCAGGTGGCTGTGGTCGCGGTGATGCTGTCCAGCAGCCCCTTGAGGGCGATGGGCAGCAGGGCCCACATAAAGGCGGTGACGAGGGCCAGGGGGAGGCCGATTTTCCAGTTGGATTGGGTCATCGATGGGGCGCGAAAATAGAGGTGACGGTCAGGGCGGGCTGCCCGGGATTGATCGCAGCCATGGGCCGCTCCTACAAGTTTTTTTGAATCGGTGTAGGAGCGGCCCATGGCCGCGATCTGAATCAGACGTTAAAGCGGAAGTGGATCACGTCGCCGTCGGCGACGATATAGTCCTTGCCCTCCAGGCGCCACTTGCCCGCCTCCTTGGCGCCGGCCTCGCCCTTGTGGGCGACGAAGTCGGCGTAGCTGACCACCTCGGCGCGGATAAAGCCCTTCTCGAAGTCGGTGTGGATCTTGCCTGCGGCCTGCGGCGCCGTGGCGCCGACAGGGATGGTCCAGGCGCGCACTTCCTTGACGCCGGCGGTGAAGTAGGTGTGCAGGCCCAGCAGCTGGTAGCCGGCGCGGATGACTCTATTGAGGCCCGGCTCCTCCATGCCCAGCTCTTCGAGGAACTCCTGTTTCTCGTCGTCGTCCAGTTCGGCGATCTCCGCCTCCAGCTTGTTGCAGATGGGCACCAGCACCGCATTCTCCTCGGCGGCGATGGCGGCCACCGCGTCCAGGTGCGGGTTGTTCTCGAAACCGTCCTCGTCTACGTTGGCGATATACATGGTCGGCTTGATGGTCAGCAGGCTCAGCTCGCGCAGATCGGCCAGCTCGTCGTCGGACAGGCCGAAGGAGCGCAGCGGCTTGGCCTCGTCCAGGTGCGGCAGGATTTTCTCCAGCAGCGCCTTCATCTTGATGGCGTGCTTGTCCTGGCCCTTGGCGGCGCGGCTGTAGCGCTGCAGCGCCTTCTCCACCGTGTCCAGGTCGGCCAGTGCCAGTTCAGTATTGATCACCTCAATATCCGCCACCGGGTGCACCTGGTTGGCTACGTGGATGACGTTGTCGTCCTCGAAGCAGCGCACCACATGGGCGATGGCGTCCGTCTCGCGAATATTGGCCAGGAACTTGTTGCCCAGGCCCTCGCCCTTGGAGGCGCCGGCGACCAGGCCGGCGATATCGGTGAACTCCATGGTGGTGGGGATCACCTTCTGCGGTTTGACGATTTCCGCCAGCTTGTCGAGGCGCGGGTCCGGCACCGGTACCACACCGGCGTTTGGCTCGATGGTGCAGAAGGGGAAGTTCTCGGCGTCGATGCCCGCCTTGGTCAGGGCGTTGAACAGCGTGGATTTGCCCACGTTGGGCAGGCCGACGATACCGCAAGTAAAACCCATGGTCTGAATCCTGTTGAATGGATGGGGAAGGCCGCCGCGCGGTTACGCCATCCTACGATTTGCTGTTGGTGTGCAGTGTTTTCATGGCCGCGCCCCAGTCGCCGGATACGGCAGTGGGCATCACATCGACGGCGCGGTCGATGGCGTCGGCCAGTTGTTCCTGTTCCGCTCTGGGAGCGCGCTGCAGTACATAGTTGACCACCTCGCGGGCGCTGCCCGGGTGGCCTATGCCGAGGCGCAGGCGCATAAAGTCGCGATTGTTGCCCAGCGCGGAGATGATGTCCCGCAGCCCGTTGTGGCCGCCGTGGCCGCCGCCGGCTTTCAGGCGCGCGGTGCCCGGGGGCAGGTCCAGCTCGTCGTGAGCGACCAGTATGGCTTGGGCGGGAATCTTGAAGAAGTTTGCCAGCGGGCCGACGGACTGGCCGCTGCGATTCATATAGGTGGTCGGAATCAGCAGGCGCACTTCCTGGCCGCCGATCCGTACGCGGCCGCTGAGGCCGCGGTACTTGCTGTCCGGCGCGAGCTGGGCGCCGTAGTGGCGCGCCAACTCGGCGACAAAGTCGGCACCGGCGTTGTGGCGTGTCCGGTCGTATTCGGGGCCGGGGTTGCCCAGGCCCACGATCAACTGGATTGGCGTGTCCGGTGCCTTGGTCAAGGTGTTGACCCTTACTCTTCGCCTTCGCCTTCAGCGGCCTCGCCTTCGGCTTCCGCTTCGATGGCGCCGCGCGGCTTGTGTACAGAGGCTACAACCAGGTCGTGATCGGCGCCGTGGCTCAGGTCCACAGACTCGACACCGGCCGGCAGCTTGATGTCGGAGATGTGCAGCACGCCGTCCATTTCCAGGTCGGCCAGGTCCACTTCGATGAACTCGGGCAGCTTGGAGGCCGGAGCGCTGATTTCCAGCTCGGTCAGGGTGTGGGACACGATGCCGCCAGCCTTGACGCCCTTGCAGGTGTCTTCGTTCAGGAAGTGCAGCGGCACTTTGATGTGCACCTTGGTGTTGGCGGAAACGCGCTGGAAGTCGACGTGCAGCAGCTGCTGCTTGGCCGGGTGGCGCTGCAGATCGCGCAGGATCACTTTGTCTTCTTTGCCGTCGATGTCCAGGCTCAGGACGGAGGAGAAGAAGGCTTCGTTCTCCAGGGCCTTGAACAGTTCTTTCTGCAGTACGGAGATGGACTGCGGCTCGGCCTTGCCACCGTAAACGATGCCCGGGACACGGCCTTCCAGGCGACGCAGGCGGCGGCTCGCACCTTTCCCTTCGTCGCTGCGGACGCTGGCGTTCAGTTTGATATCAGACATGGGGTAAACCTCGGGTTGTCTGCCCAGAGCGACCTGCGACCGGACCGCCCTGGCGTTGCTGTAAATTGGATTGCTTCGATCCAATAGTAAAAGCCCGGCGCTGCTGCCGGGCGGGCGCGTATTCTACGGGATGTGGCGGGCTGGCGCCAGTGGGGCGTTCTCGGGTTTCGCTCCCTCCAGTCAGCAGTCAGTCAGCTCCCTGGCGCCCCTGCTACCGATGGCTTTTTGCGGGACACGCCGTGAATACATCCCTGTAGGCTTGTCTGCGAGGTCCCTCTCGCAGACAGTCCCGCAAAAAGCCATCGGCATCAGGGGCTTCGCATCTAGTCCCGATACTTATCCAGCTTCCACGAGGAAGCCCGATAGAGTTCGTATGATTGATGCGAAGGCTCTGATGCCGGTATTCGTTTGCGGGACCTTTCACGGCCAAGGATGGCCGTGGATAGCGTACAGGGATGTATTCACGGCGTGTCCCGCAAGCCCGGTAGCAGAGCCGCCAAGGAATTGGGCGTGGGGTTGCCCCACCCCGGGCGAACGCAAGGTTCGCCCTTGGGGGGAAAGTGGGGTCAGCGGAACATCGCCGACAGGGATTCCTCGTTGCTGATGCGGCGCATGGATTCGGCCAGCATGGCGGACAGGGTCAGCTGGCGGATCTTCGGGGCCTTTTCCATCTTGTCGCCGAGCGGGATGGAGTCGGTGACCACCAATTCATCGAGCACTGAGTTGTTCAGATTCTCGATGGCGTTGCCGGACAGTACCGGGTGGGTGCAGTAGGCCACCACCTTAGTGGCGCCGTGCTCTTTCAGCGCATTGGCGGCGTTGCACAGGGTGCCGGCGGTATCGACCATATCGTCCACCAGCAGGCAGGTGCGGCCGTCGACTTCACCGATGATGTTCATCACTTCGGCCACGTTGGCCGCCGGGCGGCGCTTGTCGATGATGGCCAGGTCGCAGTCGAGGCTCTTGGCCACCGCGCGGGCGCGCACCACGCCGCCGATATCCGGGGATACGACCACCAGGTTCTCGTACTTCTGGCGCTCGATGTCGTCCAGCAGCACCGAGGAGCCGTAGACGTTGTCCACCGGCACGTCGAAGAAACCCTGGATCTGCTCCGCGTGCAGGTCCACGGTCAGTACCCGGTCGATACCGACGCTGACCATCATGTCGGCTACCACCTTGGCGGAGATCGGCACCCGCTGGGAGCGCACGCGGCGGTCCTGGCGCGCGTAGCCGAAGTAGGGCACCACCGCGGTGATGCGGCCGGCGGAGGCGCGGCGCAGGGCGTCCACCAGTAGGATCAGTTCCATCAGGTTGCGGTTGGTGGGCTGACAGGTGGACTGCACCACGAAGACGTCGCGGCCGCGCACGTTATCGGTGATTTCCACCGCAATCTCGCCGTCGGAGAAGCGCTTGACCACCGCTTCGCCCAGGGGGATCGCCATATGGTCGACAATTTTCTGTGCCAGTTCCGGGTTTGCGTTGCCGGTAAAGACCATTAAGTCAGCCACTGAGAGTTCCTTTGGTTCTGTCTGGAAGTGAAGTGTAGATGCCTGCGATTGTGAAAGCTGTTGAGGAACCTCTGAAAAACTACTGCGCGTGCGCCTGGCGGCGTCCGGCGGTGCTCGGAATGCTCATGTACTAAAAGTACATTCCGCTTCCTGCGCTCCGGCGGCCACCACCAGCCGCCCGCTCGCTACGTTTTTCAAAGGTTCCTTAGCGCGCGTTTGCGTCACCTTTATGCCGGCGGCACAGGCGGCCGCGAAGGAAAATTGATACAAGCCCGATTCGGAGCTCACAGCGGCACAGGGATGTGTCGCCCGCAAATCAACCTGTTGATTTGTCGCGAGCCAAGTGCGGACATGCGCCGCGCTTGGCGCTTTTGCCGGATTCACGGATGAATCCGGCAAAACTAAAAGAGTGGCTGGGGCGGTAGGATTCGAACCTACGCATGACGGGATCAAAACCCGCTGCCTTACCGCTTGGCTACGCCCCAGTAAAGTCTGCGCCTCAAGTGGTGGACGCAATCTTCGCGAGTTGCCGGTGGGCGGGGGATTCCTGCACCCCGGCGGCGACAAAGCCGCGCCATTTCGCCGGCAGTTCGGCGAGCGCGCAATTGGCTGCCTGTGCCGAGTCAAAAGCTGCGAAAACGCAGGCTCCGGTACCGGTCAGTTGCGCCTTGGCGAACTGCTGCAGCCACTCTCTGGCTGCGCGGATTTCCGGGTAGAGGCTTTCGACCAGCGCCTGGCAGTCGTTGCCGGCGTGTTGCTCCAGCCCCCCCTCGCGAAGGTGCGCTAATGTAATTGCGGCGGAATCTCTTGTCAAACGCGGGTGGCCAAAAACTGCCGCGGTACTGACCTGACAGCCGGGCACCAGCACCAGGTAGTGGCGCGGCTCGGTCACCACCGGCGTCAGTTTTTCGCCGACACCCTCGGCCCAGGCGGTGCGGCCGCGCACAAATACCGGTACGTCCGCCCCCAGTTGCCGGCCCAGCTCCGCCAGTGCGTCGAGAGACAGGTCGCAGCCCCACAGGTGATTGAGCCCCAGCAGTGTAGTGGCCGCGTCCGAACTGCCGCCGCCGATACCACCGCCCTGGGGCAGCTTTTTCTGCAGGCGGATATGCGCGCCCTTATCGCAGCCGGTTTTCCGCTGCAGCAGCCGCGCGGCGCGATAGATCAGGTTTTCCTCGAGCGGAATATCCAGGCTGCCGGCATCCACGCTGATTTCACTGCCTCCGCGCCGCTCGAATTCGAGCCAGTCGCCGAAATCCAGCAGTTGAAACAGCGTCTGCAATTCGTGGTAGCCGTCGGGCCGGCGGCCGAGGATGCGCAGAATCAGGTTGAGTTTGGCGGGAGCGGGAAGCTGAAAAGACATAAGTTGATGCAGAGTGGCAAATGCTGAATGCGGAATATAAATGTTTCCGAATCATTCATCATTCAGAAGAGCCACTCCTTGATCACCAGCTTCACCGTCACCGGCCCCGCCGCGCCGCGCGTCGATGCGTTGATGCGCGTGGGGAGCACATAGGGGCCGCGGTTCTGGTAGCCGCTGAAATTCAGCTGCCAGCCGGCCTGCCGCAGGCTCTGCAGCTGCCCCTGGGCGTTGCGCTGCTGCTGGGCGGCGGGGCCGGGGGCGGGGAGGCCGCGCACCCAGTAGAACATTTCGTTGATCGGCAGCGGCCAGCCGAGTGTCTGCATCGTGAGTTCGACCGGATTGCGCGCCTGCAGCGGCGGTTCGTCGCCGCGCTGCAGGCTGACGCCGCCCGGGGAGCCGGCGATTACCGTCGCGCCGGCGCCGAGGGGACCGCTCAGGTGAATGCGGTAGTTGGGGGCCGACTGCTGTTGCCAGGTCAGGTTGGCGCTGCCGTTGTCACTGGGCGAGCGCACGCCGAGTTTGCCTTTGATGGTCCAGTGCTGCAGCTGGGCCGCCGGGGATTCCGCGCTGGTGGGGGGCTGTGGCTGCTGGCCGGCACAGGCGCTCAGCAAAGCGGCCAGCACCGCCAGTGTGAGAAGTCGGAGGCGCTCGGCCGCGCGGAAAGGTTCAGTTGTCGGATACATGCTGTTCCAGTGATTCGTTGATTTGCAGGCGCTTCATCGCGGCCGGGATTATCTTGCTCTGCGGGTTGACCTTCAGGCCCCGCTGCCAGATCTCCCGGGCCTTCTCGCGGTTGCCCTGCATCCACAGCACCTCGCCGAGGTGGGCGAAGATCTCGTGGTCCGGCAGTTTTTCCAGTGCCCGCTGCAGATATTTGACCGCTTCGTCGTAATTGCCGAGACGGTACTGTATCCAGCCCATGCTGTCGATGATTGCCGGGTCGTCGGGGCGCAGTTCCAGGGCCTTGCTGATCAGTGCCAGCGCCTCTTCGTGGCGGGATTCGTCCTCGATCAGCTTGTAGCCCAGCGCGTTGAGTATCGTGGCGTTGTCCGGATCCCGCTGCAGCAGCGCGCGCATGCCCCGCTCGAAGGCGGCAGTGTTGCCCAGTCGTTCGCTGAGCAGGGCCTGGGTGTAGATCAGGCGGCCGCTGTCAGCGTTGCTTTCCAGGGCCTGGTTCACCAGCTCCAGCGCCTGCCGGTGGTGGTCGTTGTCGCTCAACAGCTCGGCCTCCATCAGGTAGAAGTGCTCCGCCTGCTGGGGGTGGCGCTGGCGCAGCTCGGCAAACCAGGCGCGGTTGTCGTCGACCCGGCCCGCGGCGGCCAACAGCTTGGTGCCGCGGGTGATGGCTTCGACGTAGTCGTTGCCGGGTTCCACCTTGCGGTAGTGGGTCACGGCGGTGGCGATATCCTCCTCCCGCTCGGCGATGGCGCCCAGGTAGAAGTGGGCCGCGGACTGGTGCTGGTCCAGGTGCAGCAGCCGCTCAAACAGCGGCCTGGCTTCGCCCAGGCTGTCGGTCTCAAAGCGGATCAGCGCCAGCGACAGTATCAGGTTGCCGTCGTTCGGGTGCTGTTTCACCAGCTCCGCGAACTGCTGCTGCGCCAGCCCGAGGTCCTCCCGTATCAGCAGGCGCGCGTACTGCAGGCGCAGGCGGCTCTCCCGCGGGTGGATGGCGACCAGTTTTTCCAGCAGCTGGATGGCTTCCTTGCGCCGGCCCTGGTCGACCAGCAGGTGCGTTTCCAGCAGCGGGGCGTCCAGCAGGTCCGGGCTCTGTTCCTGTACCCTGCGCACCAGGGACAGCGCCTGCGGGTACTGCTCGGTGGCGCGCAGCATCATCGCGTAGGCGAGTACCACTTCGCCGTTTTCCGGGTACTTCTGCGCCAGGCGCCGGAACTCCGGCATCACCCGTTCGGCCTGCTCCCGGTTGGAGACGGCGGTGGCGGCCAGGGACTGCAGCGGCGCGTCGCCGCCCAGCGCCAGGGCCTTGGCGGCGTGCACCAGGGCGGTGTCCAGCTCCCCGGCCAGGGTCAGCTCCGCGGTGGCGGCCAGCTGCGCCTCGGGGTCCTCGGGTTCCAGCTGCGCCCACAGCTGTGCGGTGCGCAGGGCGGCCCGGCGCGCGTTCAGGAAGCGCGCTATGCGCGTGGCGCGGGCGGCGACGCCGGCGTCCTGGGTGCGCTCGGCCTGGTGGAAGTAGTTGGCCAGGGCCACGTCGTACTGCTCCCGATTGCCCGCCACCTCGGCGACCAGCAGTGTGTAGAAGGTATCGATCGGGAAGGGGCGCGCCTGGACCTCGGCCGCCGCTTCCGTTGCGGCCAGAGCCTGCGGCGCGCTCTGTGTCTCGGGCGGCTGGTCCTGCGTCGGCTGCTGCGCGCAGGCGCCTGCCAGCAGGCACAGGGCGGCGGCCAGCAATTTGCGCGACGGGAGGGATGGAACTGTCTGGCCGGCGGAGTGCCGGCGAAGAGAAGGGTGCATAGCGTTGTATCCGTACTTTGGCGGCGCGCGGGCCCCTGCGCGGCGAGAGTGGCGTTTATCGCCGTATAATTCTAGTCGCGATTTGCCTGCGCCGGCCGACCGGCGGCGGTGCCGCAGCCAAGTCTGCGTCAAATTAAACCGCCCGCCGACCTTGCAAGCGGCGCGGCCGCCCGGGAAAATGCGCCCCCAACGTCGGCCCGGAATTCTCACCAGCGCCCCCGGCGGGGCGGTTCCAGCGCGCACAGCGGGCGCTTTGTGCGGTTTCCGGGTCTATTCGCACCTCGAGATTTAACGCGACGGGAATCTATGCCTATCCTCGCCCTGGGTATCAACCACGACAGCGCGCCGATCGAGGTGCGCGAGCGGGTGGCCTTTGCCCCCGAGGTGATGCCCGGCGCCCTGGCGGACGCGCGCAAGGCGCTGAACTGTTCCGAATTGGCGATACTGTCCACCTGCAACCGCACCGAGATCTACGGCGAGGTGGACCGCGAGCGGCTGCTGGACTGGCTGGCCGACTACCACCGGGTGCCGCGGGAGCAGCTGCAGGGCTGCAGCTACAGCTACAGCGGCGAAGCCGCGGTGCGCCATATGATGCGGGTGGCCTGCGGGCTCGACTCGCTGGTGCTCGGCGAGCCGCAGATCCTCGGCCAGATCAAGTCCGCCTACGCGGTGGCGCGGGAGAGCGGCAGCGTCGGCAGCCTGCTGCACAGTGTCTTCCAGCAGGTGTTTGCGGTGGCGAAGAAGGTGCGCACCGAGACCGCCATCGGCGAGAACCCGGTGTCCGTGGCCTACGCGGCCGTGTCCCTGGCCTCGCGTATCTTCACCGACCTGGGCCAGCAGACGGCGCTGTTGATCGGCGCCGGCGAGACCATCGAGCTGGTGGCGCGCCACCTGCTGGAGCAGGGGGTCAAACAACTGATCGTCGCCAACCGCACTCTGAACCGGGCCCAGCAGCTGGCGGAGAACTTCGGCGCCGAGGCGATACTGCTGGCGGATATCCCCGAGCATCTGCCGCGCGCGGATATCGTTATCAGCTCCACCGCCAGCCAGCTGCCGATTCTCGGCAAGGGCGCGGTGGAATCGGCGCTGAAGCAGCGCCGCCACAGCCCGGTGTTTATGGTGGATATTGCCGTGCCGCGGGATATAGAACCGCAGGTGGGCCAGCTGGACGACGTCTACCTGTATACCGTGGACGACCTGCGCGGCGTGATCGACGAGGGCAAGCGCTCGCGGGAGAAGGCCGCCGAGGCCGCACACGCCATCGTCGAGGCCGCCGCCGCCGACTATATGCGCGAGCACCGCGCCCTGGGCGCCGTGGACAGCATTCGAGCCTATCGCCGGCGCGCCCAGGAGATCGGCGGCGCCGAGCTGGAGCGGGCGCTGGCGCAGCTGGAAAAAGGTGAGGACCCGCGGCGGTTGCTCGAGCAGCTGACCCGCTCGCTGACCAACAAGCTGATACACGCGCCCACGGTCAGCCTCAAGCGCGCCACCGCCGAAGGGGATCTGGAGCGGCTGCGCATCGCACGGGAAATCGTCGGGCTGGAACCGCTCCCCGAGATCGAATTTGAGAAGAAAGACGGATGAAAGACTCGCTGTTAAACAAACTGGACAACCTGGTGGAGCGCCACGAGGAGGTGTCCGCACTGCTCGGCGACGCCGGTGTCATCTCCGACCAGGAGCAGTTCCGCGATCTGTCCCGCGAGTACGCCGAGCTGGAGGAGGTGGTCAAGTGCTACAACCGCTACCGGCAGCTGCAGGAGGATATGGCCGCGGCGCGGGAGATGCTCGACGAGAGCGACCCCGAGATGCGCGAGATGGCGCAGGAGGAGTTGCGCGAGGCCGAGGCGCAGCTGGAGCCGTTGGAGCGGGAGCTGCAGACGCTGCTGCTGCCCAAGGACCCCAATGACCGCAAGAGCGTCTTCCTGGAGATTCGCGCCGGCACCGGCGGCGACGAGGCGGCCATCTTTTCCGGCGATCTCTTTCGCATGTACTCCCGCTACGCCGAGAAGCAGGGCTGGCGCATCGAGATTATCAGCGAGAACCCGGGCGAACACGGCGGCTACAAGGAGATCATCACCCGCGTGGCCGGCGAGGGCGTCTACGGCAAGCTGAAATTCGAATCCGGCGCGCACCGGGTGCAGCGGGTGCCGGAGACCGAGTCCCAGGGGCGCATCCACACCTCCGCCTGCACCGTGGCGGTGATGCCGGAGCCGGACGAACGCGACGCCGTCGAGATCAACAAGGCGGACCTGCGCGTGGACACCTACCGCGCCTCCGGCGCCGGCGGCCAGCATGTGAACAAAACGGATTCGGCGGTGCGCCTGACGCACATTCCCACCGGCATAGTGGTTGAGTGTCAGGACGAGCGCTCCCAGCACAAGAACCGCGCCAAGGCCATGGCGCTGCTGCAGGCCAAGCTCTCCAGCGAGCAGGAGGCCGCCGCAGCCCGGGAGATCTCCGACGCGCGCCGCAACCTGGTTGGCAGTGGCGACAGATCCGAGCGCATCCGCACCTACAACTTCCCCCAGGGCCGCGTCACCGACCACCGCATAGGCCTGACCCTGTACAAGCTGGACGAAATCATGCAGGGCGCGCTGGAAGAGGTCATAGAGCCGCTGCGCACCGAGCACCAGGCGGATCAGCTGGCGGCGCTGGGTCAGTGACCGGATGCACACCACGTAGGAGCGGCCGTTGGCCGCGATCTGAGCTTGCCGATTACTGAAAATCCGATCGCGGCCGCGGGCCGCTCCTGCAGAACCAATATGGCCAACGTTAAACAAAACCTCGCCCGCAGCGCGGAGCTCAGTGAAAGCGACAGCGCCCGCCTGGATGCGGAAATCCTGCTCGGCCACATCCTCGGCCGCCCGCGCACCTGGCTCTATACCTGGCCGGAATACGAACTGACGGAAAGCGAGCAGAAGCGGTTCGACGCGCTGCTCGAGCGCCGCAAGAACGGCGAGCCGGTGGCGCATCTGACCGGCGAGCGGGAATTCTGGTCGCTGCCGCTGAAGGTAGACCCCTCCACCTTGATACCGCGCCCGGAGACCGAACTGCTGGTGGAAACCGCGCTGGCGCTGTGCCCGCAGGAAAAACTGCGCGCGCTGGATCTGGGTACCGGCACCGGCGCGATCGCGCTGGCGCTGGCCTCGGAGCGGCCGGGCTGGCGGATAGTCGCCGCGGAAAAGTCCCCCGAAGCACTGGCGTTGGCGCGGGAGAACCGCCGCGTGCTCGGCTTCGACAATGTCGAGATGGTGCGGAGCGACTGGTTCGCCGATATAGCGCCGCAGCAATTCGACCTGATTGTCAGCAACCCGCCCTATATCGACGCCGCGGACCCGCACCTGGGCCAGGGCGACGTGCGCTTCGAGCCGCGCTCGGCGCTGGTGGCGGGGCGTCAGGGGCTTGCGGATATCGAATTGATCGCGCAAAAGAGCATTGAGTATCTGGCGCCCGGCGGCTGGTTGCTGGTCGAGCACGGCTGGCAGCAGGCGCAGGCTGTGCGCGATATTTTTGCCGCTGCCGGGTTCGAGAATATCGAGAGCCGCAGGGACTATTCCGGCTGGGAGCGGCTGGCACTGGGCCGGAAATGCATCCCGTAGGAGCGGCCATGGGCCGCTCCTACAAAAAACTGAACTCACCGGGAGGGAATTCGTGCACGATCACGTCCACCACCGCCGCGGCAGCGGCCATTTGCGCCCGCTGGTCTGGGGGCTCGTCATCACCTTTGCGTTTGCGATGGTGGAGGCGGTCGGCGGCTGGCTGTCCGGCTCCCTGGCGCTCTTGGGCGACGCCGGCCATATGGCCACCGATTCCCTGTCGCTGGCCCTGGGGGCGGTGGCTGCGCTGTTGGCGCAGAAGCCGGCGGACCGCGAGATGTCCTTCGGCTGGGGCAGGGCCGAGGTACTGGCGGCGATCGTCAACGCGGTCTTTATGCTGCTGATCGTGATCGGTATCTGCATTGCGGCGGTCGATCGCCTGCGCGACCCGCGACCGGTTGCCGGCGGCACGGTGATGCTGATCGCGTTTATCGGTTTGCTGGTGAACCTGCTGGTGGCCTGGACGCTGCACCGCGGCGAGCAGACGCTGAATATCCGCGGTGCGCTGCTGCATGTGATGGGCGACCTGCTGGGCTCCGTGGCGGCACTGGTTTCCGGCGCGGTGATCTATTTCACCGGCTGGCTGCCGGTGGACCCGCTGCTGTCAATACTGATCTGCCTGCTGATCCTGTTTTCCAGCCTTCGCCTGCTGCGCGACGCGGTGGACGTGCTGATGGAGCGGGTGCCGCGGGAGCTGAGTCTGCCGGTGGTGGGGGAGACGCTGGCGGCGGTGGACGGGGTGCGCTCGGTGCACGACCTGCATATCTGGCGCCTCGATTCCAGCACCATCTCCCTGTCGGCGCATATCGTCGTCGACGATCTACAGGCCTGGCCGGCGGTGCTGGAGCGGCTGCGCGAGACGCTGATCAAACGCTTCGATATCGAGCATATCACGCTGCAGCCGGAACCGATCCGGCTGACCGCGCTCACCGAGGCGTGAATGGGGGATGGGCTTTGCTTATCCTCTGGGCGTTGATAAATGACTCCCGTCGCTCCAGGCAGGGCTGTGGCGGCAAAGCGCTAGGACGGGTATTTCGAAACGCTGTAAATACATCCCTGTACGTTCCGTCGGCGACGGTTCGAAATACCCGTCCTAGGGAACCTCTGAAAGCCCCGCAGAGACATCACGGACTTAATCAGAGGTTCCCTAGCACTTTGCCTTCAATTCCGGTTTCCGGACTTTGTCAGCAGCCTGGGAATGGGCTTTGCCCAGCCTGTGCAAGTCTCGTTACGCCAATTCCGGTCAGTCTTCGTCCCTGCCGTCGCTGTCGGATGACTCGCTCTCGAGCGGCTCGGCCCCGTTCGCGGTCTCGTCGGACAGGCTCTCGTCTTCCGCCGGCGCCGCGTCCGCGGCGGATTCCGTCTGCTCGCTCTCCGCGGTAACTTCCTCCGGCGGGCTTATCTGCTCCTGCGGCGCCTGAATGCCGATATGGTAGGCGGCAAAGCCCGGCTGCACCACCTGGTTCATGGCCATGCCGAGGATGCGGCCGTTGTACTGGGAGCGGATCTCGGTGCGCACATTGGTGATCGGGTTGGTGACGGTGCCGAGCAGATCGCCCTTGCGTACAAACTCGCCCAGTTCCACCTCGCTGAAGATGATGCCGCCGGTGGTGGCGCGCTGCCAGGTGGAGTTGTAGTAGACCGGCTCCGGATCGCCCCAGAGGCGGAATTTGGCCACCATGCCCAGCTGGTTCAGCAGGGTGCGGATACCCTTGACGCTGTGGCTGACGGACGGTTCGTCCAGCACCATCGGCGCACCCGCCTCCAGGGTCACGGTGGGAATGCCGGCCTCGACCGCGGCGCGGCGCAGCGTGCCCTTGGCGCCGTCGCTGTGCAGTACCACGGTGGAGCCGAAGCCCTTGGTCAGCTTGACCACCTTGGGGTTCTTCAGGTCGCCGCGCAGCTGCGGCAGGTTGGTGCGGTAGAAGGAGCCTGTGTGCAGGTCCACCACCGCGTTGCAGTGGCTGACCACCTCGTGGAAAAACGAGTAGGCGATGCGCGACGCCGAGGAGCCGTTGGGGTCGCCGGGGAAGTGCCGGTTCAGATCGCGGCGGTCGGTCAGGTAGCGGGAGCCGCGGTGGAAGCCCTGCAGGTTGACGATGGGCACGCCGATCACGGCGCCGCTCAGGTTGTTGGCGTCCAGGTCGTACATGACCCGGCGCACCGTCTCTATGCCGTTCAGTTCGTCGCCGTGCACCGCCGCGGTCAGACACAGGGTCGGGCCCGGCTTGGCGCCGTTGACCACCAGTACCGGGGTGGAACTGTAGACGCCCTCGAAATGCTGGGACGGGGACCAGGCCAGGCGCGTCGCGGTGGCCGGCGGCACCTCGGCGCCGAGCAGGCGCAGGGGCTTGGCCTGCTCCGCGGCTGCGTCGGTCTGGCGCTGTTCGCTGGTGGCTTTTGGCTCCTCCTTCTTTTCCTCCGCGGCCTGCGCTTTTTGCGGCTCCGGCTGTGCCGGCGCCGGCTCCAGTTCCTCGATCGGCTGGTCCAGTTGCAGATTTTCCGCCTGGGGCAGCGTCTCTGTGGCGCCCTGCTGGAGCGCCTGATCCCCATCCGCAGCGGCCGCTTCCGGCGTTTCCGCCTGAGGCCGGTCCGGCTGCCGGCTTTCGGTTTGCTGCTCGGGGGTGTCCTGGGCCTCCTCCGCCTCGGTCAGGCCCAGTGCCTGGGCGGAGATCAGCAGAAGGGCCGCCAATGTCAGTCGGGGGAAGGGCGTGGTGTGGCGAAATCGGCTCAAAGGCGAGCGCAACAACATTCAAAGACTCCGGTGATTGTGGCTATCGGCGGCAATTGGCGCCAGTCGTAGGGGTTGGAGCGCGATTATAGCGAAAGCGTTCCCGGCGCCGGCGACGAAATATGGCCGTCAGTGCCGTCGGGCGGTTCCGATCGCCTTGCGACTGGTGCGCCACAGGCGCAGACCGAGCAGCACTGAGGCGGTGCCGAGGCCGATGCAGATGCCGACCCAGTAGCCGTAGACGCCCCAGTAGTTCTCCCCCAGCCAGTAGGCGCAGCTCAGCCCCACCAGCCAGTAGGAGAACAGCTGCAGGTACATGGGCATGCGGGTGTCCTTGTAGCCGCGCAGCGCCCCCCAGGCCATGGCCTGGGCTACGTCCACCAGTTGGAAGGCGGCGCACAGCAGCAGCAGGTTGACCGCCACGGCGATGATGTCGGTGTTGCTGGTGTAGGCGAGCACAAACGGGTGGCGCAGGGCGATCAGCAGTATCCCGGTGCCCAGCGCGTAGACGAGCCCGCTGCCGACACCGACAAAGCTGGCGAAGCGGGCCCGCTTCGGACGCCCCTGGCCGAGCAGCTGCGCGGTGCGGATGGAGAGCGCCTGCGCCAGCGCCAGCGCCACCAGGTAAAAGATGGAGCCGATATTCAGGCCTATCTGGTGCGCCGCCACCACGGTTGCGCCATAGGAGGCCAGCAGTACCGTCAGGCTGGCGAAAAAGGTCACCTCGCTGGCCGCGCCGACACAGATGGGCAGGCCCACCGCCAGCAGGTGCCGCAGCGTCGGCCAGTGCGGCCGCGGTGGCAGCAGCCGGAGTTGCAGGGCGCGGTAGACGGGATCGCTGCCCGCGTGCCAGAAGAGCGCCGCGGCGATGGAACAGCTCACCAGCGCCGTGGCCCAGCCGCAGCCGGCGCCGCCCATGGCCGGTATCGGGCCGGCGCCGAACACGAAGAGGATATCCAGGGGGATATTCAGCACCGCCGCGGTCAGGTAGATGCGCATCACCGGGCGCACCTGGCCCATGCCCTCGCAGTAGCCGCGCAGGGCCGTGCCGGCGGCGAAGGGCAGGGTGCCGGTGGCGAGCGCCAGCAGATACTGCTGCATCACCCGGCGCACCGGCTCCTCGGTATCTATCCACTGACTCCACCAGGGCACCGCCAGCAGGGCGCCAACGACGACAAGGCCGCCCACCAGCGCAATCCACAGCGCCTGCTGCAGTTGCGTGGCACAGCCCTGCTCGTCGCGTGCGCCGCGCAGGTGTGCCACCAGCGGCGATACCGCCGCCAGCAGGCCGATCAGTGTCACCGCGCACACCGCCCAGATGCTGGAGCCCAGCGCCAGTCCGGCCAGATCCACCTCGCCGGCGCGGCCGGCGACTATAGTATCGGTCACACCCATGCTCACCACGGCCAGGTTGCTGACCACCAGTGGTCCGCCCAACGTTGTCAGGTGTGAGAGTTCGGTGGCGGTGGCCCGGCGGAAGAGTTTCGGCATAGGGATGTGTAACTGCTGGAGCGTCGCGCCGACAAAGGGAAAACGACGCTAACGATGAGGAGCGAATTATGGAGGCGGCAATGGGCTGGTTCAATCGGCTGTACGGGGTTTTTCTGCGCTGGGTGCGCAAGGTGGACTGGCTGGGGCCGCTGGCGCTGCGCATCTATCTGGCACCGATATTCATTCTCTCCGGCATGAACAAGGTCCAGCATATCGGCGATGTGGCCGCCTGGTTTGGCAATCCGGACTGGGGGCTGGGGCTGCCGGCGCCGCTGCTGATGGCCTGGCTGGCGGCGCTGACGGAACTGCTCGGCGGCATAGCGCTGCTGCTGGGCCTGGGGGTGCGCCTGGCGGCGATACCACTGATGTTCGTGATGGCGGTGGCGGCGGCAACCGCTCACTGGCAGTACGGCTGGTCCGCGCTGCCGGACCAGACGCTGGTCATGCCCTGGGAGTGGCGCAAGGACCTGATCGCGGAGGCCGCGGTGCGCAAGGAGAAGGCGGTGGAACTGCTGAAGGAGTACGGTCACTACGACTGGCTGACCGAGGCCGGTAACTTCACGATACTGAAGAACGGCATAGAGTTCGCCGCCACCTACTTCATCATGCTGCTGTCTCTGCTGTTCAGCGGCGCCGGGCGTTTCTTCAGCCTGGACTACTGGATCTGCCGCCACTGCGGCCGGACAGAAAGCTGAACCTTACGGGATAGGTGGTATACTCGCCGATTAATTAAGCATTTGAGCGAGTATTGCACTTGATAGGAAAGCTGTTCCGCCGATCCGCGTCCAAAGACGAGCAGAGCCCTCAGCGGGGGGGAGAGAGCCCTCAGCGGGGGGGAGAGAGCCCTCAGCGCCGGGAAGAGAGCCCTCAGCGGGGGGAGAAAAAGCCCCAGCCTAAAGGCAAGCAGGGCCAGAAGCCCGAAAAGAGCCGGAAGCCCGAAGGCGCCGAGCCCCGGGGCGAGAAGGCGGCCCGGGCCGGTGCGGACAAGGGCCGCTCCCGCCGCACCGGCAAGGGCGCGAAAGCCAAGGCCGATCGGGGCGCGCCCTGGTCCCTGGACGACTTCAAGGTCCCGGAGCAGGAGGGCAAGGTACGCTTCCACGACCTGGATCTGCCGCTGCCGCTGATGCGCGCTATCCACGACCTGGGCTTCCAGTACTGCTCGCCGATCCAGGGTCGCTCCCTGCCGCACACCCTCAACGGCCACGACCTGGTGGGCAAGGCCCAGACGGGTACCGGCAAGACCGCCGCCTTCCTGATCACGATCATCGACGACCTGCTCAAGAACCCCTTCGAGGGCGAGCGCTACGCCGGCGAGGCGCGCGCGCTGATCATAGCACCGACCCGCGAACTGGTGATGCAGATCGCCGACGACGCCAAGGCCCTGTGCAAATACACCGATCTGGAGATCCACACCCTGGTGGGCGGCATGGACTACCAGAAGCAGCAGCGCAACCTGAACGAGCGCCTGGTGGATATCCTCGTCGCGACCCCCGGCCGCCTGCTGGACTTCGCCAGCAACCGCGACTGCTACCTGGATCAGGTGGAGATACTGGTGATCGACGAGGCCGACCGCATGCTGGATATGGGCTTTATCCCCCAGGTGCGCCGCATCGTCCGCCAGACACCGCGCAAGACCCACCGCCAGACGATGTTCTTCTCCGCCACCTTTACGCCGGAAGTGGATTCCCTGGTGGAGCAGTGGACCGACGATCCGGTGATTGTCGAAATCGAGCCGGAGCGGGTCGCCACCGACAGTGTCGAGCAGCGTGTGTATCTGGTCGCGAGTGAGGAGAAGTACCCGCTGCTGTACAACATACTGCAGAGCGACGCCGTGGACAGCCTGATCGTATTCGCCAACCGCCGCGACCAGTGCCGCCGCCTGCACGAAAACCTGATCGCCCACGGCATCTCCGCCGGCCTGCTGTCCGGCGAAATCGCGCAGAACAAGCGTGTGCGCACACTGGAGGACTTCAAGGCCGGTGTGACCAAGGTGCTGGTGGCCACCGACGTGGCCGGCCGCGGTATCCATATCGACGGTATCAGCCACGTGGTCAACTTCACGCTGCCGGAGGAGCCGGAAGACTATGTGCACCGCATAGGCCGCACCGGCCGCGCCGGCAAGACGGGCACCTCGATCAGCTTCGCCTGCGAGGACGACGCCATGCGCCTGGAGCCGATCGAGAAACTGCTGGGCCAGAAGCTGAAATGCGAGGTGCCGCCGGAGGAACTGCTGGCGGCGCCGCCGAAGGTCAAGGTGCAGCGCAGCCACGGTGACCGGGACAGCCGCGGCGGGCGCCGCGGGGGCGGTCACGGCGGCGGGCGCGGTCGCCCGCGCCGCTGATTCGATTTGCTGCAATAAAAAAGGTTCATCGCACTTTACCGGGAAACGCGGCTTTGATCTTTAGGAAGAAGTAGTTGTTGTCCCGGTATCCGTAGGCCGTGCGCTTGATCACCTTGATGCGGTTGTTCATGCCCTCCAGAACAGAGGTGTTTAGTCGGTAGGTAGCGCTGGCCACTATCCCCTCGAC
>NZ_JBSWWT010000025.1:0-52427 GCF_056160225.1 Microbulbifer sp. ABF4_143
GCCAGGGAAAGCGGCCTTGAGGCCGTGCAGCGATTTGCCAGGAGGTTGTCCAGCTATGTCGAGGGGATAGTGGCCAGCGCTACCTACCGACTAAACACCTCTGTTCTGGAGAGCATGAACAACCGCATCAAGGTGATCAAGCGCACGGCCTACGGATACCGGGACAACGACTACTTCTTCCTAAAGATCAAAGCCGCGTTTCCCGGTAAAGTGCGATGAACCCAAAAAAAGCCCCGCCGTTTAGGGCGGGGCTTTTCGGGGCGAGACCGGTTATCGCTTAAACAGCGACTTCCTGAATCTCAGTAGCAGCGATCCGCTTGCCCTCTTCGGCAGATTTCTGGAATTCCTCAATCTGGTCGAAGTTCATGTAGCGGTAGATTTCGCCAGCCATGGAGTTGATGTTTTTCGCATACTCCTGGTATTCCTCCGGGGTGGGCAGTTTGCCGAGGATCGCGCCCACGGAGGCCAGTTCCGCCGAGGTGAGGTACACGTTGGCACCGTCGCCGAGGCGGTTGGGGAAGTTGCGGGTGGAGGTGGACAGTACGGTGCTGTTCGGGGCCACGCGCGCCTGGTTGCCCATACACAGGGAGCATCCGGGCATTTCGGTGCGGGCACCGGCGGCCCCGTAGATGTTGTAGTAGCCTTCCTCCATCAACTGGTGCTCGTCCATCTTGGTGGGCGGAGCGATCCACATGCGGGTGGAGATGCCGCCCTTGTGCTGCTGCAGCAGCTTGCCCGCGGCGCGGAAGTGGCCGATGTTGGTCATACAGGAGCCGATGAACACCTCGTCCACCTTGTCGCCGGCCACTTCGGACAGCAGGCGGGCGTCGTCCGGGTCGTTCGGGGCGCAGACGATCGGCTCTTTCACCTCGGCCAGGTCGATCTCGATCACCGCGGCGTACTCGGCGTCCTTGTCGGCTTCCATCAGCTGCGGGTTCTCCAGCCACTCTTCCATGGCGCGCGCGCGGCGCTCCAGGGTGCGCTTGGAGCCGTAGCCCTCGGCGATCATCCAGCGCAGCAGGGTGATGTTGGAGCGCAGGTATTCGGCGATGGCCTCTTCCGGCAGTTTGATGGTACAGCCGGCGGCGGAGCGCTCGGCGGAGGCGTCAGACAGCTCGAACGCCTGCTCGACGGTCAGGTTGTCCAGGCCCTCGATCTCGAGGATGCGGCCGGAGAAGATGTTCTTCTTGCCCTTCTTCTCCACGGTCAGCAGGCCCTGCTGGATCGCGTAGTAGGGGATGGCGTGCACCAGGTCGCGCAGGGTGATGCCGGGCTGCATCTCGCCCTTGAAGCGCACCAGTACCGATTCCGGCATATCCAGCGGCATTACGCCGGTGGCGGCGGCGAAGGCCACCAGACCGGAGCCGGCCGGGAAGGAGATGCCCATCGGGAAGCGGGTGTGGGAGTCGCCGCCGGTGCCGACGGTGTCGGGCAGTAGCATGCGGTTCAGCCAGCTGTGGATGATGCCGTCACCGGGGCGCAGGGACACGCCGCCGCGGTTCATAATGAAGTCGGGCAGGGTGTGCTGGGTGTCGATATCCACCGGCTTGGGGTAGGCGGCGGTGTGGCAGAAGGACTGCATCACCAGGTCCGCGGAGAAGCCCAGGCAGGCCAGGTCTTTCAGTTCGTCGCGGGTCATCGGGCCGGTGGTGTCCTGGGAGCCCACGGTGGTCATCTTCGGCTCGCAGTAGGTGCCGGGGCGCACGCCCTCCATGCCGCAGGCCTTGCCGACCATCTTCTGCGCCAGGGTATAGCCCTTGCCGGTGTCCTTCGGCTGCTCCGGCTTGCGGAACAGGTCGGAGGGGGGCAGGCCGAGGGATTCGCGGGCCTTGCCGGTCAGTCCGCGGCCGATAATCAGGTTGATGCGGCCGCCGGCCTGCACTTCGTCCAGCAGCACTTCGGACTTCAGTTTGAATTCGGACAGCACCTTGCCATCCTCGCTCAGGATCTTGCCGTCGTAGGGGCGTATCTCGATGATGTCGCCCATGTTCAGCTCGTCCACCGGTGCTTCGAACACCAGTGCGCCGGCGTCTTCCATGGTGTTGTAGAAGATCGGGGCCACCTTGCCGCCGATGCAGATGCCGCCGCCTTTCTTGTTCGGCACGCCGGGCAGGTCTTCGCCGAAGTACCAGAGCACGGAGTTGGTGGCGGACTTGCGCGAGGAGCCGGTGCCGACCACGTCGCCGACGAAGGCCACCGGCAGGCCCTTGGCCTTGACTTCTTCGATCTGCTTCAGCGGGCCCTTGACGCCGGGCTCTTCCGGCTCCAGGCCTTCGCGCGGCATTTTGTACATGGCCAGCGCGTGCAGGGGGATATCCGGGCGGGACCAGGCGTCCGGGGCAGGGGACAGGTCGTCGGTGTTGGTTTCGCCGGTCACCTTGAACACGGCGACCTTGATGCTTTGCGGCACCTTGTCGCGCTTGGTGAACCACTCGCCGTCGGCCCAGGACTGGATCACGGCCTTGGCGTTTTCATTGCCGGCCTTGGCCTTCTCCTCTACGTCGTGGAAGGCGTCGAACATCAGCAGGGTGCCTTTCAGCTGCTCGGCGGCCAGCTCGCCCAGATCGGCGTCGTCCAGCAGTTCGACCAGGGTGGCGATGTTGTAGCCGCCCAGCATCTGGCCCAGCAGTTTGACCGCGTGCTCGCGATCGATCAGCGGGGACTCCGCTTCGCCCTTGATGATGGCAGACAGGAAGCCGGCCTTGACATAGGCCGCCTCGTCCACACCCGGCGGTACCCGGTGGGTGAGCAGTTCTACCAGTTCCTGTTCCTCGCCGGCGGGGGGATTCTTCAGCAGTTCAACCAGGCCGGCCACTTGTTCGGCGTCCAGCGGCTTCGGCGGAATACCCTGTTCGGCGCGTTCGGCGACGTGTTTGCGATAGGCTTCAAGCACGGATTAGTCCCTCTTGGTGTGTGGGGTGGCACCAACAGCGGATGGAATTCCCGATCGTTTTTCTCTGTGCCGGGATTTTTTGCATTCGTGCCGCTGGAGGCGGGTGGCGAATTCTACAGTAAAGCCCTAATGCTGTTAAGTTTATTGAAAAATCAATAACTTACGCGAATTGTCACTATTTGTTTGGTGAATCTTGGTTAATTCGTGGGCTGCGATCTTCCTTTCGGAATCCAAACAAAATAGTCTACCCGCCACGTTTTTCAGGCCGGCTTGGTTGATCGATGTACAAAAAAGTCCGCACCCCCTGCATAGGCGTCTGCTCCACCGGCATTGGCGACGACGTCTGCCGCGGCTGCAAGCGTTTCGCCCACGAGGTGATCGACTGGAATGCCTACTCCGAGGACCAGCGGCGGATTATCGCCGAGCGCCGCGAGGGCTACCTGGCCAACGCGGTGCGCAGCCAACTGGAGATAGTGGATCAGAACCTGCTGCTGGCGCAGCTGCGCCACCAGCAGATCCGCTTCGACGAGACCCAGAACCCCTACTGCTGGGTGTTCGATCTGCTGCGCGCCGGCGCCAGCCAGATAGAGAATCCCGCCCACTACGGCCTAAAGCCGACGCCTCAGGCGCTCGGCGTACCCCTGGTGGAGTTGCGCAGGCGCATCGACGAGGATTTCTACGCGCTGTCGGTGGCCTACTACCAGCGCTTCGTCGCTCCCGGGCTGCAGCAGGCCTGAGATAGGCTCGCCTTGCGCGCTATTTTCGCAGAAAGACCCGCAGCGCCGGTAAAAATGCTTCCGAGGAGATCGCCAGATCCCGCCGCTGTCGCCGCCGGCTCTGGCTCGGCTGGTGGTCGACGCGGGTAAAGTCCGGCAGCCGGCCGCTCTCGTCCGCCAGCACTAGTACCGGCATGGCCGCGTAGCCCACCTGCCGGTAAGTCTCCCCGTCGCCATCGCGGAATATCTCCGCCACCTGCAGGTTCGGCCGGCTCTGCACCTGTACCTGGCGCAGGTCCCCGTGCTGGCTCCGGTGCAGCCCGGCCAGCAGCTGGCGCTGGTACTGGATGCCCGGGTCCGCGCCCTGCGGGTCCAGCTGTAGCAGTTTTCTTTCGCACCACTGCACCGCCACCTTGCGAATCGACTTGCGCGCCTTGATCCAGGACAGCGCAATCGCATCCGGCCGCTCCGGGCACAGCAGCACCTGGCGGTAGCAGTGGCGCAGGTGCGCGCGCGGGTGGCCGGCGGCCGCGAGCAGCTCACGCACACTGCGGTCCCGCTCCGGGGCGGGGCGCTCGGCCAGGGCGGCCTTGTATTCGGCGATGGCCTTGGCGAAGGCCTCCTTGTCTGCGTTTAGTTGCCGGGCCAGGGTGAGGGTGTCGGGCGGTACCGCCAGCAGCCCGGGAATCTGCAGCGTGGCGCGGGCGTCGCCGGCGCCCGGCGGGTCGCAGTAGTCCAGCTGTGCGAAGAGGGCACCGGCGAGGGCGAAGGGCTGGTCGAAACTGCCGCCGAGGCGCTCCGCCGCGTCCCGGGCGAAGGGCGGCTGCAGCAGGTAGTGCTGCCAGGGCTTGGGCGAAGCCTGCAGCCGCTCGACGGACTGGCGCAGGGCCGCGGCACTGGCATGGAGCCGCTCCAGCAGCGGCGGAACAGTCGCCGCCAGTTTGCGGTGATCGGTCATCTATCGGTTTTCCGGTTCAATTCATGGGTAAAATATTAACCCACTTAATAAGCCGTTATCAATTTGCCGTTAACAGCTCCCCACCCACGGAAATACCGCGCCCGGTTGATTGGGGCGGGGGGCTACTGGGCAACTGCCGTCCCGCCTACCATTGCCCGGTATGAACCGCTCGGAATTCAAAGAGGGACTGCTGCGGGTGATGGAGCGCAAGTCGCATTGGGCCTGGCCGGCGTTTACCGGCGGGCAGGTGCCCAAGGAGCGGCTGCATATCCACCTGGAGCAGGAGTACGGCACCTATGTGCGCGACTTCCCGATACTGATCGCGCGCGCCTATACCCAGTGCCCGCTTGCCGCGGTGCGCCGGGAGCTGGCGGAAAACATCTACGAGGAGGAGACCGGCGGCCTGAGCGGCAGCCGGCCGCACCCGGAGCTGTTCCTCGAGTACCCCCGCGGGTTGGGCATGAACCTGGACCGCTTCAAGCATGTGCAGCTGCTGCCGGCGGCGGCGGAGTTCCGCGCGCTGCTGGACGACGCCACCGGAGGTCACGGCTGGGAGGTGGGCGCGGCGGTGACGACGATATTTCTCGAGGGTACGGAATACGAGCGCGGCGAGCTGGAGCCGGGCGCGCCGCGGCGGCCGCAGTTTGCGCCCTCGGAGCATCCGCTGGTCAAACACTACGGCCTGCCGGTGCAGAACCTGGCCCTGAGCCGGGTGCACCACCAGGTGGAGGGCGGGCACCGCAAGGCGGCCTGGCACCTGATGTTGGACTATGTGGACGAATCGGCGCGCCCCCTGGTGCTGCACTGGATGGGGCTGGTGCTGCACGCCTGGCTCAAATACCGCGACGAGGTGGCCGAGCACTGCGGGCTGGTGAAGACGGCGCAGCCGCGACACTGAATTTCCCGCGCCGGATGGCTATAATCCCGCGCTTTCCCAAGCAGTGTCGCAATTTCCATGAACGCCCAAGTCCCCGATCTGTCCGCCATCCACGATTTCCTGCTGTGCCCGACCCCGGACGCCTGGGTGCAGGCGGCCCTGGCGGAGCCGGAGCTGATGCTGGTGGACCACGCCAACTGCGAGAAGAAGGCTGCGGGCACGGCGCTGAACCTGATGTTCCGCTATCTGGACAATTTCGAGCTGCTGAACAAGATGTCGCGCCTGGCGCGGGAGGAGTTGCGCCACTTCGAGCAGGTGCTGGCGATTATGCAGAAACGCGGCATCGACTATCCCCATATCAGCGCCTCCCGCTACGCCGCGGGTCTGCGCGCGCAGGTGCGCTCCCAGGAGCCGGGACGCCTGGTGGACACATTGATCTGCGGCGCCATCATCGAGGCGCGCTCCTGCGAGCGCTTCGCGCGTATAGCGCCGCACCTGGACGAGGAGCTGCAGAAGTTCTACCTGTCACTGCTGAAGTCGGAGGCGCGCCACTTCCGCGATTACCTGACGCTGGCCCGGAAGGCGACAGCCGAGGACATAGAGCCGCGGGTGCGGCAGCTGCTGGAAGTGGAGCGCGAGCTGGTCGAGGGGGAGGACGGCGAATTCCGTTTTCACAGCGGAGTGCCTAAATAGCGTTCCAGCGGCTTGTATTGGTTTGTAGGAGCCCGCTTGCAGGCGAAGGCCGCGGGAGTCCGGTCTTTCGCTGGGCATATCCCAGGGCTCGCTCCGTCGGGCAGCTTCGCTGCGCCAAATCGCCCCCGGCGATTTGATCGCCTGCAAGCAGGCTCCTACAGGGGGCTCAATCCCGGTCGAGTTTTTCCAGCAGGTCGACAAATTCCTGCAGGTCGTGCGCGTTCTGGTAATCGACCGTGTACTTGTTGTGAAAGAAAACGGTCAGCTGCACCCTGGCCGAGTTGATAAACACCGTATAGCCGTCGAAATCCGTACTCACGGTCAGGCCGCGGTAGCGCCAGCCGTCGCCGTCCCTGACGCCTTCCCTGGTGGCCTTGTCGAAGACGCGCAGCGCCTGCTTGACGTCTATCCTGTGTTCCTGTTCCACGATTACGCTCTTTGCCCATTGCCGATACACACTATAGTGTCAGAGGTTACCGGCATTGTCTGCAAGGAGACGGTCATGGGCGAGAGGCTTCCCGACGAATCCCTGAAGCAGCTGTTTACCGAGGCGCGAACACACAGTCACTGGCTCGACAGGCCGGTGAGCGACGAGACGCTGCAGCGGCTCTACGATCTGATGAAAATGGGACCCACCAGCGCCAACTGCTGCCCGGTGCGCATCGTGTTTATCAAAACCAAGGAGGGCAAGGAGCGGCTGCGCCCGGCGCTGAACGAGGGCAACGTCGACAAGACCATGGCCGCGCCGGTCACCGCGATCATCGCCCACGACCTGAAGTTCTACGAATACCTGCCGAAGCTGTTTCCCCACGCGCCGGCGCGGGACTGGTATGTGGACAACTCGGAGCTGGCCGCCGCAACGGCCTTCCGCAACGGCTCGCTGCAGGGCGGCTATTTTATCCTCGCCGCGCGCTCCCTGGGGCTGGACTGCGGCCCCATGTCCGGCTTTGACAACGCGTTGGTGGATCACGAATTCTTCAGCGAGGCTGGCCGCACGCCTGCCTTCCAGCAGGAGCACTGCCCGGACAGCCATATCAAGTCGAATTTCCTCTGCAATCTCGGCTACGGCGACCCGCAGCTGCTGCACCCGCGCGGCCCGCGGTTTGATTTCGACGAGGTGTGCAAGATCCTCTGAGTTTCAACCTGCCGGCCCGCCCGCATCTCCCCCGCTCAAGGATTCGAGAGCGGCGGCCGGGCTTATCGAGACTTCAATTCCGAAAAACCGCCGGGTTATACTGTATATTTGAACAGTTACCGGTGAATCTTCAATGCGCCTGTTTATCGCCGAAAAGCCCAGCCTGGGGCGCGCCATTGCCGCGGTGCTGCCCGGGCCGCAGCGCAGGGAGGAGGGCTGTATCCGCGCCGCCAATGGCGACGTGGTGAGCTGGTGCATCGGGCATCTGCTGGAGCAGGCGGAGCCGGAGGCCTACAGCCCGTCCTACAGGCGCTGGCGCCTGGATGCACTGCCGATAGTGCCGCAGCAGTGGCAGCTGCAACCTAAAAGCGGCACCCGCAAACAGCTGGCGCTGCTGCGCAAACTGGTGAAGGAGGCGGATCAGCTGGTGCACGCCGGCGACCCGGATCGCGAGGGCCAGTTGCTGGTCGACGAGGTGATCGATTACCTCAAGGTACCGGCGGCGAAGAAACAGGCGATGCAGCGCCTGTTGGTCAGCGACCTGAACCCCAGCGCGGTGGCGCGGGCGTTGCAGCAGATGCGCCCCAACCGGGAGTTTGTGCCGCTGTCGGTATCGGCGCTGGCGCGCAGCCGCGCCGACTGGCTGTACGGCATTAATCTGACCCGCGCCTGCACGGTCAAAGGCCAGCAGGGCGGCCTGAAGCAGGTCTTGTCCGTGGGGCGGGTGCAGACGCCGGTGCTGGGCCTGGTAGTGCGCCGCGACGAAGAGATAGCGCGCTTCGTCAGCCGGCCCTATTACGAGGTGCGCGCCGCCATCCATTTAGACAGGTCGCAGCCGCTGAGTTTTTACGCCCTCTGGCAGCCCAGCGAAGCCTGCGCGCCCCACCAGGACGACGAGGGCAGGGTGCTCAACCCCAAGCTGGCGGCCAATGTGGCCAGCCGGATTCGCCAGCAGGTTGCCACCGTCACCCAGGTGCAGCGGCAGCAGAAGACGCAGGCGCCGCCTCTGCCGTACAACCTGTCGGCACTGCAGATAGACGCGGCGAAAGCGTTTGGCCTGAGTGCGAAACAGGTGCTGGATGCCTGCCAGGTGCTGTACGAGAAACACCAGCTGATCACCTATCCGCGCTCTGACTGCCGCTATCTGCCCGCGGAGCATTACGCCGAGCGCCAGCGGATTGGCGGGGCCATCGCGGCCGGCTGCGACGCGCTGCAATCGGTGCACGCAGGCGCCGACTGGTCGCTGCGCAGCAAGGCCTGGAACGACGCCAAGGTGGATGCCCACCACGGGATTATTCCCACCACCAGGCAGGCATCCTGGGCGCGTCTCGGCAGGGTGGAGCAGCAGCTCTATCAGCTGATTGCGCGGCAGTATCTGCTGCAGTTTTATCCGCGGCATCAATACCTGGAGCTGTGCATCGAGCTGAACATTGCCGGCGGCCGCTTTGTGGCCAAAGAGCGCCGAACCCTTGAGCCCGGCTGGAAGCTGGCTGTGCCCGCACGCTCGCCAGTGGAAGAATCCCCGCCGCTGCCCGAGGTGAAAAAAGGGCAGCTGTTGTGGAGTGGCGAGCCCCGCGTGGATGAGAAGCACACCCAGCCTCCAAAACCTTTCAGCGATGCCAGCCTGCTGGCGGCGATGACAGGAATCAATCGCTTTGTGCGCGATGCGGAACTGAAGAAAATCCTGAAAGACACCGACGGCCTGGGTACCGAGGCCACCCGGGCGGGCATCATCGAGCTGCTGTTCAAGCGCGGCTTTTTGCGGCGCCAGGGCAAAAGCATCCATGCCACCGACCTGGGCAGGGCCCTGATCCGGGCGCTGCCGGAAAGCACGGCGGCACCGGATATGACGGCGCAATGGGAGCGCCAGCTGAACGATATCAGCCGGCGGCAGCTGGATTATGAAGGCTTTATGCAGCCCTTGCAGCGGCAATTGCAGGCGCTGGTGCGCCAGGCCAGCGCGCTGGACAGCCGCGCCTTTGCCGGTATCAAGGCACCGGGTGCGCCTGCCGGCTACAGATCCGGCAAGAGGGGCGCAACCGCAAAGCGTTCGGGCAAAAATCGCCCGCGTCGCCGGGCCGGCGGGCGCCGTTCCAGGAGCGAATTGAGTGAAGCCTGACAGCGCGGATATCGCGCCGGAATCCAGGCTTGGCGACTATGCCACCGTCCCGCGGCTGATCCAGCGCAATACCCGCAGATCCCCAGAGCGCCAGCCGCGCAATGTGTACCAGGCGATGCCGATACCGGTGCCGAGCACGACCATGGCGCTCAGAACGTGCAGCGCTTTAAGCGTCAGGTAGAGGTTCATCGGGGCGCAGCCAGTCTCGGTGCCATCGGCGCGTGGAATTCGAGCCGCTCCATCGCGGTAACCACGGAGTAGGGCGTCAGTTCCGCCAGGATCTCATCGACCGTCAGTAGCTGCCAGCAGGCGGTGGCGCCCCGGTGCGGCCAGTCGCCGCGCAGCAGCTTGCGCGCCATGGCCGCGGCCGGGGCGGCGGGAATCCAGGGGCCGTCGCCGTTCAGGCCGAGAGCCTGCCACTGGAATGCGTCGGCTTCGCCGCGCCGGTTCTCGCCTTCGGCGCGCACCAGCATGCCGCCGTGGCAGCTGCCGCCGGGCCAGAGTTTGGCGAGTCTGTGGCCGAGGTGCGCGAGGCCGGGATTGGTGGCGGGCAGGTTCAGCCGCGCCAGGTGCGCGCAGAGTGTCAGCCCGGTCTGCAGTGTGCGCGGCTCGACCCCGGTGGCGAAGCGCGCACTCTGCAGTTCTGGGAGGTGTCGCGGGCAGAGTTCCAGGTCCGGTACGTCGAAGTCGCACAGCCAGCGCTCGCCCACCGGGTGCGCCAGCTTGACCCGGCGCAGGCGGTTGCCGGCGAAGGACTCGCGCCAGCGGCCGTTCCGCAGCAGCGGAAAGCTGTCGCCGAGGGATTCAAAGCCGGCGCGCACCGTCGCCAGGCCGCGCTCTATCCGATGCGCCGGCGCTATCGCGATCTCCACCGAGCGGATAGCCGGCAGCTCCCGCTGGATTTCCTTCAGCGCCGCGGAGCTGAGGGCCGGCAGGCTGCTGGCGCCGGATATCATCGCAATGCCGGCGGCCTCGGCGGCGGGGGACAGGCGGTGGAAGTCGCACACATAGCGGCGCGCGTCGGCGATATCGATATAGGGGGTGGCGGATTCGATGCAGGCCCGGGCGACGCGGTAGTCGGTCTCCCGCTGGAAGGGGCCGGCGCAGTGAATCAGCAGGTCCAGGTGCAGGGCCTTCAGCTGTGCGGCCAGGTTGATGGCGTCGCGCTCAAGGCGCAGCCCCTCGGCGAGGCCGGGCAGCTTGGCGGCGCAGAGTTCCGCCTTGCGTTTGTCGCGCCCGGCGATGATCAGCTGCAGATCCGGCTCGCCGCTGAGCATCTGCGCTATGCGCGCGCCGAAGGTGCCGTAGCCACCGAGAATCAGTACGCGCTTCCTGTAATTCTTGACCATCCCGGTGCACTCCAATCCTTTGCCTCTGCCCCTGTAGGAGCGGCCCTTGGCCGCGATCGGGCTACGGGGTTCCCCCGATTTCAATCGCGGCCATGGGCCGCCCCTACAGCACTATGCCCGAATCATCCTATGGGCCAGTGGATCAGTTCAAGCGAGTCTTTGTCCGCCTTTACGCACCAGCCCCGCTCGCCCCAGTCGCCGAGCACTATGCGCTCGGCCGCCTCGCCGTCGAGGGTCAGCTGGTGGCGCGCGGGTCTGTGGGTGTGGCCGTGGATCAGGGTGCGCACCCCCTGTTCGCGCATGACCCTTTCCACCTCTTCCTGTGTTACGTCCATGATGTCCTCGGCCTTGCGGCTGTTCATGGACTTGGATACGGTGCGGATCTGCGCGGCGATAGCGCGCCGCTCCTCGACGGGCTTGGCCAGCAGCTGCCGCTGCCAGTTGGGATCGCGGGCCTGCCGGCGGAAGGCCATATACTCGCTGTCGCGGGTACAGAGGCTGTCGCCGTGCATCAGCAGGACCTTTTGCCCGGCCAGGGTGACGGTGCTCGGATCCGGCAGCAGCACCGCGCCGGCGCGCCGGGCGAAGTCCTGGCCGAGCAGAAAGTCGCGGTTGCCGTGCATCAGGTACAGCTCGGCGCCGCTGCCGCTGTAGCGGCTCAGCGCTTCGGCCACCTCCGCGGCCAGCGGCGCGTCGTCGTCATCGCCGATCCACACCTCGAAGAAGTCGCCGAGGATATACAGCGCCTCGGCGCCGGCGGCGGGACCGCGCAGGAAGTCGAAGAAGGCCTCGCTGATCTGCGGGCGGCTCTCGTCCAGGTGCAGGTCGGAGATCAGGTAGCTGGTCACTGTGCTCGCTTCCTTGGAGTGGAATTGACCCTTGTAGGAGCGGCCCATGGCCGCGATAGATCTGCCTGAGTGGCATACACCTGTCGCGGTTATGGGCCGCTCCTACAGAGGGGAGGGGGATCAGTCCTCGGCGATGGTCACGCCGGTGATCTCGATGGTCTCCAGCGGCACGTCCTGGTGGAAGCCCTTGCTGCCGGTCTTGACGCTCTTGATCTTGTTGACCACGTCCATGCCGTCCACGACCTTGCCGAACACACAGTAGCCCCAGCCCTGCGGGTCCTTACTGCGGAAGTTCAGGAAGTCGTTGTCCTTTACGTTGATAAAGAACTGGGAACTGGCGGAGTGGGGGTCCATGGTGCGGGCCATGGCGACGGTGCCGGTGTCGTTCTTGAGGCCGTTGTCGGCTTCGTTCTCGATCGGCTCGCGGGTCTCTTTCTGCTGCATGTCCGGGGTCATGCCGCCGCCCTGGATCATGAAGTTGTCGATCACCCGGTGAAAGATGGTGCCGGTGTAGAAGCCGTCGCGGCAGTATTGCAGGAAGTTGGCCGCGGTCTTGGGAGCCTTGTCAAAGTCCAGTTCGATGGCGATGTCGCCGTGAGTCGTATGCAGGGTGATCATAAAATATCCTGATGGGTGAATTTGGGGCGGCATAATACCCTGTCGCCCGGGGCTGTAAAACGGCGGCGCGGCGGCTGCGCCCGCTCTGTACAAAAAATGGCCTGATGGCGCCGTAAGTGCCCACAGCAAAACCGATATTCTGCCGCTCAACTAGGCTATAATCCGCCGCTTACATTCGCACAGCTGTAAGAGAATCCTATGACATCCGAGAGCAAGCCCGCTCACTTTTTACAGAACATTATTCGCGAAGACCTGGCCGAGGGCCGGGTGTCCCAACTGGCCACGCGCTTCCCGCCGGAGCCCAACGGCTACCTGCATATCGGCCACGCCAAGTCCATCTGCCTCAACTTCGGCCTGGCGCAGGAGTTCGGCGGCACCTGCAACCTGCGCTTCGACGACACCAACCCGGCCAAGGAAGAGGAAGAGTATGTAGACGCGATCAAGCGCGACGTCTCCTGGCTCGGCTTCGAGTGGAACGGCGAGGCCAGATACACCTCGGATTACTTCGACCAGCTGTACGAGTGGGCCCTGCACCTGATCAAAGAGGGCAAGGCCTACGTCTGCCACCTGTCCCCGGAGGAGGCGCGCCAATACCGCGGCACCCTGACCGAGCCGGGCAAAAACAGCCCCTACCGCGACCGCTCGGTGGAGGAGAACCTGGCGCTGTTCGAACAGATGAAGAATGGCGAATTCGAAGAGGGCCAGTGCAGCCTGCGCGCCAAGATCGATATGGCCGCGCCCAATATCAACCTGCGCGACCCGATCATCTACCGCATCAAGAAGATGGCCCACCACCAGACCGGCGACAAGTGGTGCATCTACCCCAGCTACGACTTCGCCCACGGCCAGTCGGATGCGATAGAGGGTATCAGCCACTCCATCTGCACCCTGGAGTTCGAGGACCACAGGCCGCTGTACGACTGGTTTATCGACAACCTGCCGGTGCCGTCGCGCCCGCGCCAGTACGAGTTCGCGCGCCTGAATCTGAACTACACGGTGGTGTCCAAACGCAAGCTGAAGCAGCTGGTGGACGAGGGCCATGTAGACGGCTGGGACGACCCGCGTATGCCGACCCTGTCCGGCCAGCGCCGCCGCGGCGTGCCGCCGGCGGCCATTCGCAACTTCTGTGAGATGATCGGTGTGACCCGCTCCGACTCGGTCGTGGACGTGGGCATGCTGGAGTACTGCATCCGCGACGAGCTGGACAAGACTGCCCCCCGCGCCATGTGCGTGATGGAGCCGCTCAAGGTCACGCTGAGCAATTACCCGGAAGGCAGGGAGGAAATCCTGTCCGCCCCCGGCCACCCGGTGCGCGACGACCTGCCGGCGCGGGAACTGCCGTTTACCCGCACCCTCTATATTGAGAAAGAGGACTTCCGCGAGGAGGCCAACAAGAAGTACAAGCGCCTGGTGCTGGGCAAAAAGGTGCGCCTGCGAAACGCCTATGTGATTCAGGCGGACGAGGTGGTCAGGAACGACGCCGGCGAAATCGTCGAGGTCATCTGCTCCGTGGACCTGGACACCCTCGGCAAGGATCCGGCGGACGGCGTCAAGCCGAAGGGCGTGATCCACTGGGTCTCGGCGGAGAAGAATGTGGACTGCGAGGTACGCCTCTACGACCGCCTGTTCAGCGATCCGGCGCCGGACGCGGGGGACAAGAACTTCCTCGATTTCGTCAACCCGGGCAACTTGAAGATTCTGCAAGGCTGCAAGGCCGAAATTGGACTGGCACAGGCGGAGCCGGAGCGGAGCTACCAGTTCGAGCGCAACGGCTACTTCTGCCGCGACAACAAGTACGGCAGCGCGGAAAAGCCGGTCTTCAACCGCACCATCGGCCTGCGCGACAGCTGGGCCAAGGAACAGGCGAAGGGTTGATGGGCAAAGCAAAGCCTGCCCATCATCCGCCACGGCAAGATCAATTTGCGAGAAACAATGCCTCTACAGCTCTACAACACCTTCTCCGGACAGAAAGAAACCTTCACCCCGCTGGTGGAAGACCGCGTGCGCATGTACGTCTGCGGCCCCACCGTCTACAACCGCGTGCATATCGGCAACGCGCGCCCGGCGGTGGTGTTCGACACCCTCTACCGGCTGCTGAAGAAAAACTTCAGCGACGTGGTCTACGCGCGCAATATCACCGATATCGACGACAAGATCATGAAGGCCGCGCGCGACAACGGCGAGGAGATCGGCGCCCTGTCGGCGCGCTTCGCCCAGGCCTATTTCGAGGATATGGCCGCGCTCAACAACCTGGAGCCGGACGTCATCCCCTACGCAACCCAACACCTGCCGGAAATGATCGACATGATCGAGCGGCTGATCGAGAAGGGCCACGCCTACGCGGCGGAGGGCCATGTACTTTTCGCGGTGGACACGATGGAGGACTACGGCAAGCTGTCCAAGCGCTCCCTGGACGATATGCTCGCCGGCGCCCGCGTCGAGGTCGCACCCTACAAGAAGTACGCCGGCGACTTCGTGCTGTGGAAACCGTCCAAAGACGACGAGCCCGGCTGGGACAGCCCCTGGGGCCGCGGCCGCCCGGGCTGGCACCTGGAGTGCTCGGCGATGATCAAAAAGCACCTGGGCGACACCATCGATATCCACGGCGGCGGCCGCGACCTGACCTTCCCGCACCACGAAAACGAGCGCGCCCAGAGCTGCTGCGCCAACGGCGTCGACTTCGTGCGCTACTGGATGCACAACGGCTACGTCAATATTGACGGCGAGAAGATGTCCAAGTCCCTGGGCAACTTCCGCATGGTCAACGACCTGCTCAAACAGTACCCGGGCGAGGTGCTGCGCTTCGCGCTGCTCTCCGCCCACTATCGCTCGGAGCTGAATTTCAGCGCCGACCTGCTGGACCAGGCCCAGCGCAGCCTCGACTCCCTCTACGGCGCCCTGCGCGAAACCGCAGAGGTGGAAGCCGCAGCGGCCGATCTGGAGGGCAGTGCATTTATCGCCGCGCTGGAGGACGACTTGAACACGCCGATCGCGATCAGCGAAATGCACCAGCTGGCCAAGGCGCTGAACAAGGCGGCCCCCGCCGACAGGCCGCGCCTCAAGGGCGAGCTGCTGGCCGCCGGCGAGATGCTCGGCATATTGCAGCAGGACGCCGAGGCCTGGTTCAAGCAGTCCCGCGGCGGCGAGGAGGAGATCAGTGAAGACGAAATCGAACGGCTGATCGCCGAGCGCGCCCAGAGCAAGAAGGACAGAAACTTCGCCCGCGCCGATGAGATCCGCGAGGAGCTGAAGGCCAAGGGAGTGGTGCTGGAAGACAGCCGTGAAGGCACCAAGTGGCGTCGCGAGTAAGTGTTTTCTCCCTCCGCCCCTTGGGGGAGAGGTAAGCGTACCGTAGGATGGGCAAAGCGCAGCGTGCCCATCACCGCAGTTTGATGGGCGCGCTGCGCTTTGCCCATCCTGCAAATAGACAGAAACTAGAATGAAAAAAATAGTTACCCTCACCACCGCTGTCGTCGCCCTGTTGACCCTGACCGCCTGCGAGCCGAAGCGCGGCTCGGAGAAGTGGTGCAAAAAAATGGACGAGGTCCCGAAGGGCGAGTGGACCCTGAACGACGCCAGCGACTACACCAAATACTGCGTGTTCAACCAGAAGCCCGAAGAAGAGTAAGCGGAAGCGACGCGGTTGTTCTTCGACGATCCCTACCAGCACTTCTTCCGCCCGCTGACCGGAAAGTACCGCGCGCAGGTGGTCGAGTGCCTGCGCCTGCTGTACGAGCGCCTGTATACCGCCAAGGCGGACTACGGCGAGTCGCTGGCGCGCGAGCAGATACTCGAAATCTTTTCCGAGGCACTGACTCGCGCGCCGCAGCTGGACAGCGATGACAGCAACCAGGACTCCGAAGGCCGTTTCCGCAACCTGCGCGAGCAGGCTGTATGGGTGCTAAACAGTCTGGTGGAACACGGCTGGCTGGAAAAACAGGTGGACAGCGCGACCCTGTCCGCCAGCTATCCGTTCAGCCGCCGCGGCCGCCTGTTCACCCAGCCGCTGGTGGAGGTGAACAGCACCCGCGTGCGCACCCGCCACCGCAACACGCGCAACACCCTCAACGCACTGGAGGCATTTGCCAGCCGCGGCGAGATCCACGACCTGATCGACGCCTGGGAATACTCGGAGCGCATCGTCGCCGACTTCACCGATATGATCGCCGAGCTCGAGGAGCGCAAGCGCGAGCTGGTGCGCGAGGTGGAGGCGCAGCTGCTGGTGCAGCAGGCCACCGACGAGTTCTTTTCCTTTATGGAGAGCCGCTTCCAGCCGGACCTGGCGATCCGCCTGTCCGCGGACAGCGTGGAGAAGCACCGCGATGCGATCGGCAAGGTTATCGCGCGTATCCGTCGCAAGGACAAGCTCGCCAAGGCCGAGTGGGAAAAGCGCCTGCGCCAGCTGCTGCCGGAGCTGGTGGAAGAGGGGCGCTCTCTGCTGTGGCTGATGCTCGACACCATCGAGGACCGCATGCGCCGCGCCTGCGAAGTGAAGCTGCCGGCGCTGCGCCGCGCGCTGCAGGGCTTTACCAAGCGCGCCGATATCATCATCCGCCAGCTCAGCTACCTGCACAGCCAGTCGGATGGCGACTTCGCCGACCTGTGTCAGCGCCTCGGCGACAACCCGCACAAATCCGCACTGCTGGAAAAACTCGGCGAGCAGATGGGCGGCTTCCAGCTGCGCCTGTTCGACCCCAAACAGACCCAGCTGTGGCAGCGCAGCCGCCGCCAGCCGGTCAATACCCGGGTGGAGGAGCAGGCGCCGCTGGCGGAGGAAAACCGCCGGGAGATCGCCCTGCAGCAGCTGCTGGACCAGGCCTTCAACTTCAACAGTGGCCACCTGCGCGACTATCTGCAAACGGCTCTGGGCAGCGGCCGCCGTATCAACAGCCGCGATCTGCCGTTGAAAGACGCCCGCGACCTGCTCGCCATGAGCCACGCGCTGGAGGCCGCGGCGGTCAACCAGAGCGGTATCGCCACCCTGGAAGTGCGTTTCACCGGCGAGACTGCCAGCAACGACTATTTCGAGAAGTTCGACGAATATATCCTGGAAGTGAAAGAAAGTGATTGAACAGGCCTTGGAAGAAGCGCTGACCCAGTGTCGCCTGACCCGCGGGGAGTTCTCCGAACTGCTGGTGCGGCTGCTGGATTACGGCGTTATCTGCCGCGACGAGAGCCAGGTGGAAACGCAGTTGTACGACCGCTTCCAGCGCTGCGAACAGCTGGTGCGCGAGTGGCTGGCACCGCTGGGACTGCGCCTGCAGCACGACAGCCGCTTCCAGTTTATCCGCGTCTATCCGCCCGGTGCCGAAGTGCCGGGCCTGCCGGACCAGGAGGAGCCCCACCACGGCGGCTTCCGCGCGCGCCTGACCCAGCAGGAGGTGGCCGCGATACTGGTGCTGCGGGTCGAATACGACAAGGCGCTGCGGGAAGGGCAGGTGGACGAAAACGGCTGCGCGGCCCTCTCACTCGAAGCGCTGGAGCTGGGGCTGCGCAACCTGCTGAAAATGTCCCTGCCGGACAAGCTGGCGGAACGCAAAAACCTGCTGAAGAAACTGCGCCAGCTGCGCCTGGTGCAGTTCGCCGGCGAGGACTCCGAAGCGGCCGCGGATATCTGGCTGCGCGTGCGCCCGACCATCGCGCACTTCGTCGGCGAGGAGGCGCTGCGGCAGCTGCTCGACGGGCAGCCGAAGGAACGGGAAACTGAAGAGCGCATCACGCCGGACAGCGAAGACCACAGTCTCTTTGCCGAACCGAATCCGGCCAACGACTGACTGTAGGATGGGCAAAGGAGCGTAGCGACGTGCCCATCAATTGGGGTTGATGGGCACGCTGCGCTCTGCCCATCCTACAAATGCAGCAAAAACAAAATTTGTGAAGATGCTCCCCGTGCGGGAACCCTTATGTTTCTGAAAAAACTGATCCTGATCAACTGGGGCAATATTCCCCAGCTGGAATACGAATTCGGCCCCATCAACCTGTTTTCCGGCGGCAACGGCTCCGGCAAGACCACGGCCGCCGACGCGATCCAGACGCTGATGACCGCGGCCCACGACACGCTGTTTACCTTCAACCCGGGCCAGGACGAGACCACCCAGCGCGGCCGCGGTGGCAAGCAGGTGCGCACGCTCGCCTCCTATGTGCTCGGCTGTGACGACGGCAGCTACGCGCGTCTGCAGCCAACCGATTGTTATATCGCCGGTGTCTTCTACCCGACCAGCGGCGAGGACGGCGAGCCCTTCACCTCGGTGATGGCGATACGCGCCCACCTGGACACCAGCACCAAGCCGGCGCAGGCGCGCCAGAGCGATCTGCGTTTCTTTATTTTCCCCGGCGAGCAGCTGTCCATCGGCGACTTTATCCGCGACTACAAGGACGGCAAGCACCTGCTGCCGCTGGACAAGTTCCACTCGGTGCTCAGCAAGCAGTTCGAGAAAGTCGAGCAGTACGACAAGAAAAAGGCCTACCTGCGCCGCCTGTACGGCGCCCTGCGCGGCCGCCGCGACGCGGTGCCGGATCGCGAGGCGATGCACGCGGCGCGTACCTTTGCCAACTTCATGGCTTACAAGCCGGTCAAGAGCATCAACGATTTCGTCGCGCAGGAGGTGTTGGAGAAGCGCGACCTGGGCGATGCAATACGCTCCGTTTCCGAGTTGATGAAAACCATCCACGGTATGGAGCAGGAGGCGCGTGAAATTGTCGAGCGCATAGACGCGCTGCAGCAGATCGCCGAGGCGTCCGATCTCTACACCGAGCGCTGGCGGCAGCTGCGGGTGCATGAATACCTGCAGTCCAAGCACCGGCAGCTGCAGGTGCAGAAAACCTACCTGGAAGGAAAGAGCCGGCAGAAGGCGGTGGGCGCCGAGCTGGAGCGCACCGGTCAGGAGCTTCGGCTGGCGGAACAGCGCTGCCGTGAACTGTCCCGGCAACTGGTGGAGGTTCAGGCCCAGCGCCAGGGTATTGCCGCGCTGCGCAGCAAAGATGAGCTGGAGCAGAGGATCGCCGACGCCAACCGCGCTCTGTCGGCGCTGGCCAATCCGCTGTCGGCACAGCAGCAGGCTTTCGCGGCCAATCGCGCCGCGGCGGCCGATCTGCTGGCGATGATCAATACCACTTCCATTTCCGTGGATATTCCGGCATTCGCCGACCAGGGGCTCGGGAAGGCGGTCAAGGCCGCCGCCCGCGCGGAGGATCTGCCGGACCTGCAGAATCTGCTCGGCCGGGACTGGATCGACCTGTCGGCACAGGAGTCCCTGCGCGAGCAGGTGGCCGCCGCGGAGGCCGTGCAGAACCGCCTCGCCAGCCAGTTGGACGACTCGGATCCTAGTCGCAAGTCGCTGCGGGAAGAGGTGGCGGAGCTGGTATCGCGCGGCGCGCTGAAAGTGCAGCAGATGCAGAAGCAGCTGCACGCCCAGGAAAGCCGCATCCAGCATTTGGAATCCAATCGCGTGCGCTATCCGCAGGCGGTGGAGCAGGCGCTGGCGGCGATCCGCGAACAGTGTCCGCAGGCGGAACCGCGGGTGCTGTGTGACTATGTGGAGGTGCTGGACGAGCGCTGGCAGATGGCGGTGGAGGGCTACCTCGGCGGCGCGCGCTTCTCGATTATCGTGGAGCCGGATTGCGAGGCCGCGGCCATCCGCATAGTCCGCAGCCTGCCCGGCAGGAGCAACCGCGCGCGGGTGATCCAGGGGGACAAGGCACGCCGCGACGCGGAGCGGGTGCCGCTGCCCAAGGGGTCCATCGTCGAGCTGATGGCATTCAGCCACAAGACCGCCGAATACTATCTGCGCGCCTCCTACGGCTCGGTACTGCAGGTGCGCGACGAAAACGAACTGCGCGGAACCCGTCGCGGCCTGACCGCGGACGGCCTGGCCAGCGGCAACTACAGCATGTGGCGCTGCGATATCGACGATGCGGACCTGGTCTTCGGTCAGGCCGCCCGCGCCAGAGCGCTGGCGGCCCAGCGCCAGGCGCTGGAGCAGATGCTGGCGGAGGCGGCCCAGTTGGGGGAATACCAGCAGCAGCTGCGCAAACTGTCCGAGGCGGTGCGCGCCTTTACGCCGCTGCGACTGCTCGAGTCCGTCGACGGGGCGCTGGCGGCCCAGCGCGAATTGCGCAGTGCGGAACAGGCCCTGGCGAACCTGGATCTCGAAGACGGCATCGAACTGGAGCGCCAGGCATCGGCGCTGCACGACAAGTTGGAGGCGGAGCGCCGTGCCCAGGCGGCCCTGCAGAAGCAGGAGGGCAAGCTCGAGGGGGACCTGGAGAATATCGAGCGGCAGCTGAAGGGCCTCGCATCCCAGCTGGATGCCCTGGAGGAAAACCTGTCGGACTGCGAGGCGGCGGTACAGCGGATAGCGCAGGTCAGCCCGGACTTCGACGCCGACTCGGTACTGCACCGCGCCGACGAGCAGGCCGCGCGCGCCGGGGGCGATTTCGATTTTGCCAAGGATCTGGAAGAGTGGCAGGGGCTGCTGCAGAAATACCAGAGCCAACTGCTCAACGGCGTCAGGGATTACAACGGCAGCTGTGGCACCGGCGACACCCTGGCGTTTGATCCGGATTTTTCCGCCGGCCACGACGAGGGACAGTTCAAGTTGGTGTGCGGCCTGCAGCAACAGGTGGAAGCGCTGCGCAACCGCCTGAAAAACAATCTGCTGGTGGAGCGCCACGAGCAATTGGTGGGGTTGAAGAAATCCTTCAACACCACCTTCGTCACCCACCTGTGCCACGCCATCTACCAGTCCATCAACGACGGCAAGCGGGTGCTGGACGACCTGAACCGGGAGCTGGAACACCACCGCTTCGGCGCCGACCGCGAGCGCTTCCGCTTCGCCTACAGTTGGGTGCCGGAGTTCAAGGAGTACTGGAGTTTCTTCAAGGCGGTGATCGAACTGCCCAACCTGGGGGAGGAGGAGAGCCTATTCGACGCGCAGCTGAGCCCCGCGCAGCAGAAGGTGCGCGACAAGCTGCTGAATATGCTGCTCAGCGACGACGAACAGGTCGCGCGGCGGGAGCTGGAGCGTATCAGCGACTACAGAAACTACCGCAACTACGAAATCTTCAAGGAGCCGGAGGGCAAGGAGCCGATCGCGCTCAGCCAGTACGGCACCGGTTCCGGCGGACAGTTGGAGACCCCCGCCTACATTATCCGCTCCGCGGCGGTGACCTCGGCCTTCCGCTTCAATGAGGGCGGCAGTCACCTGCAGATGGTGCTGGTGGACGAGGCCTTCTCGAAGATGGACGAATCCCGCTCGCGGGAAGTCATTCGCTATCTGACCGAAACCCTCGGCTTGCAGCTGCTGTTTATCATGCCGAGCAGCAAGTCGGGGCCCTTTATGGATCTGATCTCCAACCAGTTCGTGTTCAGCAAGTGCCCGAGCCCCGAGCCGATCGGCCAGCTGCACACCCGCGTGTACGTGGACCGCAAGGTCTGCAACCGCGATAGGATCGCCGAACTCTGGGCCAATCACCGCCGCACGATACGCCAGCAGGCGTCGCTGGACTTTATGGAGCTGGTGGAGAGTTGAGGCTGACTACCCCGTGTAGGAGCGGCCCATGACCGCTCCTACACGCGGGTGAATTAAATAGGGGGAAAAGAGCATGACCAGGCGCATTCCCGATCTGGCGGCGGCAAACCCGGTGATTATGGGGCTGCTGGATTATGTGCTCGACAGGCGCGACGAACAGATTCTCTCCGGCGAGGAAAAGCCGATCGCCCTGACCCTGGACCCGTCCAGGGCGCCGCGGGCACTGCGCGCCGCCCTGGCGCCCTTTGCCGATCCCGCCTATGACGACGGCGAGCTATGGGACGAATTGAAATGGCTGTCACAGGACTACCGCTGTTTCTCCATCCGGCCGCCGGCGCGCCGGTCCGCGGGCGCTGCGCCCTGGCAGGGCGCGCGCCTCACCTTCGAGGACAATCGCGAGGCGATGGTTCGCGAGTGGCTGGACCGGCCTCGCCCACAGCGGCTGAATCCGCAGTGGCAGGCGGCGCTGACCCGCTTTGCCGGGCGCTTCGAGTGCCCGGACGCTTTCCCGCCGGGCGGCCTGGAACTGGAGCCGGGCTTCGACAGTTTCGAGGGGCTGCTTGCCTGCTGGGCCTCGGTCGGCACGGAGCTGAAATGCGGCGACGGCCTGTCCTGGCGCCAGCTGTCGGCGCGCTGTTTTCACGGCGACTCCAAATACCTGGACGGGGACGGGCGCCAGGCGCTGGCGCGCGCGCTCTTTCCATCCCTCTGTGACAGAATCCGCGAGCGGCCCCTGCTGATGCACCTGTATCTGCCGGCGCGCTCCGAGCGGGTGCTGCTGATCGAAAACCAGGACACCTTTCTGATGCTGGCGGACTGCCGGCCCGAGCGCACCGCGCTGGTGTATATCGAGGGTTACCGCGGTGGGGCCGCACGGGTGCGCGCGCCCGGTATGGCCCGCTTCAGCACCCTGAACGACGCGCCGGCGGAGTCGCGCAGACATTTCCTGCAGTGGTGGCAGGGGCAGGGCGCGGACGAGCCGCCGGTGTACTTCTGGGGCGATCTGGACTACGAGGGTATGCAGATCGCCGCCGCGCTGCGGCGCAGCTTCCCCCACCTGGCCTGCTGGCGGCCGGGCTACGGACCGCTGCTGGACTTGTTGCGCGCCGGCGGCGGTCACCTGCCGCAGCAGGCGGGCAAGAGGGGGCAGAGGGTTATCGAGCGCACCGGCTGTGACTACGCCGACGGCGAGCTGATACCGGCACTGCACCGCTGTGGCCGCTTCGCGGACCAGGAATCCGTGCCGGCGAAACAGCTGCCCGAAGACCTGTAGCCAGCGGCGCCGTGGCGGAAGGATTCAGGCCTTGCGGTCACCATTTGTTGTTGCGATCTATGCGCAGGTTCGCAGAAGATAGCCGCAGTTTGTCTGGATAATGGAGTGCTGAAAGAGAAAGGGAATTTATCGGAGATCGCTATGCGTCAGTTTTCCATCCTGGTGGTATTCGTTTTGGCCTTTGGCGGCGCCGCCGTTCTGTACGAGAAAGAGAGCCGCAAAGTCAAGGGCGTTCTCACCCAGATCACCGAACTGCAGGCCCAGCTGGGTGACCTGCAGGCGGAAGTCAACCGACTGAACGGCGAGCTGGAGGCGGTCAAGCTGGCGGAGCGCCGGCGCCCGAACCTGAAGACCATCGCCAGCAATATCCGCCGCGAGGTGCGCCCGGCGGCTGCGGCGCCGACCCGCGCCGCCGAGCCCGTCTCGAAGCGCAAGCTGGTAGCCTCGGATGTCACCAGCGCGCCGCCGGCCATCCGCGCCGGCGCCGGCGAGGCGGTGGATGAGCGCGAGTGGCAGCGCCCGACGGTCGATGCGGAGCAATACCGGCCGGAAAGCGGGGCTGAGCAGCCGGTGGCGGACCCCTACCAGTAAATCGCCCAGCCGCATATTGAATCCCCGCGCAAAGCCCCAATATGTCCGCAGGCAGGCGCAGGGCGCCGCGGACCCATCGGGGCTTTGCCGTTTTTGCCAGCGGCAAACTCCACCGACATACACCGCTAGGGAGAATATCTGTCCGTGCCATCGACCTTTTACACCGCACTGAGCGAACAGCTGGCGGGACTGCTGTCCGGCGAGCGGGACTGGCTGGCGAATACCGCCAACGCCAGCGCACTGCTGTTTATGGAATTGGACGATATCAATTGGGCCGGCTTCTACTTCCTGCACGGCGACGAACTGCGCCTGGGCCCCTTCCAGGGCAAACCGGCCTGTACGCGGATTCCGGTCGGTGCCGGCGTCTGCGGTACCGCCGTGGCGACCGGTGAGCCGCAGCTGGTGGAGGATGTACACCAGTTTCCCGGCCATATCGCCTGCGACGCCGTGTCCGCCTCCGAAGTGGTGATTCCCCTGTTTGCCGGCGGTCGCTGCCTCGGTGTGCTGGATATCGACAGCCCAACCGTCGCGCGATTCGATGCCGAGGACCTCGCCGGGCTGCAGGAATTTGCCCGCGTGCTGCTGAACTGCAGTGAGATCCCCCCGGTTATTCCCCACAGCTTGTAAGGCGGGCGGATGGCGCTGTTGTGGCAGAAGCGGGTGGCGGGCAACCTCTACCAGGTGCGCAGCCACGGTGCCAGTGTGCGCCTGTACAGCAACGGCGTTTTCCACTCACAGTGGAATCCCCGCGATCCGCTGAAGGGCTCTCTGTGGGAATTGATGCTGCTGCCCGCCTTCTTTCTGCCGGGGGAGCGGCTTCGCTCGGTGCTGCTGCTCGGCGTCGGCGGCGGGGCTTTGATCCGCCTGCTGCAGCAGTTTGTCCGCCCGGACAGGATCGTCGGTGTGGATCTGGATGCGACCCACCTGCGCATCGCGCGCCGATACTTCGGCGTGCGCGATGCGGAGCTGATCTGTGCCGATGCTAGGGATTTTGTTTCCGATTATTGCGCTTCCGGGGATCAGGGTTCCTTCGATCTGATTATTGACGACCTTTTTGGCCATGGAAATGGCGAAGCCGAGCGCACCGTTGCAGCGGACCTGCCCTGGTGCGAGCGGCTGCTCGCCATGCTGAGTGCCGATGGGCTGCTGGTGAGCAATTTCGGCAGCCGGCGGGAGCTGCTGGCCAGCGGCTGGCGTGAGCCGCGCATCCGCGGTCAGCTGCGCGGCGCCTGGAGCGCCGAACTGCCCAACTATGAAAACGCGATTCTGGCGCTCAGCCGGCAGCCGCTGTCACTGGCCGAGCTGGCCGCCAGGGCGCCGGAAAAAATCAATCCGCGCAGCCGGTCCCGGCGCCTGCACTGCCGGTTGAAGCGCCTGCCCTGATCCCGCTGCGCAATTCACGCCTGAGCGGGTGCCAACTCGGTTGGCGCCCCATGGAACTGGGTGTCTATACTGGAATAAGACAAGTTTTTCCCGGGACCGGTCGATGCGCTACAAAACTGTGGAGGATGTGATCCAGGAGGGGCGGGATTTTCATGCCAAGCTGGCGCAGCAATACGGGGAGTATGAGCAGCTGGCCCCGAACAAACGCATAGAGCTGTTGCTGGACCAGTTGAAGCGGCGCGAGGATTCGATGAAGCACTCGCTGGAAAACTTCCGCGCCGACTTGAGCCCCGGCGCTCTGCATACCTGGGTGCAGTTTGCCCCGGAGGGGCGCGAGAAGGAATTTCTGCAGAGGCTGCGCAATATTGACATCAACAGCCTGGATGAAATTGCCGAGCTGGCGATGGATATCGAGATGTATCTGGCCGACCAGTATCGGGACCTGGCCCAGGGCGCGGAAACGCCCTCGGCGCGGGATGCCTTCGAGCGTCTGCGACAGCTGGAAGAGCTGGAGGAGCACACGCTGTCGATGAATCTGTTCAACCTGCGGGATTATTAGCGCGCACAAGCCGGAAAATTGCAGGCAGGGGCGAACCTTGGTTCGCCCCTGCTGCATCTGACGCGGCCATTTGCGCGAACACAGGGCTCGCCCCTACAGGTCGAGCCGGTAGACGCAGAAGCCCTGGTCTTTGGCCAGCAGCTCGACCCCGGAAAAGTACTTCCGCCCCTTTCTCACCAGCGGAATAAACTCGTTCACGACAAACAGCGCCGAGCCAGGGGCTTTCAACAGGCGGGCACTCTGGCGCAGGAACTGGTCGGTGAGATCGCCCTCCACATCGAATCCCTGGTGAAATGGCGGGTTGCAGATCAGGAAATCGGCGATGCCGCCCTCGAGTTCTGCGCCGGCATCGGAGGGAAGCACCACGCCTTCGATCCCCCGCTCGCGGAAGTTTTTCCCGCAGGCGAGGAGCGCCGCGGCGTTGTTGTCGGTGGCGGTAAAGTAAAAATCCCCCAGAGCGGCCAGCTGTGTCGACAGGTAGCCGTAGCCGCAGCCGAGGTCGACGACGTGGGCGCCTTCCCCCGGCAGAAATTGCGGAAACTTCTGTGCGAGCAGGGCGCTGCCGCGATCGATCTTATTCCAGCCAAACAGGCCGGGCTTGCTGTAGAGGCCGTGCAGCGCATCGAGCCGGCGCAGTTGCGTGTAATCCTGGTCGTCCACCGCCTCGCCGCCGCGGGTGGCGAGAGGGTTGACGCTGAGGTATTCCGCCCCGTGCTTTTGCAGATATTTGGCGCAGCCGAAGCGTTGCGCGGCCCTGGCCGCATAGGTTTTTATGCCGCTCTGCTTGCCGCCGACGAGCACCAGTTCGCCGCCCTCGCCGAGAAACTCCGGCGCGCGGTTGATGATGTGATGCACCACCGCCCTTTCCTTGGAGACCGCGTAGACGATGCGGCGGTAGTTGCGCCCCAACTCTTCGAAGCGAAAATCGCTGAAGAAGCTGCGCCCGGCGCAGGCTTCTGCCAACCTGGCGATATCCCAGCGGTTGCTGAGCAGATCGCCGGCAAAGTTGAATCCCTGCCGCAACATTGCCTTGCAGTTTTCATCGGCGATCCACAGGGTTTCCCGGGGGGCGACTTGTAATTCCTGGCTGAGTAGGGCGGTCATGCGGTTATGTTACCGAGGCGACTTCTTCCGGGGTCAGGGGCCGGTAGTCACCCTCCTCGAGTGCGTCGTCCAGCAGGATATCGCCGATCCGCTCCCGGTGCAGTTCCAGCACCCGGTTGCCGAGGGCGGCAAACATCCGCTTCACCTGGTGGTAGCGGCCCTCGCTGATGGTGACGCGCACCTCGTTGGCGAAGAGCAGTTCCAGTCTGGCCGGTTTGGTTCTCTTCTTCTCGTTGTCGAGCCAGATTCCCCTGGCGAACTTTTCGATGGCGTCTTCGCCGATCCTCTCCGCCAGGTGGGCATAGTAGGTCTTGTCGCAGTGGTGGCGCGGGGAGGTGACTTTGTGGGACCACTGGCCGTCATCGGTAAGCAGCACCAGGCCGGTGGTGTCGATATCCAGGCGCCCGGCGATATGCAGCCGGTGCTTGTTGGGCTCGTCGATCAAATCGAGCACCGTGGGGTGCTCGCTGTCCTTGGTCGCGCAGACATAGCCCAGCGGCTTGTGCAGCATGAAATAGCGCGGGCCTGGCTCCAGCAGCGGCTCGCCGTCCAGGCACAGGGTGTCCGTCTCTTCGACTTTGGCGGCCGGGTTGGTGACTGTCTCCCCGTTGACGGTGACGCGACCGGCCCTCGCGGCGCGCTTCACGTCGGAACGGGAGAGGTCGGTGACCTGGCTTACGGCTTTATCTAGACGCATTGTCTTCCCCGCTCGCCAATCCGGCGGCTCGCGCAAAGGGCGGCGCGAGCACCGGGTTGGCGGAGAGGGCTCAACCCGCGATCTTGCGCTCGCCCGAATCCACCGACTGGTAGATCAGGGTGTTGATGGTCATCGGGCCGACGCCGCCGGGCACCGGGGTATAGGCGGCGACGCGCTCCACCAGCGGGCCCAGCTCGATATCGCCGACACCGCCGGGGTGGTAGCCTGCGTCCACAACCACCGCGCCATCCTTGATCCATTCGGCCTTGATAAATTCCGGTTTGCCCACGGCGCCGACGACGATGTCGGCGCGGCGGATATGATCGGCCAGGTCGCGGGTGCGGGAGTGGCAGGTGGTCACAGTGGCATTGGCGTTCAGCAACATGGCGGCCATCGGCTTGCCGAGGATGGGGCTGCGGCCGACGACAACCGCGTGTTTGCCGGCGATTTCGATATTGTACGCCTCCAGCAGGCGCATGATGCCTTTCGGTGTCGCACAGCCGTAGGCCTCTTCGCCCATCGCCATACGGCCGTAGCCGAGGCAGGTCACGCCGTCCACATCTTTATCCAGTGCGATGGCGTCGAAGCAGGCGCGCTCGTCGATCTGCTCCGGCACCGGGTGTTGCAGCAGGATACCGTGCACGTTCGGGTTTGCATTCAGCTCTTCGATCTTGGCCAGCAGCTGCTCGGTGGTTGTGGAGGAGGGCAGTTCCACCTGCAGGGAATCCATGCCGATGCGGCGGCAGGCGTTGCCCTTCATCTTGACGTAGGTGGCGGAGGCGGGGTCGTCGCCGACCAGGATGGTGGCCAGAATCGGCGTCTGGCCGCCGCTCTTCTCCTTCAGCGCGGCCACGCGGGCCGAGAGTTCCTGTTCCGTTTTCTGTGCCAGGGCTTTGCCGTCCAGAACCAGTGCAGACATAGGTGGTATCTCAAACAAATTGAATCTTGGGCTAAGTGGCCGGAATAGGTCCGTATGCGGCATCCGGCCCGGATCGCGAAGCGCGCTATTTTCGCACAGGCCGGGAATAATTTCCCCACTTGGTCACAGCCCCTGGCGGGGAGACTAAACTTCTGCAAAAAGAATAGCTTAGCGCCGTTGACTCCCTCGGGGGCTGTCAGTATTATGCGCGCTCTTCGCAAGGGAGGCGGCCTTCGAAACTGCGCAACCGCAGTGGTCGGAGAGACCTCAGCCCCAGCGATAGAGCGGGTTTGCGGGGCATAGCGCAGTCTGGTAGCGCGCCTGCTTTGGGAGCAGGATGTCGGGGGTTCGAATCCCTCTGCCCCGACCAGACGCTTGCCGGGTTTACCTTGCGCCCGTAGCTCAGCTGGATAGAGCATCCGCCTTCTAAGCGGATGGTCGCAGGTTCGAGTCCTGCCGGGCGTGCCAACCTTTTACGGGTGGCTGATGGCTTGGCAGTTTCGGTTTGAACCCGCTGCCGGCGCTTAGTCGCAGGACTATTCCGGCCCACCAGCAAGCTGGTGGGCGCCAAAACGGCCGCGAAGCGGTGCTTCGCAGATAGGCGTTTTGGACCTGCCGGGCCTTGCGCCCACGCAGGGTTCAGCGTTGCCACAAGGCGCTGAAGACATATCACTTCTATGGTGGCCGTAGCTCAGTTGGTAGAGCACAGGATTGTGGCTCCTGAGGTCGCGGGTTCGATCCCCGTCGGCCACCCCATTTTCCCGAAAGCCCGGCTTATGCCGGGCTTTTTTGTTTTCGCGCGCAGATGCTATAAGCAGGTGCTTTACGCTGCCTGCGGCGTTGCTTGATAATAAGCGCCCGGATCTTTCGATGGCTTTTGGTTATAAGGGCTGCCGGAAGAGGTATAGAGATGAAGAATTGAGACTAGGGAGCAATCGGTGACCGTAACAGTTGAGCGCAAGGCGACGAACGTGCATTGGCACGAGGGTGATGTTACCCGCGAGGACCGGGCGAGTATTCTCGGTCACAAAGGGGTGACCCTGTGGTTCACCGGCCTTTCCGGCTCCGGCAAGAGTACCGTCGCGGTCGCGGTGGAGAAGGCGCTGGTCGCGCGCGGTGTGCTGAGCTATCGACTGGACGGCGACAATATCCGCCTCGGCATCAACTCCAATCTCGGTTTCTCCGCCGAAGACCGGCAGGAGAATATCCGCCGTGTGGGCGAAATCTCCAAACTGTTTGCCGACACCGGTGTGGTGGTGTTGAGCAGTTTTATCAGCCCCTACCGCGAAGACCGCGATATGGTGCGCCGCATGCATGTCGAGGGCGACCTGCCGTATCTGGAAGTGTTCGTCGACTGCCCCCTTGAGGAGGCGGAGGCCCGCGATCCGAAAGGCCTGTACAAGAAGGCCCGCGCCGGTGAGATCCGCGGCTTTACCGGTATCGACGATCCCTACGAGGCACCGCTTTCCCCGGAGCTGCATCTGCGCACCGATCAGATGACCCTGGAGGAAGAGGTCGATATGATCCTCTCCAATCTCCAGGCACGCGGCATCATCCCCTGAGTGGCGCCTGCTCCCTGTGGGCCGGGTGGGGCGCTCGCCTGATCCGGCCTGCGGTCTTTGCTTCGGCTGTCGGACTTTTCCCTCTGCCAGAATTCCCCTCCCGTTGAGCGCGGTGGATCCCGGTTTGTCCCCCGTTTCCGAAAGCGGTGTATTCAGACGCCAACTGCCGGTCGCCCCGCCCATCCGTACATATACTCAAGCTGTACCAGATAACGAAATGGGCAGCTGTGGAGGCGAGTATGTCGGTGCGGAGAGCAAGGGTTCTCTCTGGAGTGGTATTGGCGATTGTTGCTTTGCTTGGAGTTGGCGCCTGGTACGGGTATCAAAAGCTGCCGAGAATTCCCGGAGTGCCTGAGGCCCCGGTGGTGGGAGTCCCCGAGGGGGCGCTGGATCACCGCCCGATGCCCGCATACTCCGGCCCCCATCCGCGCGTGATGGAGCGCCCGCCGGAATACTTCCCCTTTCCGATCACCGAGGGCGAGATAGGCCCGGTGGAGACCCTGTTCGCCGGCCCCTCCACCTATCCCTTCTACTGTGGCGACAATGATGTGACCGGCCGACAGCCGCTGGTGGACAACCAGGTCGGCGAGGGGGTCCCTGTTTTTGCCGTCGGCGACGATGGCCGCAGAACCGACAAGATCATCGGCTATAGCCGCGACTGCAGCCACCCGACACAGGTCAGTTACTTTTATCGCAGCACAGTTGACGGCAACTTCCACCCGCTGGAAAAGGCCAACGGTGATATCGACCAAGTCACCGTCAACGGCGAGCTCACCGATTTCGTCGTGCGTCTGGAAACCGGCACCATCAATCGCTTCTTCTACGCGATTGCGGCGCTGAGAGGCGAGGGCGAAGCTCCCGACAGGCCCAGCGCCAGCAACTGGAATCGCCGCCTGATCTACCAGCTCAGGGGCGGAGTCGGCATAGGCCGGCGCCAGGGGGATATCAGCAAAGGGGATATCATCTCGCGCCGGGCGGACCAGTTGGCCCGCGGCTATGCGGTGGTCTACTCCACTGCCAACCAGACCAGCAACCATTACAATATCTGGTTGGCGGAGGATACGGCGCGCCGTCTCAAGAAGCAGTTCACGGCCCTCTATGGCGAGCCCCTGTATACCGTGGGGATCGGTGGGTCCGGCGGCGCCATTCAGCAGTATCTGTTCGCGCAGAATGCCCCCGGCCTGTTGGACGCCGCGATTCCCCTCTACTCCTATCCGGATATGGTCAGTCAGACCATCTACGTCTTTGACTGTGAACCGCTGGAGTATTTTTTCGACGTGGTCGACGCGGACAACCCGCGCTGGCGCGATGCGGCGCAGCGCACGGTGATAGAGGGGCTTTCCGCCAGCGCCGAGGTCGACAGCCGCTTCCACACCCTGAAACTGGCCGCCTCGCTGTTTGATGGTCGCTACCGGGATGGCACCGAGGGAGCCACCGAGTGCACCCAGGGGTGGCGCGGTCTGGTGCCACTGGTGAACAACCCCAATTTCGTCCATTTCATCAAGAGTTTCGCCGACGATGTGGCGAGCAAAGTGCACTGGACCCACTGGGAGGACCTGCGCCTCTTCTACGGTGCCGACGAGACCGGTTATGCCAACAGCGTGTGGGATAACGAGGGGGTGCAATACGGGCTGCAGGCCCTGGTGAGCGGCCAGATCTCCGTGGAGACCTTCCTCGAGCTCAATGCGACTGTCGGCGGCTGGAAGGCGCAGGAGGATCAGGGCGATGAGAGACTCTGGTTCCTGAACGGCGAGGTCTTCCCGGTGCAGCTCTCCGTCTGGAGTGAACAGAATATGCGTCTCGGCAGCCTGGACAGGCCGGCGAAACGCAGCCGCGCCAGCCGCGAGGCGATAGAGGGTATCTACCGCTCCGGCCACGTATTCCTGGGGGATGTCGAGATTCCCATTATCGACCTGCGCCACTATCTCGACGGCGAGCTCGACATGCACCACAGCTCCGCCTCCTTCTCCGCCCGCGAGCGCATCCGCCGCGCGCGCGGTCACGCCGACAACCAGCTGATCTGGGTGAGCCACAAGAACTACATCCCCCTGGACGAAGCCCTGGACACCATGGACCGCTGGATGCAGAACATCATCGACAATCCCGGCGCCGGAGTCGCGGCCAACCGGCCGGTCGATGCCCACGACCAGTGTTTCGACAGCGAGGGCAATGTGATGGCCGCCGGCGCGGATGTCTGGAATGGCCATTGGAACAGCCAGCCTACAGGCGCGTGTATGCAGGAATACCCCATCTACAGCACCCCGCGCCAGGTGGCCGGCGCGCCGATCACGGGCGATGTGTTCAAGTGTGCATTGCAGCCGCTCGAGCGGGCGCTGGCCAAAGGCATCTATGGGCCGTACACGGATGAGATTGCGGCGCGTTTCGACGATATGCAGAGAATATTTCCCACAGGCGTGTGCAATTACAGCCAGCCGGATCTGGCGCGACCGAAGGAAGATCTGATTCCCGGTGACACGCCGGTGAAAATAGCCGGGCAGCTGATCGAACCCGACTACCGTCAGCCCATCGACCGCCTCGCCGGTAAAAAATCGGACGAAGTCGAGCCGCAACCGGTGCCCGTTTCGCTTCCGCAGAGCGCTCACTGATCTCTGAAAATTTTTTTGGCGCGTTTTTTGTTGACAGGCCGGCGCATTCGGGTATGATGCGCGTCGCTCGAGGGGGCAAGGCCCCAAACGATCGAAGCGACGGGTGGTTAGCTCAGTTGGGAGAGCGACGGCCTTACAAGCCGTAGGTCACAGGTTCGACCCCTGTACCACCCACCACCTCCCTTTCACCTGCTGGGCAGGATTGTTAAGGGGAGGAAGAAATGCGGACCGGTAGTTCAGTTGGTTAGAATGCCGGCCTGTCACGCCGGAGGTCGCGGGTTCGAGTCCCGTCCGGTCCGCCATATACAAAAAAGGCTCACACGAAAGTGTGGGCCTTTTTTGTATATGTTGGATCGGCGTGCGAGAGCCCCCGTTCGACAAATTCGTCGGGAACGAATTTGGGCGCCGCAGCGAAGCGGAGGCGCCCGCAGGGCGAGGGCCAGGACGGCCCGAGTCATTCCCGTCCGGTCCGCCACATACGAAAAAGGCCCGCACGAAAGTGTGGGCCTTTTTCGTATGTGGGGCAGGGGTTAAGGTATATGTTCGGAAGGCTGGGCAGAAGTAGAGTTTCCGACCTCAGGAGCCACAATCCTGTGCTCTGCTTTCCTGTGTTCCACGGCCAGACCATCGGTCGCCCGGTCGTTGCAATTTGACCGATTTTGCTCTATATTTCGGTCAAGTGACCGATTTCAATTAGAGGGCTGCAATGACCTCAATCCCCAGCTACCAGCCCAAGCCCAGCGGTGACGCGGTACTCCTCGAAGCCCTGCTGAACACCGCAGACCACCTGGGCCTGAAAAAGAAAGAGCTCGGCGAGATCATCCACCTGGACGATCGCACCCTGAGGCGCAGAAGCGGTCTGGATCCGGACAGCGCTCCCGGCCAGTTGGCTCTGCTGCTGGTGCGCGCCTACCGCGCCGCCTTCGTGCTGATGGGCGGCGCCGAGGGCGCCCGCTACTGGTTCGCCACGCCCAACCGGGCACTGAACGGCACGCCGAGGGAAATGGCCAGCCGCATCGATGGTCTGGTTCGTATCGTCACCTACCTGGATGCGATGCGGGGCAAGGTTTGAGCGAGGAGATTTCCCGCCGCATCGAATCCGGCCGGCAGCGCCTGCTCGGGCGCCTGTACCGAATCGTCGAATCCCAGGAGGAGGTCGCCACCCGCAGCCTGGTTGACAGCCTGCAAAAGCAGCAGGTGCTGGAAGAGCTTCTGGAGCAGAGCAAGCCGCAGAGGCTGCCCGGCAGCGAGGAGCTGCACTACCTGCTCGCCACGCCCTTCCGCTACCCGCCGCTGCCCTGGGGCTCCCGCTTCGGCGGCACGGCGGAATCCGGCATCTTCTACGGCAGCAAGACAATCCCCACGGTGCTGGCCGAAGCCGCCTACTACCGGCTGCTGTTCTTCCACGATATGCAACCAGCGCCGCCGAAGCCGGTAACCAGCTACCACAATATCTTCTCCGCCAAATACTGCGCCGATCCCGGCGTTCGCCTGCAGGACCCGTCCTGGGAGGGCGATTGGCCGGCACTGACCCACCCGGCGGACTACCGCCACTGCCAGAAGCTGGGCCGCCATCTGCGCGAGGCCGGAATCGTCGGTATCGAAACACCCTCCGCCCGCGCACTGCAGGCCGGTTTGGTGCAGCTGCCGCCGGGCAACTCCGAAGGTATCAATGTCGCCCTGTTCGAACCCCGGGCCCTGCTCAAGCGCCCACCCACCCAGGAGGCGGACGTAACGGCGGAAACCGGCAGTGAAGAGGTGGTATTCCTGGTGAAGTCTGGCGACGGAACGGAGACCACATCATTCCCTCTGAGCGTCTTCGTGGTCGAGGGCGCATTGCCCAGGCCGGCATAACCCGCCGGCCTTTGTAGGAGCCTGCTTGCAGGCGAACTTTCGGAGTGGAAGATCAAGTTGAAACCCCGCTACTTAACCAGCCTGGACCTTCAGGATTTCAAACAAGCCGCTAGCGACGTCCCCTACCAGCGCATCGAAAGCGACCTGCTCCCCAATATAGAAGTCTGGATCCGCCGCGACGATCTCCTGGACCCGGTCATCTCCGGCAACAAGGCCTACAAGCTCCTCTACAACCTGATCGAAGCGGGAGAGCAGGGTGCCAAAACCCTGGTGACCTGCGGCGGCGCCTGGTCAAATCATATACACGCCACCGCAGCCGCCGGCGCCCGCTTCAGTTTCGACACTATCGGCATAATCCGCGGCCAACGCCCGCCGGTGCTGAGCGCCACCCTGCAGGACGCGGAGCGCTTCGGCATGCAGCTCAGATTCGTCACCCGGGAAGAGTACCGCCAGCGCAACCAACCGGGATTCCTGAGTCTGATCGCGGTTGACGCACCCGACATCCTTTATATACCGGAAGGCGGTGCCAACCTGGCCGGTGCCAGGGGCGCCCGGTTGTTGGGTGAAGTAATCGAAGAGACGGCCCCGGTCAGTTTTGATCAACTCTGGCTGGCCTGCGGCACAGGCCTGACCCTGGCTGGGCTGGCTTCTTCTGTCACAAGCTTTCCAATCTGCGGCGTAGAAGTGCTAAAAGCCGGCGATTCTATCCGCCGCGATGCGCAGCGCTGGCTGGGGGCGCTCAATAGTGCCGGGCCCGCTTGCGGGGAGGGAGCGACAGGAGCCTCTCCCAGCAAGCAGCATAAAGCCCCAACTGATCTTTATTTGATCAACAAGTATCACTGCGGCGGCTACGCCAAGTACCCCCAATACCTGCAGGAATTCCAGCAAACCTTCGAACACCAAACCGAGATTCCTCTGGACCCGGTGTACACCGCAAAACTAATGTACGCTCTGCACCGGGAAGCCCTCTGCGGCCGCATCCCGGCCGGCAGCAGGATACTGACGCTGCACTCCGGCGGCCTTCAGGGGCGGCGCGGCTTTCCACATCTTGAGATGAACAAAAAATAAACAGTGTAGTCACGGCGAAGTCCCGCTGACTCCCTATCCTCGTTCGACTCACCCATCAAGCTAAGGCATAATCGCCTGTCACAAATTTGGGGGCTTTCCCCTGCGGCGCACAAAAATTAACCAGGTGGGCCGCCAAGAAAGGTATCAATCGCTGGGCCCAAATTCGGGCACCTTGGGGGAGCGGTGTCGGAATTTCAGAATATTGGCCTGATCGGCCGTACAGAAAGCGATAGTGCCGTCCTCTCGCTCAAACGCCTGATGGCGTTCCTGGAGCGGGAGGGCTTCGCCGTGGTGCTGGAACAGGAAACCGCCAGCGCCGCCCCCAATCACAATGCCCGCGTGGCGCCCAAAGACAAGCTGGGCGAACTCTGCGACCTGGTGATCGTCGTCGGCGGCGACGGCAGCCTCCTCGCCGCCGCCCGCGCCCTGGCCAAATTCAGCGTGCCCCTTCTGGGTATCAACCGGGGGCGGCTGGGCTTCCTTACCGATATCACCCCGGATGAAATCGAACAGAAAGTAGGTGAAGTGCTGGCCGGCAAATATATGGCTGAGAGTCGCTTCTTGCTGGATATGTCAGTTACCCGCAGCGGCAAGCCGATCGGCAAGGGGGCTTCGCTCAACGATGTGGTGCTGCACCCCGGCGAATTCATCCGCATGATCGAGTTCGATCTCTATATAGACGGCCAATTTGTATATACCCAGCGCTCGGACGGTCTGATCATATCTACTCCCACGGGCTCTACGGCATATGCATTATCTGGTGGTGGACCAATTATGCATCCCAAACTGGACGCCATAGTGCTTGTCCCATTGAACCCACACACCCTCAGCAGTCGCCCGATCGTCGTGGAGGGCAGCAGCGAGTTCAAGATCATTGTGGGCGAGCACAATATTGCCAAGCCGCACGTGACTTGTGACGGACATGATCACGTAGTTACCGAACCGGGTGATGTGATTCGTATACACAAAAAACCACATAGATTGACTCTAATTCACCCTTTAGGCCACAACTTTTACGAAACATGCCGTTCAAAACTGAACTGGCAGGTAAGCAGCTAAGGTAGCGTTATGAAAAAAGTCCTTATTGTCTTCGGCACACGCCCGGAAGCGATAAAGATGGCACCGCTTGTAAAAGCGTTTGCCAAAAATAAAGATGCCGAGTGCAAGGTTTGCGTAACCGCACAACATCGCTCAATGCTGGATCAGGTTTTGGAGCTTTTTGATATCACACCTGATTGGGATCTCGATATTATGCAGCCTGGCCAGGATCTTACAGATGTTACCAGTCGAATATTGCTGGGGATGAGACCTGTTTTGAAAGAGTGGCGCCCCGATATCGTGCTTGTACACGGCGATACGACGACCACGCTAGCTGTTTCTTTAGCGAGCTACTACGAAAAAATTCCAGTTGGTCATGTCGAGGCAGGATTGCGTACGGGTGATATTTACTCGCCTTGGCCGGAAGAAATGAATCGGAGAATCACCGGCTCTATTGCTGCGTATCATTTTGCGCCAACTTCAAGAGCGCAACATAATTTGCTCAACGAGGGCGTTTACAGCTCCACGGTGCAAGTAACGGGCAATACCGTTATCGACGCGCTACATGAAGTCCTCTCTATTATTGGGCAGAATCCTCAGCTCGAGCAGCAGATTCTGAATCAGCTCCCCTTTCTGAAAGAAAACCGGAAGATTGTCCTGGTGACAGGGCATCGCAGAGAAAACTTTGGCGAAGGGTTTGAAAACATTTGCACGGCAATAAGAAAGATCGCCATCTCCCATCCTGATGTTCTAGTCGTGTATCCGGTTCACCTGAATCCGAATGTCCGAGAACCTGTCAACAGAATTCTGAGCAATGTTGAAAATGTGCTCCTGATGGAACCGCTCGAATACCTCCCTTTCGTATATATGATGAGTCGCTCGTATTTGATATTGACTGACTCCGGGGGTATTCAAGAGGAAGCTCCGTCACTTGGTAAGCCAGTACTGGTAATGAGGGATACAACGGAACGACCTGAAGCTGTAGATGCAGGAACCGTTAAGCTTGTGGGTACAAATAGTAATTTCATTTTGAATGAAGTGGTGAAACTCCTAACTGACGAGGCACACTATAAATCCATGTCTGAAGCCCACAATCCTTATGGGGATGGCAAGGCGTGCGAGCGAATAGTTTCGCAAATAGTCCAGCAGAAAGAGGTTTCTGCAGTAGAAGATGCAACGGTATAAAAGGAGGTAAAGTGATTACTAACAAGAATTTTCAATCACTGACGGTAATGGGGCTTGGGTACATTGGTTTGCCAACTGCCGCAGTGTTTGCATCTCGGAAGCTCAAAGTTTGTGGTGTGGATGTCAATGAAGGCGCAGTAAACACCATTAATCGCGGTGAGATTCATATAGTCGAGCCCGAGTTGGATATAGTTGTACATTCGACAGTAACGGAAGGCTACTTAAAAGCTTCGTTGTCACCGGAAGCTGCTGATGCGTTTATCATAGCTGTACCTACACCATTTAAAGGAAATAAGCAGCCTGATCTTTCTTATATCGAATCTGCGATAGCCGCAATTGCGCCTGTCATCAAGAAGGGTGACTTGATAATTCTAGAATCGACATCGCCCGTTGGTGCCACAGAGCATATGGCGCAGGGCCTGGCTAAGTTTCGGCCGGACCTAAATGTGCCAACACTCAACCGGTTAGAAGGAGAGTTCGATATTTATATCGCCCATTGTCCGGAGCGAGTGCTTCCTGGACATGTGATGCGAGAGTTGGTGGAAAACGACCGAATTATTGGCGGTCTGACGAAGCAGTGTGCCGCCAAGGCCAAAGAGCTCTACCAAATTTTTGTGGAAGGCAACTGTTTATTAACCGATGCCCGTACTGCCGAGATGGCAAAGTTGACTGAAAATGCTTTCAGGGATGTCAATATAGCGTTTGCAAATGAACTTTCGATAATCTCAAAAGAGTTAGATATTGACGTTTGGGAGTTGATTGAATTAGCCAATAAACACCCCCGGGTCAACATTCTGCAGCCGGGTTGTGGAGTCGGTGGTCACTGTATTGCCGTGGATCCCTGGTTCATCGTGAGCCAATCTCCAGAGAGCGCCCGCCTTATCCGTACGGCGCGTGAAGTAAACGACAGCAAGCCTGAATACGTAGTAGAGCAAATCAAGAAAAAGTTAAATGGTGCACAGGTGGTGGCATGCCTCGGGTTGGCGTTTAAGCCGGATATTGATGATTTGCGCGAAAGTCCAGCAGTAGAGATTGTCCGAATGCTATCGAACGACAAATCCATACAAGTGCTTGCAGTAGAGCCAAATATCAGTGATTTGCCAGAAGCTCTTCGCGATATAGAAAATATACGGCTGGCTTCACTCGACGACGTCATAAAGGACAAAGTATTACTTGCTGGACTGGTGAGGCACAAAGAGTTTGTGCAAGTGCTAAATGAAGTAGATTTCCCTGGAGAAAAGCTAATCGATTTTGTAAATATCAAAAAGCAATAGATGCTTTTCGATTGTATTTGATGTTGGTCCTAACTGTTAGAGAAGATGCATGAACGTGGTGGTTGCGAAAAATATAAAATCTAATTTGAAGTATCTAAACCCCTACAAGATTGCTAATTATCTATACAGGGAGATCAAGACATATAGATGGAAAGCTGCAGCCAAGCTGCATAGGTCATTGAATAGAGGCATAGTTTCCAATGTCGGATCAATTGTTAATGGTTGTGTTCTTTGGCCATCTTCCAAGAAAAGGATATATTTTGGTAATGTGCGCAAGGGCACTTACTGCTTTGAAATTCGGCACGCAGATCAGAAGCTGGCCGGCAGCCGAAAGGCCCTGGTGGCTCGCTTTCAAATGTTCAATGGCACTCCTTCCCGAGAAGTTGCCGGCCGCCTGGGTATGATGATTGGCGATGATGATTCACTACTCTCATACTTTGGCGGAGGAAAGCCTCGCGACTATGGGGTGGCTCAAAACGCGGTCATTAATGTCGAGAAAGATCAAAGGTGGCTTAAAGTTACACTGAGTTCAACGCTAGATCGCGTGATCAACCTAGACCAGTTGTGTTTCCGGAGGTTGGAAGAGGATAATTCTTGGATTGAAGCAGCGACGGCTAAATGGGCCGAAAATTTAGCGGACGCAACGGATATCAAGTATCTTCTGTATGCAGATATTAACCTAAATATTGTAGATGGCTCTTCTGTCTGGCTTTCCTCTATGGCTTCCATATTGTGTGGCTATGGACGCTGCATTCTGGTTTCCAAATCAGATATTCATTCAGATGTCGTTGTATCTAACATTCAAAATCGGGAAAACCTTCTGATAATTAGTCCCGACGACTTGAATTCACCACGTGAATCCTTTACTCCAGCTGACGCCTGTCGAGTCCTGCGGTCAATAGATGGAATTCTTCCTAGAATTTCTCACGTTGTTATTCGTGGCGTGGAGGCTGCTGAGCAGCTGCTTGTTACGCGCCAGTTCAGGGAGCGCGCTCTAGTTTACCTAACAGACTTCTATGTGATTAATGAGGATGGCCTGGAGGTTCCTGCGGAGCGAGCCCACTCGGCATCAATATGTACAAATCAAGCGGCAAAACTCATAGTTCAGACCCCCGCTATTGAACAGAAATTGCGTCAAGTCACGGGGTTGGACTTCGAAGCTTTCGAACTCCCCCCCCCAATTCCGGATGAGCTTCCTCAACCAAAGTCTGCGGAGGTTGGCCAGAATGGACCGTTGCTGATCGGATACTCAGGGAAGATAACACCAGACTGGGGAGTGGAAGAGCTTCTGGACTGGATCGCTGAGATTAAAGAAAGAGGCGTGGACGTCGAAGTTCACATAGTCGCAAACAAGATTTCAGAAGGCAGTGGTGCGAAACGCCAGGAAGGCTTTCGAACAACTATCATGGAAAAGATGCAGCGGGTTGAGGCTAAACATTACCAGGATTTCAATCGTCAGCAGTCTATGCGGTTGATGTCTGAGATGGATTATGTCTGGTGCTGGCGGCCCGCGAGATTGGAGAACAATACGCTTGAACTCTCCACCAAACTGGTTGAAATGATCGCATCCGGCTCAAAATGTATCTGTTATCCGAGCGAGGTTAATGTTTCGGTACTTGGTGCGGATTATCCTTTTTTCGCCGACAATCTGGAAGATTTTGGAAAGATCCTTGCTTCGCAGAACTCATTGCCAAGCGGTGTTGCTAATGCACTGCGTCAAAAGCACAGTCTTGCAACTGCCCGTCGGCGGTTTTTCGATGAAATCATTGATCGCAAAGAGCTGGCCGATGTAAAGCGTATCTGCGTTGCGAGCCACGACTTCAAGTTTATCGATCCATATGTCTCCTACTTGAAATCAGTGGGACACGAAGTTGTTCGAGATACCTGGGCGTGGGGAGATCCTGTCAATGTCGAAAGGTCGAAGGCCTGTCAGGATTGGGCGCATATCGTGTTGTGCGAGTGGGGGCTCGCGAATGCAGTTTGGCATTCAAATAATCTGGCGCCGGGTAAGCGGCTCTTCATTCGGGCTCATGCTCAAGAGGTCAATCCACGCGCAAGCAAATTTGGTCGTCAAATAAATATCGACAATGTAGAGAAAGTTATTTTTGTATCGCGCCGGGTTCGTGATCGTGCGCTTGAACTGTTCGGTTGGCCGAAGGAAAAGACAGTAATAATCCCCAATTACCTGTTGGAAGACGAGTATAAACTGGCTTCCCGGAAGCAGACGGAAACTATCCGCTTGGGTATGGTGGGGATGATTCCTCAAAGCAAACGTCTAGATCGCGCGATCGATACACTTCTGGTGCTGCGGCAAAGGGGCAGGGACGCGGAACTTTTTATCAAGGGGCCGCGCCCTGAAACATTGGAGTTTATGCATGGTCCCAGCCGCAAGGCTGAACTCGACTATTACCGGGAAATCTACGCCAGAATTGATGGTGAGTCTCTACTGGCGGGACGGGTGCACTTTGATCCTTGGGGGAATGATGTCGCCTTGTGGTATCGCAAGGTTGATCACATCATTTCCTGTAGCGACCACGAGTCCTTTCACTACGCGCTCGCGGATGGTGTGCTGACAGGCTGCCAGCCGCTGCTGTGGCCTTGGGAGGAGGCCGCGTCAGTTTATTCCAGCGACTGGATCGTGAATGATCCCAAACAGGCGGCCGATCGAATTGAGGTGTTTCGAAATCTTTCTGAGGGTGAGCGCCGGGCGCAGATCGAGGCGAATCGGAATCTACTCGTTGGAAAGTACGGCCATGAATCTATCTACGGACGACTGGCCGAGGTCTTGAATATTGAGGGGCGTGTATGACGGTACGTGTTCCACTGGCCGGCAAGGAATTTTTGTGTGATTTCCCCCCATCTGCGATGGCAAGGAAGGAGCTTTGCAGCCTCCGGGAGTCAAAATGCGTCTTGGTTCCGCCTGTTTATGGGGTAACGCTGCTGGATTTTTCCGTTAAATTCGATTGGTCAAGCCATGCGGAGTTGTCTCCGACCTTTCACTGGTGGTTGAATTCCTTTTTTTGTTTAAGACCGCTGTTGATTGAGATGGGCCGAGAGGAAAGTGATATTGAATTGGCCGCTTCAATTATGCGTGACTGGGCTTCCGACAATGACCCAAGTACTCCCAGCTCTAAAATGGCGTGGGACGGTCATGCGACGGCGATAAGGGCTGAGCACTTGGCGGCACTGTATGTGCTCGGCTGTCATGAGCAGTGGCTGATCGATACCATCGCAGTACACGCGGAGATGCTGCTTGACGAGGATTTCCATCAGGGAAAATGGAATCACGGCCTGGACCAGGATATTGGGTTGCTTGCCTTGGGTTGTGCGCTAGATCGCGACGATTGGAAGCGTTTGGCGTACGAGCGTGCACTGGACAATCTCGAGGCGTCTATCGATGTACAGGGAGTGACCCACGAGCAGGCAGTGGGCTATCAGTATTACGTTTATCTGCGGTTTAACGACCTGAAAACACGTTTGGATGCGAGTGGTCTCGCTGTGGATGAAAGCAAATTCTCGCGATTGCCGCGAATGCTGGACTTTGCTGCTCACGGGGTCGCGCCGGATGGCAATTGGGTGCAGCTCGGTGATACATTGTTGCGGAACGCTCACAATGATGCGACGGATCTCGCCCGTTTTGCCTCCGGGTCAGCCCTGGAATACGCTGCGACCAATGGAGCTCGGGGGGAAAGGCCTGACAGGCGCATCGCGATATTTGATAGCGGTTATGTCTTTGGGCGCAGCGGTTGGGGTGAGGAGCGTCCTTTTGAGCAAGAGAGCTACTATACACTCCGCTTTGGTCCCGGGCGCATTATCCATGGGCATAACGATCATACCTCGCTGACCTATCACTACAAAGGCAGGCGGGTTCTGATTGACGGTGGCTTTCATGGTTATTCCGATGAAAAAATGCGCAAACATTTACAGACACCGGAGGCTCACAACACAGTTGTTTCCCTCGATAATGCTAATTTTCTATGGAATGCCAAAACGGAATTGACCTACTCCCAAGTTCGTGAAGATTGGCAGTCTTACCAGTTAAGAGATGTTCCTTACTATAAAACAACTAGGCAGCGTGGAATTCTCTTTTGCCAGGATCCGGAATTTATCGTTGTGGTGGACCGGTTGGTATCCGAACAAAGCAGACCCTTCCAGCAGCTCTGGCATTTTGATCGCGGCCTGGAACTTCGTTCCCTGACTAGGGATCACGCCGAGTTGACGTTGGGGGATGCCAAAGCCGAATGTTTCCAGCTCTGGCCCTTTGATGAGATTTCCTACTTTCGGGGCTGCGAGCAGCCGTTACGTGGATGGGCGGGCTACGGCCATGATGAGATAGTCCCAGTACCGACACTCGCAACAGTGCGTTCCGGAAAGTTCGTCACTTTCTTAACAGTGTTTGGATTTGCTAAGCATAGTGAGAAAGTGTCTGTCTCTCAGAGTGCCTCTAAGAATAGCAGGCTAATGACAGTATCTATCGGAAATAAATCTCGTAGTGTTCTCTTACAAGAGGACGGAACTATGCAAGTTAAGGATTAGTCTTTGCAGAGTTCTGGTGTTGTTACTTGTTATTCAAAGTTAGGCTGAGTCCTTTTTGTATTTGAGAAAATTGACCGTCCTTCAGCGTCTTAGGGTATTGCTCGGCGCTTGATTGATGAGGTATTGAAGATGCTGAGAGGTAACTATAAACAATGTCTGGAGTGATGCGGTGGTATCTTTCGCTCGGGCTTAAGTTTGCTCGTGTTGTTCCCTGGACGACTGCTTGCGGGGTGTTTGCAACGCTTGTATCTCAGATTAGCGCTATTTTGGCGTTTCTCTTACCGCTGAAAGTGGTCGTCTTATTGGGCTCTGAGAGAACTCCTGCCTATTTTCCCAGTTTTTTTGCTGACATGGATCGGGATTGGCTCGTACTTTTTCTGAGTATTTCCGCTATCGCTTTTTACGCCCTGCATCTGGCTGCCGAGCGCGTGATCTCATTCTGTGCCAACAGCGGAGCGCAGTATCTACTGGCCAAAAACCGTAAGATGATCCTGTTTGAGAACCAGGAATTGACCGCCGTAAATGGATATCAGGCATACTCCAGGCTGCTGTCCAGTGGCGTGTTCATATTGTTTTCCGTGCTTTTGCTGGCCTGGAAATATCCTGTAATGGCACTGGTATTGGCTGGATACTTCGTGTTGATTTTCACGCTGTATTGGGCGGGATGCCAAGTCAGCGAAAAATTTTCGGAAGTGATGGCTGAGAAATGGCGGGATTCGGTAAACATAGCGGGTAACCTGGGATTTTTGCTCTCATTCACTTGCATGATGGTTGACTTTATATTCTGGTCTCCGCCGAATTTACTGCTGGCGATAGTGACCTTATTGCTCAGCAGGCAAGTATTTGCTCACGCCGCCGGTGTGGTGAGCGGACTGATCGACTTGCAGCGGCAGAGAATGAAATTGGACGCATTGTTTTTTCATGGCAAAGTACTATTGTCGTCCCGCAACAGTACTGACAACAGTATGTGGCCAATGCTGGCGCCAGAATCAAAAAGTACCTGGGTGCGGTCAGTACTTTCGGAGCTGGCACGAGACGATAGCAGGACATTGGAATGTCAATGGTATCACACAGGTCTGACGAATATTGCCGTGCTTAAGGTAAAAGCGAGTGAGAGCCAAAGGTCGTATTTCGTTAAACTGTTTGAGTCAAATCTCAGTTCCATAGCGCAACATGAGGCTGAGCTGCTAGCGCGCCCCCCGCGGGGACTTCCGGCTTTGCCGCTCATTGGGGTTACACAGTTAAAGAATTTTCAGTGCCATTTGTTCTTGTTGCCTGACGTCGTCTCTTATGAGGGTAAGAATATCCGTTCATTGGCGGAGCGTATGTGTGGAATATTACTCTTGGTTGAACCGCCCGTAGAGTTAACTCAGCGATATCTTCGTTCCCGTCCGCTACTTGGACAGAGAATTAGCGAGGAAATGTTCACACGACTGCGCGTCGCTTCCGACGCTCAGTCATTGGCATTAATTGATACTCTTATTTCTCATATAAACGTGATTAAAGGATTGATTAATGCCCTGCCGTTGACATTTACGAATCCAAGTGTGAATGGTTGTACCATGTTCTCGCGAAAGAATGATAACGATTGCGCGCTGCACTGGGGGCATTGGGGCCTCGAGCCGGTAGGAGCAGGGTGGCCTATTAGTCGACTTCAGACACTCAAAGATAACATAGTAACGGCTGGATATAAGAGACACTCACTTAAAGAGGTCAAGCCGGAACAGGCGGAGCTGGCGGCTTTGATGTTTGCTTTGGAGGTCGAGGTGAGCCGGCAACGATTTGTCGACGCCTTGGCACTTTTGCCTGATATTCTAGTTAGGTTGAACCACCTGCGCAGCATGGGATCTCCGGTTTCGAACGGCGAATATTTAATGGGGAGTTAGTCGTGCGGTCAAGTCTCTTGCGATTTATCCTGTTCCCTGCAATGCTCTTTGCGATTGTGGGAAGGCTTCAGGCTGAAGACGGATTTGGTTATTATAAGCATCAAAATATATCGAATCCGGAAAGGTCGGCAAGGTCGATTGTCGAGGATGGGTTTTCTATTCGAGGATATGAAGCATTTTCAATGCAGCCTCCCATCGATTGGGCTGCAGACCCATATAAAGATATTAATTGGCAATATCAACTTAATGGAATGTATCCGCTTGCACCTGCTTTTCAGGTGCTGATGGGCGATGGTAACCGATCTTATTTAGAATTTGTTCGTGAAGTTTTCCTCGACTGGGTCAGATTTAATATAGAAGATGACAAGCCTAATTCCTTCCGCTGGAATGATATGGCGACTGGTGTGCGTGCAAATTACCTGGCGCAACTGATTTGGCTAGAGCGACGTGAGGGGAAGATTTCCGAGATCGACATGGAACGCCTTGTTAATGCGGGGCGACTTCATTTGGTCGAATTGGCAGATCCCGATAAATTCTCAGCTTACAATCACGGGTTATTTCAGTTGATAGGTATTGCATCGCTGTGTCAACTGGGATTGTACCCTGAGTGCGAAAGCATGATGAAGTATGCAGGTGCTCGTTATGAAGAGCTGTTTTGGCTACAGTTCAATGGAGAAGCGATGCATTTGGAACACTCCCCGGAATACCATCTTTTTGCCTACAAGGTGTTTAAGAAAATAGAAGATTCCGGGTTGCTCAAACTGTCCGGAAATGCAAGAACCGTTTTTGAGCGTGTGCCCGATAATCTTCACTGGATGGTCCACCCTGACGGCGGCTTTGCCGCAATTGGGGATACGGAGTCCCGCCATGCTCGTAATGCTGCAAAATTTGATCCAAAGGCTTTGTGGTTGACGAGCGGTGGTGTACAGGGCCGTGAGCCTGAGTATGGTGCAAAGTCGTTTCCCGATACCGGGTATTCATTTGTCCGAATGAAGGACAAGAGGGGAAATGATAGCTACGTAATGTTTTCAGTGGCGCATCACTCTTCGGTCCATAAGCACGCTGATACGTTCTCTTTTGAATGGTCGGATCAGGGGCGGCGTATTTTAGTTGATTCTGGAAAGTGGGGATATGACGCAGGACCAGCTCGTAATTATATTGTAGGCGTTAATGCGCACAACACGGTTAGGGTCGGTGAGCGTGGCTACTCGCGCAAAAAGATTCCGCAAATACTTAGTTCCAGTGCGAGAACAGAAGATGGTGTGGCAATGCTAAACGCTTCCGCCAAGTTTCCTCGTTCTGTCGTAGATACCGAGCAAGAGCGGTGGTTACTACTTTCGCCTGGGGAGTGGCTGATAGTGGCTGACGAAATACGCAACCGCTGGCCATGGGAGGAGTTGGTGCAATGGTTTCATTTTCCGCCTGAGGCACAGGTAACAAAGATTGGAGGTCGATTCGAAGTGCGGTTTCCCTGGACTGATTCAGTCCTGTATGTATTCAGTACAGTGCCGGTAACGGGTGTGGAAGCGTTGCGAGGTGTTAAGGGTGATCAGTGGTATGGGTGGTATTCACCCGAGTACCGGAAATTGGAGCCTAGTTGGCAAATTGGATTTCGGAACAGGGCTTTTTCGGGAAGGTTTGTCACGGTATTTCGTTGGATTGAGCCTGGTGAAGCACTCCCGAGTGTGCCGGAAACGCAATTCATTGGTTGGTTTTCTTCCGGGAATTACGAGTACTGCTGGAGGGAGAGTGGTTCCCTTAACGGTAGACGAATGGATCTGCAGCAAGGGGTGTGGAGGCTGCATGGCTGTGATTAGAGGGAAGAAAGTGGCAATGCTTTTGTGGAACGGTTTTGTCAATGACGCAAGAGTGTTACGTGAAGCGGATACGCTCCATAAGAGCGGTGCAAGTGTACAGATTACGGCAGTGTTAACGCCCGCCCGGATGGTGTCTTCAGAAACAGTGTCCGATGGAATCCATGTTGAAAGAGTGTCGCGCATGGTGCCACTACTGTCGCGGCTTATCTTGGCTCCACGCAATCTATTGCGACGCGTTAAGTGGTTGGCTACCGGAACAATAAAGGGCAAGCCTCGCGGGCAGTGTTATAATCCAGTTCGTTGGTGGCAGCTGGACCGACGTCTTACGCTTTTAGTTGAAGAACTTGGCGTCAACTTCCGCATGTTCCGGTCTGTTTGTCGATTTCGTCCGGACGTAGTGCATGCACATGATATTAATACCCTTCTACCGGCTTGGCTTTCGGCCCGTCGCTGCGGGGCCAAATTAATCTATGACGCTCACGAAGTCAGCGCTGACCGAGAGGGGTACCGTGGGCGAGTATGGCTGATAAAAATCGTTGAGCGATGGATAGGACGAAATGCCGAAGGGCGTATTACCACAACACAGGCCCGTGCAGATTGGTTTCGTAGTTCTTACGGTTATCCGGACATGGTCGTATTACAGAATCGACCGGTTCAGCGAATCGTCAATGGTAGTGACCGGATCAGATCAAGGCTCGGCATAGCAGCCGATTGCGTTGTTGTGCTATATCAGGGCGGTCTCCAGTGGGGCAGGGGATTAAGGAACTTAATGGCTGCAGTCAGCGATATTGAGGGCGCTGAGCTAGTATTTATCGGTGACGGTATCCAGCGAAAATATTTGGAAGAGCAGGCTGCCAGGCTGGCTGACCGAATCCACTTTGTCGGGCAAGTTCCACTTGATGAGCTCCCGGAGTGGACAGCCTCTGCGGATATTGGTGTCCAGTGTCTTCGTAATACCTGCTTGAACCACTTTACTACTGATTCAAACAAGCTGTTTGAATATGTAATGGGCGGGCTCCCAGTAGTGGCGAGTGACTTTCCAGAGATCCGCAAGCTGGTTTCTGAATGGGATCTAGGGCTGCTGGTTGATCCTGACGATGTTACATCCCTTCGACAAGCCATCGAGTGCTTGGTGCGGGACGAGGAAATGCGTGCCCGATATGCGAACAATGCCAAGGTGGCGAGGAAGTCGCTCAACTGGGCTTCACAGTCCGAAGATCTATTGAAGTTGTATAGCAGAGTTTTAGTGAATGAATAAATCAGAGAGCCCCTTGGTTGGGACGCGTGTATGCATGACTATTTGGAACAGTCTGCGTCATGATGCACGCGTTGTTCGCTCCGCGGAGGAATTGGTTAAAGCCGGTGCTGAGGTTACGGTAATCGCATCCAATTGGGATGATAGTCTTCCAGTACGGGAAACGCACCCGCTTGGTTTCGATGTTATCCGCATTCGTCGACCGACTCCTCTGAAGATGCCGGAGGGTAGCAATGGGACTATGCGTCCCGGTCGACTTTCGGTTTTTTGGCGTTATTTGCGTGGGTTGACTGGGCATATACGAATGGTTTTCGAAGCGTGGAAGCTGAACAGCGATGTCTACCATGTGCATGATATTGTCCCTTTGCCTACCACCTGGGTGGCGGCCAAGTTGCGTCGACGACCCCTGATCTACGATGCACATGAGATAAGTACCGACCGAGAAGCTTTTCAGCGTATATCCGGCCTGGTGCGTAAGGTAGAAGGATATATAGTGCGACGTATAGAGGGAATGATTACGACAACCGATATGCGTGCAGATCACTTTGTTGCAGAGTACGGTGTGGCGCGCCCGGTAGTAATTCAGAACCGGCCGCTGTATAGAGAGATAAAGCGTACTCAGCGTCTGCGAGAGCATCTGCGGATTCCAGCTGACTCGCCGATTGTCTTGTATCAAGGTGGTTTGCAGCAAGGGCGTGGGTTACCTGAACTGCTGAAAGTTGCAGTCAGGGTGCCCGAGGCTCATTTCGTACTGATGGGGCCGGGTAGCATGCGGGAAAAATTGATCGCGCAGGCTGTTGATTCAGGCGTACAAGATCGTGTTCACTTCCCTCCGGCAGTCCCGTGGGAAGAGCTCCATCATTGGACCTGCTCGGCAGATATCGGTGTTCAGTTATTACAGAATACATGTCTGAACCATTACACAACGGACTCGAACAAGCTGTTTGAATATGCAATTGCTGGTTTGCCTGTGGTCGCGAGTGATTTCCCCGAGATCCGCAGGGTGATTGAAAAGCATCCTTTTGGCACGTTGGTTGACCCGGCTGATGAAAATGCGGTGGTCGAGGCACTAAATCAATTGGTAAGCGATGAGCCTCTTCGAAATAAGCTCTCTGTTTCTGCTCTCAATGCAGCCCCTGAGTTGTCTTGGGAAACGCAGGCGCCGAGGCTGCTTGGTTTATATCGTTCAGTCATGTCGATCGAGTAGCGCTCCAGATGAAACGGTCTATATGCATGCTGGTGAGAACCAGTGCGATGAAAAATCCTCGGGTGGTAAAGCAGGCCATTAGCCTCGTTCGAGCGGGTTGGCGGGTACATGTAATCAGTGCTGGATCTTCGGGCGAAGATGAAGAGCTGGAGCAACATCCTGGCGGATTCACTATATTGCGCACAAAAGTTGGTTTGCTGGCAGGTATTCGGTCTAGAGCTGGCAATGGCGTCAGAGGACAGCACGCAGGTAGTACCATGCTCTCTGAAGCTGGTTACAAACCAACCCGTTTTAGGCTTTTGGCGTTACTGATTTCTCGTATTCTCATTTTGTTGAGGATGTTGCCATTGGTGTATCGCTGCCGGCCGCAAATTATTCTGGCGCATAATGTTAATACATTGATAACTGGTTGGGTTGCTTCAAAATTCACAGGAGCTAAATTGATCTATGATGCGCACGAGATTAACCTTAATCGAGAGGGATACTACAGGCAGCTGAAGAAATTGATATGGTTCATCGAAAGAGCTTTATTGCCGTGTACGTCATTGACAATGACGACTACAGCTATGAGGGCGAGGCATTTTCGGCGGGTCTACAAGCTCGAGACTGCCCCCCTGGTATTTGAGAATCGTCCACCTTTTTCGCGTCCAGTGAAGACCGAGAAACTGCGGAAGGCCATTGAAAGTGAAGCTGGGCGTGTCATTGCACTATATCAGGGCGGACTGCAGGAAGGGCGCGGGCTACACAATATGGTCAGGGCGATTGTCGGGGTTGAAAATGTCGATTTGGTTTTCTTGGGTGATGGTCCACAGCGCCATTCGTTGGCGTTCCTTGCTGAAAATCTGGGTGTCTCCAAGAGAGTACATTTTTTATCATCAGTGCCTTTGGCGGATTTGCCGAAATGGACAGCTTCAGCTGATTTCGGTCTGCAGCTGCTTAGAAATACTTGTTTCAATCATTACTCTACGGATTCAAACAAGCTCTTCGAGTACGCGGTTTCCGGCTTGCCAGTGGTAGCCAGCGATTTTCCTGAAATTCGTCGGATTGTACGTGCATACGATTATGGAATCTTGGTAAATCCGGATGACGTGAGTGCAATTCGATCGGCTATTCGCCAACTAGCAGAGGATACGTTGTTGCGCGAGCAACTTGCCGATAACGCACGAAAGTCTGGATTCGACTTGTCTTGGGATGCTGTTGAGAAGGAATATGTCGCGGCCATAGAAGGGCAGCTGATTATAAATTCCAGAATGGAGAATAAGGCTCGTAACATTGCTTGAATGGTAAGTTTACAACTTGTATGAGTTGGCATGCTGGAATTCTGTATCCTCGGATTATGTAGAGAATAAGTTTGTGCGTGTTATTGTTCTTAGTTTTCATTATCCACCTGACTTGATGGCAGCATCCTTTCGCTCGTCGGCTTTTGTTCGCGCTCTTTCTGAGAAGTTACCGAGTGGATCGGAGATACATGTCGTTACCGGGGACAAAATACGGCGTAAGGCTGATAACTGGAGCTCGGATCGGGAAGGTGTTGAGTCTAATGGCCGATGTTTGGTTAAAGTGCATCGTGCAAAATTTAGCCGGTGGAATTCTCTGACCAATTCTAGCCTGCTTTGTTTGTTGCGTTACGCCTGGAGGGTGTTCCGCGTTTCCAGAGAATATAACCCAAATCTGGTAATTGCCTCATCTTCTATGCTCGGCTCCCAGATTTTGGGGGCAATTATTTCCACGCGATATAGCTCGAGATTGCATCTTGATACTAGAGATTTGTTTACCGATAACCTTCGACACTTGATTCCTGGGTGGAGAGGCAGATTTTTACGAGGATTATTGCTACCTTTTAAACGTTGGGCTATCCGCAAGGCGAGTAGTTTTACTGCAACTAACGAGATGCAGGGGAGGTATTTGCAGCGTTTCTTCGGTGTCGATCGATGTGCAGTCATTAGTAATGGCCTGGAATCGAGCTTTTATAAGCGTATGTTGGAGTTCGAAATGTCGGTACATAGATCTGCTGCAGATTTTCCAGCGGAGATGGCCAAGAAGAAGGTGCGAGTTCTATATGCTGGAAATATAGGCCGTGCGCAGGCTCTTCACGAAGTTTTGCCCGGACTGGTTATGAAATTGGGTGACGATGTTGAATGGAGAGTTGTTGGCAATGGTCCATGCGAGGTCGATTTGAGAAGATCGGCTGCGGACATTCCGCATTCCCGCCTAAAAATTATTTCGCCAGTATGTAGAGATGAACTTATCAAGCATTATCACTGGGCTGACATTCTGTTCTTAAATTTGAAGAGCGCGAAGTCGAACCGTAGAGCAGTGCCTTCAAAAATTTTTGAGTACGCCGCAACTGGAAAACCCATATTTGCTGGGGTTGAAGGCGTTTCCAGACGTATTATCAATAGAATTGATGGTGCTTGGTGCTTTTCCCCGGGTGATTTGTCAAGTGCGATTCGGCAGTTCAGCCGTATTAAATTGTTAAAGTACGATAGATCGTCGTTTTGTGCAGAGTATGACCGGGAGCGTCTCGCATTGGCGTTCACAGAATTGGTGCTGGGTGATAATCCAAGTTAGGTCGGTGCTGCGACATTTATTGAATCACCCCGGGTTTCTAGCCCGGATTTTGCACCACCCGCCTGACACTCCAGAATTTTATGCTGTGCAGGCATGCGGTATGCAAGCGCCCAGAGGATGACCTTAAAGTGTTCAGGTTGATTATCTTGTGACCAGGTAATTTTTCTCAAGGCGCAACTCCCCCTTACCCCATTATTTGGTTCATCGCACTTTACCGGGAAACGCGGCTTTGATCTTTAGGAAGAAGTAGTCGTTGTCCCGGTATCCGTAGGCCGTGCGCTTGATCACCTTGATGCGGTTGTTCAT
>NZ_JBSWWT010000026.1:0-50579 GCF_056160225.1 Microbulbifer sp. ABF4_143
ACTCAGTTAGGCGCCTGGCCTTAACTGTGGGACGCGTATTCTACACATCCAATCTGCTGAAGCAAGCGCTTTTTGCAGACTTTTTTGAGGCTTCCGAAGCGGACTCTAAAGACCTCCCGGAACCTCCGGATCACCGCTTCCGGCGACCCTCGAAGTGGCGCGCATTATAGCGACCTCCCCGACCTTGGCAACCCCTTTTTGAATTAAATTTTCTTAAGAAAATCAATCACTTGGAGCTGCCTCCTCACTGCGTCTCAAGCAGCGAGGGCGCGAACTATACGGCCTCCGGCCGGGCTCCGCAAGCCCTTTTTTGCAATTTGATGAAATTAACCTTTGCGGCGCCCGGAAGGCGGGAGTTGATCAGGCCGCCAGCTCGAACAGGTGGTACTTCTTCTTGCCCAAACGCACGATAAAGAAGCGCCCGGCCAGGGCGCTGGCCGCGCTGAACACCGACTGCGGGTCGCCGTTGCTGTCCATGCCCACCGCCTCGCCGTTGACCAGTACCGCGTTGCGCCCCAGCGCATCCTTCACCGGTTTGCCGGACGGCGCCATGCCGGCATCGACCAGCAGGTTGATCAGACTCTGGTCGCCGAATTCCACCGGCAGAGTGGAACTGGGCAGGCCGTCCAGGCGCAGCTGCTCGAGGTCCCCGACGGACAGCTCGGCGATATCGCCGGAGAAGAGAGCGCGGGAGATGCGCTCCGCCCCGGCCAGCCCCTCGTCGCCGTGCACCAGGCGGGTCACTTCCCGCGCCAGTATGCCTTGGGCCTCAGGTTTACCGGCTCGCTCGCGGTCGGCCGCCTCTATCTCGTCGATCTCGTCGACGCTCAAGAAGGTGAAGTAGCGCAGGAACTTGTACACATCCGCGTCGGCGGTGTTCAGCCAGAACTGGTAGAAGGCGTAAGGCGAGGTGCGCCCGGCATCCAGCCAGATGGTGCCGCTCTCGGTCTTGCCGAATTTGGTGCCGTCCGCCTTGGTCACCAGCGGCAGCGTCAGACCGAAGACCTTGCCGCGGTGCTGGCGGCGGGTCAGGTCCACGCCACCGGTGATATTGCCCCACTGGTCAGAACCGCCGATCTGCAGCGTGCAGTTGTGGCGTTTGTAGAGTTCGGAGAAGTCCATCGACTGCAGCAGCATGTAGGAGAACTCGGTAAAGGAGATACCCTCCCCCTCGCGCTGGATGCGCTGCTTGACCGACTCCTTGTTGACCATATTGTTGACGGAGAAATGTTTTCCCACGTCGCGCAGGAAATCGAGCACATTCAGATCGCGGGTCCAGTCCAGGTTGTTGACCACCAGCGCGCTGTTGTCGCCGCAGTCGAAATCGACGAACTGGGATACCTGCGCGCGGATCTTCTCCACCCAGCCGGCAACCACCTCCGGCGTGTTCAGACTGCGCTCCTGCGCCTTGAAAGAGGGGTCGCCAATCAGGCCGGTTGCGCCGCCAACCAGCGCAATCGGCTTGTGTCCTGCCGCCTGAAACCTCTTCAAAGTCAGCAGCGGTACTAGACTGCCAATATGTAGGGAATCCGCGGTGGGATCGAAGCCGCAATAGAGGGTGCGGCTCTCCGTCAAATGCTGCGTCAGCTCGCCGTCACCGGTCGCCTGATTGATCAGCCCGCGGCGGTCCAAGTCTTTAAGCAGTGTCGCATCGACCCCGGCCATGGTTTCCCCTCGTAGTCAGTATCGTGAATAGAGCCGCCGGATGGCGGAAAAATGGGCTGCAACATTACCGCACTTTGCGCTAAATACAAGTTGCGGTAACGACTGGCGCGCAGGGCGCCCAACACAATAGCCAGGGAGCCGGTACACAGGAACTCAGTCATGGACAGACTTGTCAATTACCCCGTGATAGACGGCGGGAATTTTGTTATAAAGCCGCCTCAGTGCTCGTTTTTTAGGCATCGGAAGCCCGGGACATCGATAACAACGACAACCAGCGCCAATCATTAAGACCATGCAGAACCAACGCAAACCGACACCGCGCCTGCTGGGCGCCCTGCGCCAGCACTTCCCGCGCACCCACGCCGTCACCGCTGGCGTCGCCAGCTTTGCCCTGGCGCTGACCATGTTCGTCTCCACTCCGGACGTCGAGGCCAAGAGGCTCTCGCTGCCGGTCAACCTCCCCAGCGTCGAAGCTGAAGAGACGGCCCCCGCCATATCCAAGGCAGTGATGGAAAGCGCCCCCGCCGAAAGTGACCTCCGCGCCCACAGCCTGCAGGTAAAGAATGGCGACACCCTGTCCGATCTGTTCAAGCGCGCCGGGATCAGTGCCGCAGAGATGTACAAGCTCCTCGCCAGTGGCAAGGAGGCGAAACAGCTGGCGCGGCTGACGCCCGGAGAGAAGCTCACCTTTCATGTCAGGGCCGACGGCACTCTGCAGAGCCTGGAGCTGCACAGGGACCGACTCAACCTGGTTGAATTCACCCGCGGCGACGCCGACAAGTTCAACTACGCGCTGCACCAGCGAGAACCCGAAAGCTATACCGCACACCGCCAGGCGGAAATCGACAGCTCCCTGTTCGTCGCCGGCAGCGAAGCCGGCCTCAGCCATGACCTGATCATGGAAATGGCCGAGGTGTTCAGCTCCGATATCGACTTTGCACTGGATATCCGCAAGGGCGACCACTTCAGCGTGATGTTCGAGGAGAAATTCCTCGAGGGCGAGAAGATCGGCAACGGCCCCATCCAGGCCGTGAGCTTTACCAACCAGGGCAAAACCTTCAGCGCGGTGCGCTATGTAGACGCCAACGGCGATGCCAACTACTACACGCCGGATGGCAAGAGCATGCGCAAGGCCTTTATCCGCACCCCGGTCGATATCGGTCGCATCAGCTCGCACTTCAACCCGCGCCGCCTGCACCCGATCTTCAAAACCCGTCGCCCGCACAACGGCACCGACTATGCAGCGCCCCGCGGCACGCCGGTTTACGCCGCCGGCGACGGTCGCGTGATCAAGGCCGGCTACAGCAAAGCCAACGGCAACTACGTCTTTATCCAGCACGGCGAACGTTACGTGACCCGCTACCTGCATCTGCACAAGCGCAAGGTCAAGCGCGGCCAGCGTGTCAAACAGCGCCAGGTGATCGGTACCGTCGGTTCCACCGGCTACGCCACCGGGCCGCACCTGCACTACGAATTCCTGGTCAACGGCCGCCACCGCAACCCGGCCACCATAGTGCGCAAGCTGCCGAAGGCAAAATCCATTCCCGCCTCCGAGATGGCCCGCTTCAGAGCCCAGACCCAGCCGCTGCTGGCACAGCTCGAGAGCTATGAACAGCCGGCCCTGGCGCAAAACAGCGAAAGCGACGACAACAACATCAATTAGGGCGGAGCAATGCCCGATCTCTACATTGGCCTGATGTCCGGCACCAGCGTCGACTCTATCGACGCGGTGCTGGTCGACTTTGGCGACGAAGACACCATCAAGCCGCGTATCCACACCGCCCTCGGCCACCCGATCGAACCGCCGCTGCGGGATGCCATCCTGGCACTTTGTGCACCCGGCCCCTCCGAACTGGACCGCGCCGGCCAGTTGGACCGGCAGATAGGCCAGGCCTTCGCCGAGGCCGCCAACACACTGCTGGCGCGGGCCGGCGTCGAGGCCGGCGAGGTCACCGCCATCGGCAGTCACGGGCAGACGGTGCGACACCGACCGCCGGGCACCGTCGCCTCCCCCTTCACACTGCAGATCGGCGACCCCAACACCATAGCCGCGCTCACCGGCATCACCACGGTGGCGGACTTCCGCCGCCGCGATATGGCGCTCGGCGGCCAGGGCGCACCGCTGATGCCCGCCTTCCATCGCGCCGCCTTCGCCACCGACCGCAGCCGCGCGGTGGTCAATATCGGCGGCATGGCCAATATCACCGAGCTGGCCGCGGACGGCAGTGTCTACGGCTACGACACTGGGCCCGGCAATGTGCTGTTGGACTACTGGATAGGCCTGCACCAGGGGCAGCCCTACGACCGCGAAGGCGCCTGGGCGTCCAGCGGCCGGGTGCACCCGGAACTGCTGAACCGGCTGATGGCCGACCCCTACTTCGCCGCCAAGCCGCCGAAAAGCACCGGCCGCGAGACTTTCAACGCCAGCTGGCTGGAGCAGGCCTGCGCCGGACTGGAACTGGCGCCGGCGGACGTGCAGGCGACCCTGGCCGAGGTCACCGCGGCGAGTATCGCCGAGGCGGTGCACCTGTTTGCCGATGGCGGCGAACTGCTGGTATGCGGCGGCGGCGCCAAGAACAGGGATCTGCTGTCGCGACTGCGCCGGCGCTTGCCGACCTGGTCCATCGCCGATACCGGCAGCTACGGCATAGACGCCGACTGGCTGGAAGCGGTGGGCTTTGCCTGGCTGGCGCGGCAGACGCTGCTGGGACTGCCGGGCAACTGCCCCGGGGTGACCGGGGCGCGGCAGGAGACGGTGTTGGGAGCCATTTACCCAGTCTAGGGTGTGTCGGCGCCGCGAATGCGCGGAGCGGCTGAGCCACCCCGGGGATGTTTCACGACTTGTCTCGCTAGCTAGAAGGCAGAGCCGCCTCGAGCCGGCTACAGAGCGCCAAAACTTCGCGGGCCGAACCGGATAGATCGATCGCGGCCGCGGGCCGCTCCTACAAGGTAGAGGTTCTGGACTAGATCGAGAAGGAGGAACCGCAGCCGCAGGTGGAGGAGGCGTTGGGGTTCTGCACAACGAAGCGGGAGCCGGACAGCCCCTCCTCGTAATCGACACTGGCGCCGACCAGATAGGGGTAGCTCATCGCATCGACCAGCACCTGGATACCATCTTTTTCGACCACAGCGTCATCCTCGGCCACCAGCTCGTCAAAGGTGAATCCGTACTGAAAACCGGAACAGCCACCACCGGTCACAAAAACTCGCAGTTTCAGCTCCGGGTTGCCCTCCTCTTCCAGCAGGCTCTTGACCTTGGCCACCGCCTTATCGGTCACCACAACCGGTTCGGGAGAAAAGGATACAGCTTCTGACATAGTGCTCTCTCAGCAAATCGAGACATTCACGTCTGTATAAAAGTATACCGAGCGCAGCCTCGCGGCCGCCATCTTGCTAAAACCGAGAATTTCAGTCAAGTATTGCGGGAAGTGGCGGGCTCCGGCGCCCGAGGCGCGCAGGAGCCCGGGATGGCGGGAAGAGCCTTATTCGGCTTCGATAACGGTTTCATCCGCGTATTCGATCATGCGCGGCTCGCCGGCGCTGTCGATCTCCACGTTGGAAACCAGTGAGCCGTTCACCTGGGCGCCCTTGACCATCTCGATCAGCTTGTAGTGGACATTGCCCTCCACCATCGCCTTGGAGGCCAACTCCAGGTGGCGCGCGGCGTAGACGTCGCCCTTGACGTTGCCGTTGATGACTACCTGCGGAACGCGGATCTCCCCTTCCACCTGGCCGCCCTCGACGATCTGCAGGCGCGCGTCGCTGTCGCTGTGGGCATTGACATTGCCTTTGACCTTGCCCTCGATCACCAGATTTCCGCGGAAATGCAGATCGCCGGACACCTCGGTCTGGCGCGCAATCAGGGTCGTGTGGTTGCTACCGGAACTGGCCATAGTTGTTGTCTTCTCTTTTTTACTAAACATGTTTCAGTCAAACCTCGTCGGTTCAGCGCCGCTGCTAGCTCTTCTGTACCAGCCAGCCGTAACGCTGCTCTATGTTGAAACCCTTGCGCCCGCTGGATTTAAGCGACAGTTCGACACCTTCCGGCTCAAAGCCCTGGGGCAACTGTAGCTCGCCTTCGATATTCTGGAAGTACTTGAAGCGCAACGGAATCGATTCGCTATCCACCTGTGGCGACAGGTCGCGGAGCGGGTAGCGTTTTGGCTGTCCATCCTGGCGGCCCACAACGGTGAAGGTCGCGTGCCCCTTCACCAAATTGTGTCGCGTGGCCGACTGCTGCACCAGCAACTTGTACTGGTAGCGGCGCGTGTCGGCGGTCTGCGAAATACTGAAGCGGCCGATGGAGACGCCATCGCTGCCGTCGGCCGGCGCCATCAGGCCCCGGTAGAAGGAGATTTCCTGCTTGAGTTCGGCGATGCGGCTCTCTTTCTCCACCAATTCGGCGCGCACCTTCTCACTGGCCTGCTCCCCGATCGCCAGGGACTGTTCGGCGGTCGCGGCGCGCAGACGCAGAGTTTCGTTCTCCTGTTTCAAGGCCTCCAGCTGCTGTAGGGCCCGCTCGTAAGCCAGGCTTTTCTCGTCCAGGCCCTTGCGCAGGTGGTGCTGGCCGGCGAAATAGGCCGCGGCGGAAGTGGCCAGCACCAGCAGGGCCACCCCCCCAACGGAAAGGACACCGGAAAACGGGCGATGAGGCACCACCTTCATGCGGTACTGCTTGCTGCCTTTTACTTTGCGCGCCATGAAATCCGCTGTTTTTATCTGGTTTTTGTTTCGTCGTGATAATTCTGCCCGATTCTAAGGCAGCAGCGCCGGGCTCTCCAACCCCAGCGTCTCATTTAGGCCGAACATGATATTCATGTTCTGCACCGCCTGCGCCGAGGCCCCCTTGGCCAGGTTGTCGATCACCGACATGACCACCAGCGTATCCCGCCCCTGTGGCTGCGCCAGGGCGATGCGGCACATATTGGTGCCGCGCACGCTGCGGGTCTGCGGGTGACTGCCAGCCGGCATCACGTCCACGAACGGCTCATCCCTATACCGACTCTGAAACAGCTGCTGCAGTTCCTGCGCCGACTGGCCGGATTGCAGTTTTGCGAACAGGGTCGCGTGAATGCCGCGCACCATCGGCAGCAGGTGCGGCACGAAGGTCACGCACGCAGCGCTGGCGCCCGCCGGCTGCACCCGGCGCAGCCCCTGCTCTATTTCCGGGAGATGGCGGTGGCCGCCGGCGGCATAGGCGCGGAAGTTGTCGCTGTTCTCCGCCAGCAGCAGCTCCGTCTTGCCCTGGCGACCGGCGCCGCTGGCACCGCTGGCGGCGCTTGCGATCAGCTGCTCGGGATCCACCAGCCCCGCCTCCAACAGCGGAATCCAGCCCAGTTGGATCGCTGTCGGGTAGCAGCCCGGGCAGGCGACCAGCTGCGCGCCGGCGATCTCCGCGCGGTTCACCTCCGGCAGACCGTAGACCGCCTGCACCGCCAGCTCCGGCGCGGCGTGTTTCTGCCCGTACCACCGCTCCCAGGTGGCGATATCCTGCAGGCGGAAATCCGCGGACAGGTCGACGACGCGCACACCGCGGCGGATCAACTCCGGCACCTGCGCCTGCGCCACGCCGTGGGGCGTCGCGAAAAACACCAGATCGCAGGCGGCCAGCTGATCCACGTCCGGCTCGCAGAAGGCCAGTTCACAGTGGCCGCGCAGGCTGGGAAAGAGCTCCGCCACCGGCGTGCCGGCCAGGGAGCGGGAGGTGATGGCGGTCAGTTCCGCCTGAGGGTGCGCCGTCAGCAGGCGCAACAATTCCACACCCGTGTAGCCGGTACCGCCGACAATTGCTACCTTAATCACCTTGTTCGATTCTCCCTGTGGGCCCGCCGACCACCGCGGCGGCGGTTTTAGATCAGCGGAGCACTCTACCACAAGCTCGGACACATTAAGGACGCGCTGTGCCGCAGCCACCCAAAGACACCAGAAAACACACAGATGTCGGCTGGCCGCAGCGGGAGCGCGGCCTGGAAAAGCTGCGCCTGATGCTGTCGGCCCAGGATGCGCTGGCGCCGCTGCTGGTGCTGGCCCTGCTCACCGGCACCTGTGCCGGCATGGTCACAGTCGCCTTCCGTCTGCTGAGCGAGTGGCCGGCGCAGCTGTTTCTGCCCGTGCCGGACCGCTACGAAGCCCTGCCGCCGCACTGGCGTTTCGCCCTGCCGGTTGCCGGCGGGCTACTGCTCGGCAGCATGTACCTGCTGTTGACCCCGAGCCGCCGCAACGTGGGTGTGGTGCACGTGCTCGACCGCCTGCACAACCACCAGGGGCGGATGCCGCCGCAAAATGCCGTGCTGCAGTTCTTCGCCGGCGCCACGGCGCTGGTCAGCGGCCACTCTGTAGGGCGCGAGGGGCCGGCGGTGCACCTGGGCGCCGCCAGCGGCAGCTGGGTGGCGCGCCGGCTGCGGCTGCCCAACAACTCGGCGCGCAGCCTGCTGGCCTGTGGCGTGGCCGCCGCCATCGCCGCCTCGTTCAACACGCCGCTGGCGGGCGTGATCTTCGCGATGGAAGTGGTGATGCTCGAGTATTCGGTTGCGGGCTTCCTGCCGGTGATACTGGCCGCGGTCGCCGGCAGTGCCACCGCGCAGATCGCCTTCGGCCGCCAGCCCGCGTTCAATGTGCCCGCGATCCAGCTCACCTCCCTGGCGGAGTTGCCGGTACTGTTGCTGTGCGCGCTGGTCATCGGCACTCTGGCCGCCGTGTTTATCCGCGCCCACCGCTGGCTGGCGCCGCAGCAGCGCCGCTCGCCCCTGCTGCGCTTCCTCGTCGTGGGCGTCACCACCGGCACCCTGGCCATCTGGGTGCCGGAAATTCTCGGCACCGGCTACGACACTCTGGAGGTGGCCATGCTCGGCGAGCTGGGCCTGGCCTCGCTGACGATCATCGTGCTGGCGAAGCTGGCGGCCACCGCGATAGGCACCGGCCTCGGCATTCCCGGCGGTGTCATAGGCCCGAGCCTGTTTCTCGGCGCCTGCCTGGGCGGCATCGCCGGCGGACTCACCAACCTGTGGCTGGGGGAATACACCGCCAGCCCCGGTTTCTACGCCATGGTGGGCATGGCGGCGATGATGGCTGCCCTGCTGAACGCGCCGCTGGCGGCGCTGCTGGCGATTCTCGAGCTGACCTACAACCCCAATGTGCTCTTCCCCGGCATGATGATGATCGTGGTGGCCTGCCTGGTGAGCCGGAATTTCTTTGCTACCGAAGGGATTTTTCAGGAGACGCTGCGCGCACTGGACAAGAGCGGCACCCCCAGTTGGCGGCAGCAGATGCTGAGCCGCGTCGGCGTCGCCAGTGTGATGGAGCGGCGATTTGCCGTGGCGCCGCAGAAAATCCCCGAGGCGGAGGCGGTGCGGCTGATCGAGCGGCACCCGCAGTGGATTCTGATCGATCTGCCGCAGGAGCCGGCACCGCAGCTGCTGCTGGCCGCCGACCTGGCCAGTTTCCTGCTGCGGGTCAAAGATGCGCGCGAGGAGGCGCGCAAAAGCGGAAAGGAAAAAACCGCTGCGGAAGAAGCGGAACCGGTCGACCTGCTCAAGCTGCCCGGCAAGCGCGAACAGCTGGCGGAGCTGAGCTGGCGCGCCACCCTGCTGGAGGCGCAACAGAAACTGGAGAGCAGCGGCGCCGGCGCGCTTTACATCAGCCGCGGCCACGACGGCGCACTGGACAACAGCGTCGCCGGCATTATCCTGCCGCAACATATCGAAAATTTTTACCGCAAGTAACTATCTTAATTTCCCGGGGGGGCACTCGATGCCGTGGGTCAAAGCTTTTCACCTGGTCGCGATGGTCTGCTGGTTCGCCGCGCTCTTCTACCTGCCGCGCCTGTTCGTCTACCACGTGGACGCCACCGACGCGGTCAGCCGCGACCGCTTCTGCATCATGGAGCGCCGCCTGTATCGCGGTATCGCGACGCCCTCGATGATCGCCACCATCGCGCTGGGCATCTGGCTGCTGAGCTTCAACTGGGTCTACTACAAGAGCGCCGGCTGGCTGCACGCGAAACTGTTTTTCGTCGTGCTGCTGATCGGCTACCACCATATCTGTGGCGCCTATGTGCGCAAATTCGCCGCCGGCACCAACACCAAGAGCGGGCGTTTCTTCCGCATCTTCAACGAACTGCCGGTGATCGCACTGATCGCCATCGTGATCCTGGCGGTGGTCAAACCGTTTTGACATTTGGATAAATGGGCGCCGCATCACTCCGATGGGGCGCCGCACAACAACTAGAATTAGGCGCACAGCAACCGCTAGCCTGCAATTAGCCTATGGACACCCGCCAACCCGTTATCCTGACCGTCACCCACCACGATCCCAGTGGCAGCGCCGGCATTGCGGCGGATACCGAGACCGCGGCCAGCCTCGGTTGCCACTGCGCCTCGGTGGTCTCCGCAATCAGCGTCGGCGATACGGGGGAGCTGCTCGGCGTGGCGCCGGTGGACGACAGCCTGCTGGTGGAGCAGGCGCGCGCGATTCTCGAGGATATGCCGGTGGCGGCGATCAAGGTGGGCTACCTGGGTTCGGTGGAGAACGTGCGCGCGCTGCACAGCGTGCTGCGCGACTACCCGAATATCCCGGTCATCATAGACCCGGACGCGACCCTGGCCGACAAGCAGAGCCTACTGGCGCCGCCGCTGTGGGAGGCGATGACCTCTCTGCTGCTGCCCTACGCCACCATGGCCTGCCCCAACCGGCGCGAGGCCCGCGCCATGGCGGTGGAGGCGGACGTGCTGGACGCCATGGCGCAGGAGCTGCTCGAGAGCGGCTGCCGCTACCTGCTGCTGACCGGCGTCCCCTGCGAACAACAGTTGGAGAACCGCCTCTATGACGAGCGCGGCCTGATCCGCCAGTTCCACTGGGAACGACTGCCGCCGACCGCCTACGGCGTCTGCGGCACCCTCGCCACCGCCATCGCCTGTCATGTCGCCCACGGCCTGACCATCATCGAGGCGGTCAGCCGCAGCCAGCAGTTCACCTGGAAAGCGATTGCCGACAGCCGCCGGCTGGGTATGGGGCGGCCGATTCCGAACCGGCTTTTCTGGTGTAAGCGCTAGTTTTCCAGGCTTTTAAGCCATGCCCGTCGCAAGCTCAAGCTTCCGGGCGGTCCCGCAAACAAATCCCGGCATCAGGACCTTCGCATCAACATCCTGACTTCGATCGGTAAAGAACGGCGGAATCCAATGCGAAGGGACTGATGCCGATGGCCTTTCGGGGCTGTCGGCCGGAGGGACCCGGCCGACAAGCCTCCAGAGATGGATTCACGGCGTGTCCCGCAAAAGGCCATCGGCAGCAGGCCCGCCACTTGGCCAAATAGAAGGCACGTTGTACCACCGGCTCATGGCCGCGATAATAGCCCGCTGTATTTCCAACCCATTCCCCTCCAAAATTCCCGAGCGAGTGAAATGAGCAAATCCGAGCAACTCTTTGCCGAAGCCCAGCGAGTTATTCCCGGCGGCGTAAATTCACCGGTGCGCGCCTTCCGCGCGGTGGGCGGCACGCCGTTGTTTATCCGCCGCGCCGAGGGCGCCTACCTCTACGACGCCGACGACAAACGCTATATCGACTATGTGCAGTCCTGGGGCCCGATGGTGCTCGGCCACGCGCACCCGGACGTGATAGAAGCAGTAGTCGAGCAGGCCCAATCCGGTCTCAGCTTCGGCGCGCCCACGGAGCTGGAGACCGAGCTGGCGGAAGAGCTGTGCCGCCTGTGGCCGAATATGGACCTGGTGCGCCTCGTCAACTCCGGCACCGAGGCCACCATGAGCGCCATCCGCCTGGCGCGCGGCTATACGGGCAGGGACAAGATAGTGAAGTTCGAGGGCTGCTATCACGGCCACTCCGACTCGCTGCTGGTCAAGGCCGGCTCCGGTGCCCTGACCATGGGCGTGCCCTCGTCGCCCGGGGTGCCGGCATCCCTGGCCGATCACACCATCACCCTCTCCTACAACGACGCCGACGGCGTGCGCGAGTGCTTTGCCGAAATCGGCGACCAGATCGCCTGCATCATCGTCGAGCCGGTGGCCGGCAATATGAACTGCATTCCGCCGCAGCCCGGCTTCCTGGAAACCCTGCGCGAAGTCTGCGACCAGCACGGCGCGCTGCTGATCCTGGACGAGGTCATGACCGGCTTCCGCGTCAGCCTGACCGGCGCCCAGGGCCACTACGGCATCGAGGCGGATATCACCACCCTCGGCAAGGTGATCGGCGGCGGCATGCCGGTGGGCGCCTTCGGCGGCAAGCGCGAGATCATGGAGAAGATCGCGCCACTGGGCCCCGTCTACCAGGCTGGCACCCTGTCCGGCAACCCGGTGGCCATGGTCGCCGGCCTGGAAACCCTGCGTCTGGTGCAGGAACCGGGCCTCTACGAATCCCTGGCCGCCAAGACCGACCGCCTGGTGGAGGGCGTACTGGCCGCGGCCAGCGAGGCCGGTATACCGCTGACCGCCAACAGGGCCGGCAGCATGTTCGGCTTCTTCTTTACCGAAGAACCGCAGGTCACCAACTACCAGCAGGTCATGGCCTGCGACAACGCGCGTTTCAACCGCTTCTTCCACGGCATGCTCGAGGAGGGGGTCTACCTGGCGCCGGCGTCCTACGAGGCAGGCTTTATGTCCGCGGCGCACAGCGACGAGGATATTGAAAACACCATCGCCGCGGCGAAAAAAGTGTTTACCACCCTGGCTTGAAGAGAGGTAGAGCAGTCATGTCCTTGTCGATCAATCGGGGAGCCTACCCCAATACCCGTCTGCGCCGGCTGCGCGCGCAGGATTTTTCCCGCCGCCTGGCGCGGGAAAACCGCCTCAGCTGCGACGATCTGATTCTGCCGCTGTTCGTGATCGAGGGCCGCGGCGAGACCCAGCGCGTCGCCTCCATGCCCGGCGTCGAGCGGTTGAGTGTGGATCTGCTGGCAAAAAAGGCGCAGCAGCTGCTGCGCCTCGGTATTCCGGCGGTGGCGCTCTTCCCGGTGGTGGACCCGGCGCACAAGTCCGATGACGCCCGCGCCGCCTACGACCCGGACGGCCTGGCCCAGCGCGCGGTGCGCGCACTGAAGGACGCCGCGCCGGAACTGGGCGTGATCACCGATGTGGCCCTGGACCCCTTCACCAGCCACGGCCAGGACGGCCTGATGGACGACAGCGGCTATATCGTCAACGACGACACGGTGGAAGTGCTGGTACAGCAGGCCCTGTCCCACGCCGCCGCCGGCGCCGATGTGGTGGCGCCGTCGGACATGATGGACGGGCGCATAGGCGCGATCCGCGATGCGCTCGAACGCGAGGGCCATGTGAACACGATGATCATGTCCTACGCGGCCAAGTACGCCTCCGCCTATTACGGCCCCTTCCGCGACGCGGTCGGCTCCGCCGGCAACCTGAAGGGTGGCAGCAAGGCCAGCTACCAGATGGATCCCGCCAACGGTGACGAGGCGCTGCACGAGTGCGCGCTGGACCTGCAGGAGGGCGCCGACATGATCATGGTCAAGCCGGGTATGCCCTACCTGGACATAGTGCGGCGGGTCAAAGACGGGCTGAAGGTGCCGACCTTCGCCTATCAGGTCAGCGGCGAATACGCGATGCACTGCGCCGCGTTTGACAACGGCTGGCTGAATCGCGAGGCGGTGATATTGGAATCCCTGCTGGCGTTCAAGCGCGCCGGCGCGGACGGCGTGCTGACCTATTTCGCCGAGGAGGCGGCGCGGCTGCTGCAGAGCGTTTAATCCCTCTGTGGGGGCGCCGCGCCTGACCGGGCGGGGCGCCGCCTCAGGGCCACTGATCCTCGTCCCCCGGCGGCCAGGGCTGCGCCTCCTCCACCGGTGCGCCCCGCTGGCGCCGGATCTCCTCGTTGCGGCGCCAGCGCTCCTCGAGGATACGCCGCTCCTCCTGCGCGCGCCGCTCCTCCTCCCAGTAGAGATCGTCCTCGCCCTGCGGGAGTTGCAGCGGTTCATCCTCGATCTGCGGCATCTGCTGCTCGTCGTCGCGGCGCAGCTGCTCCTGCAGCTGGCGCTCGCGCTCACGGCGGCGCTGCTCCTCCCGCGGATCAACACCCCAGCCGGGCGTCATCTCCTCGCGCGGTGCGGCCTCCTCGCGCTCGTCGTCGCCGAACAGATCGCGGAACCAGCGCCAGCGGTCGCGGCCGCGACACTCCGGCGCCGGCTCCAGGCGCGTCTCGTAGGAGAAGGGCAGCTCGGTGCCACCGCGGCAATACTCCGGGTTCATATACTGGCCGCGCGCATTGACCGGCTTGAACTCGACCCCGCGCGGCGGCGCCACGCGGCCGTGGCGGTGCGGCAGTTTGCGCATGATTTCGGTCCAGATCTTCAGCGCGCCTGTGGCGCCGGTCAGGCTGGTGCGCTCGTTGTCGTCGCGCCCCAGCCACACCACCGCAGTCACCCCCGGGGAGAAACCGGCGAACCAGCTGTCGCGGTAGTCGTTGGTGGTGCCCGTCTTACCGGCAAAGGCCACGCTGCCCGGCAGGCGGCGGTAGGCACTCCTGCCGGTGCCCTGGCGCATCGCCTGTTCCAGCGCGTAGCGCAGCAGGTAGGCGGGCACCGCATCCACATTGCGCTCGGCGCGGCGGCGGAAGTGCTGCACCTGCTCGCCGTGGGCATCGGACACCGCCAGCAGGGTGCGCGGCTCCACATGCTCGCCGCCGTTGGCGATGGTCTGGAACATATTCGCCACCTCGAAGGGGGTCAGTTCCACCGCCCCCAACAACATGGATGGCACCCGCGGCAGGTCCGCCTGCACCCCCAGGCGGCGGATGGTCTGGCGCACATTCTCCAGCCCCAGATCCAGACCCAGGCGTGCGGTGGCCTGGTTGTAGGACTTGGCCAGAGCCATATACAGGGGCGTGGGGCCGTGGCTGCGCTTGTCGAAGTTGGACGGCATCCACACCTCGCCATTGTCCCCCTCGACGCGGATGGGCGCATCCTCGATTGGGGTGGCCAGGTTGTACTGGTGCGGCCGCTCCAGCGCGGTCAGATAGACCGCCGGCTTGATCAGCGAACCGACCTGGCGCCGCGCCTCCAGCGCGCGGTTAAAGCCCGGGTAGTGGGGGCGGCGGTCGCCGACCATGGCCAGCACGTCGCCGCTGTGATTGTCCAGCAGCACCGTGGCCGCCTGCAGGGAGTCGGCCTGGATACCGCGGTCCTTCTCCAGCTGCGCGGCGCCATTGCTGACCGCGTCCTCGGCCAGCTTCTGCACCGAGGGCGCCAGGGTGGTGTAGATGCGCAGACCGGCGGTGCGCAGCTCCTCGATCGAGTAGTAGGGGCGCAGCTCCTCCAGCAGCCGCTCGGTAAACGCCGGGTAGGGGTTCTGCGCCCGGGCGCCGGCGCTGGCCACCTCCAGCGGCTTGGCACTGTAGGTCTTGTGCTGTTCCGGGGTGATCAGGCCCTGTTCCAGCATCACGTCCAGCACCGTGTTGCGCCGCTCCAGCGCGCGCTTCGGGTTGCGCCAGGGGTTGTAGTAGGAGGCGCCCTTGGCCAGCCCCACCAGCAGCGCTATCTGGTGCGGCTCCAGGGTGTCCAGCGGCTTCTGAAAGTAGAACTCGGACGCCAGGCCGAAACCGTAGATGGCGCGGCTGCCCTGCTGGCCGAGCCACACCTCGTTGATGTACTCCTGCAGTATGTAGCCCTTCTCGTAGTGCAGCTCCATCAGGATCGCCATCAGCGCTTCGTTGAACTTGCGCCTCAGGCTCGGCTTGTGGTCGAAGAAGATGTTCTTCACCAGCTGCTGGGTGATGGTGGAACCGCCCTGCACCACTTCGCCGGCCTTCAGGTTGGCCACCATGGCGCGGGCTATGCCGCGCGGGGACACGCCGAAGTGGTAGAGAAAATCCTGGTCTTCCACCGCGATCAGGGTGTTGGCCAGCAGCGGCGGAATGTCGGCGAAACGCACCGGGTTGCGGTCGTCGCCGCCGCCGAGCAGGGTGCCGATATTGGCGGCGTCGAGACGGAAGGATTTCAGGCGCTCGCCATTCTCGTCACGCAGATTGCTGATCTCGTCGTTGCGCAGGCGGAAGCTGACCACCGCGGCCGGCTCGCGGCCGTCCGCATGCACGAAGTCGCGGCGCCAGACCCGGTAGTCCATTCCGTCGCGGGTCCACTGCCCCGGCTCGGACAGCGACTTCTGCTGGCGGTAGTTCAGGGCCGCGAACTCGGCCTCGAGTTCGTCCGGGCGCATGACCATGCCCTCGCGCAACACCAGCGCGCGCGCGAAGACCCGCGCCGGCAACTGGTACTGGCGGCTGTCGAGCCGCTCGCGCAGCTGCACGTCCAGGTAGACCATATAGCCGGCCAGCACCAGCCCGCCCACCAGGGCCAGCAGGCCGAGCCGCACCATCCAGCGGTGGAGTCTTCCCGGTTTCGACGCCTTGCCGCGCCGGCGCTTTGTCGATGCCATAGAGAGGAAATACCTAACTGTTCATTCAACTATAGATAGATGTAAATCCCACCTATCCGGGGATTGACCGCAACTTCGGTGCCTGAGTTCACTGCGCAGGGGCTGGCCTTTATAAGGTCTGCCGTATCCCGTCTCAAGCCGAGTAGCGGAATTGGCGGGCCGGCCGCCTTGCACTTGCCCGGATGGCGGCCATAATGCGCCGGAAAAGTACACGAATCAGCCCGGGAATAGGACACAGATGCACCAGTATGATCTCTACGGCATAGGCGCCGCCCTGCTCGATACAGAAATCGAGGTCACCGACAGCGACCTGCAGACACTCGGCGTCGACAAGGGGGTCATGACCCTGGTGGACGACGCGCGCCAGCGCGAGCTGGTCGACGCGCTGCAAGATCACCTGGTGACCGCCAGGCGCGCCTGCGGCGGCTCCGGCGCCAACACCGTGATCGCGGCCAGCTATTTCGGTCTGCGCACCTTCTATTCCTGCAAGGTGGCGGCGGACGACAACGGCGACTTCTATCGCGCCAACCTCACCAGTGCCGGGGTCGCCTATCCGGCCAGCCTGCAACAGGCCGACGGCGGCACCACCGGCAAGTGCCTGGTGCTGATCACGCCGGATGCCGAGCGCAGTATGAACACCTATCTCGGTATCAGCGAGCGGCTGTCCGTGACGGAACTGGACAGCGAGGCGCTGGCCGCCTCGCGCTGGGCCTATATCGAGGGCTATCTGGTTTCCTCCTCCAGCGGCCGCGCCGCCGCCATAGCTCTGCGCGAGCAGGCGGAAAAGGCCGGCGTCAAGACCGCGCTGAGCCTGTCCGACCCGGCCATGGTACAGCTGTTCGGCGACGGCCTGCGGGAGATGATCGGCGGCGGCGTGGATATGCTGTTCTGCAACCGCGACGAGGCCCTCGGCTTTACCGGCACCGATTCGGTGGATGCGGCCGCGCAGGCCCTGCGCGACCACTGCCGCAGCTTCGCCATCACCCTCGGCGCCGAGGGCGCGCTGCTGTGGGACGGCAAGCGCCAGCAGCGGGTCGCGAGCCCGGCGGTGCATGCGATAGACACCAACGGCGCCGGCGATATGTTCGCCGGCGCCTTCCTGTACGGCATCAACCGGGAGATGTCCTTTGCCGAGGCCGGCGAACTGGCCTGCCGCGCGGCGGCACAGGTGGTGAGCCAGTACGGGCCGCGGCTGCGGGCGGAGCAGCACGCGGAACTGCTGGCGCCAGTAATGTAGGGGCGGACCTTGTGTTCGCCCTGGCACAGGCCGCAAAGGCAGCGAAACTCAATGCGAAGGCCCCGGTAGCAGGGCCGCCACGGCGCCAGCAACGAAGTCCCAAAATTCCGCCGCACCAGGGCGAACACAAGGTTCGCCCCTACGGATCCCGGGTTCCGCAGATTTCCGGCAGGCAGGCCGCAGCGGCAATGCCGAAGCCCTGAGCGTAATCCACCCCCATCAAGCTCAGCCTGTCCATCAGCTCCGGCGTCTCCACATACTCGGCGATGGTGCTGATGCCCATACGTTTGGCCAGGTGGTCGATGGTGCTGACCATCGCGCTGTCGATCTCGTCCTCGAGCATATTGCGTACGAAGGCGCCGTCGATCTTCAGGTAGTCCACCGGCAGCTGGCGCAGGTAGGCCAGGGAGGAGACGCCGCGGCCGAAATCGTCCAGGGCGAAACTGCAGCCAGCGGCGCGCAGCTTGTGAATGAAAATCAGCGCCCGCTCCAGGTTTTCGATCGCGCTGGTCTCGGTGATCTCGAACTGCACCCGCGACGGCGCCACCCCGGCCTCGGTCAGTTCCCGCAGTACGAAGTCGGCGAAGGTCTCGTCGCCGAGACTGATGCCGGAGATATTGATCGCATAGCCGAAGCCGCCGATGCCCTGGCGCTGCTCCTGCGCCATATAGGCGAAGATGCGGCGGATCACCCAGCGGTCCACCTCCTCGATCAGGCCGTAGCGCTCCGCGGCGGGCAGGAAGAGACCGGGGGAGATGACGCCGCCGTCACGGCCGCGCATGCGCACCAGAACCTCGTAGTGGTGCACCCGCTGCTCCCCCTTCAGCGACACCACCGGCTGGCGGTAGAGCAGCAGCCGCTCCTCGCGCAGCGCCGCATGTATCTCCGCGACCCAGGTGGTTTCGCGGCGCTTCTCCAGCGCCTTGCGCGAATCGCCGAACAGCTTCACCCGGTTGCGCCCCTGATCCCGAGCGGTGCAGCAGGCGTCGTTGGCGGACGCCAGCAGCTGGCCGGCGCCGGGGGCGTGCCGGTCGACCGCGACGACGCCGATGGACAGAGCCACACGGCTGTCGCTGCCGTCCCAGTGGAAGACAAAGCTCTGTACCGCCTCGCGCAGGCGCGCGGTCACCCGCCCCGCCTCCTCCAGCGTGCAGTCGCGTAGCAGAATCGCAAATTCATCGCTGCCGACGCGCGCGAACAGATCGGTGCCGGACAGACAGCGCTGCACCAGCTGTACCAGCTGTACCAGCAGCTGGTCGCCGGCACCGTAGCCGAGGGTGTCGTTGATGACCTTGAACTGGTAGATATCCAGGTACAGCAGCACGTGATGCTGGCGCTTGTCCACGCACTGGGACAGGCACCGCTGCAGTTCGCGCTCAAAATACTGGCGGTTGGGCAGCCGCGTCAGGGAGTCGTGGCTGATCTGCCAGCTGAGGCGGGAGGAGATGCGGCGCGCGGGGGAGGTATCGCGCAGCACCACCACATAGTTTTGCAGCGCCGCGCCTTCGCGCACCGCAATCACCTGCACGCTGACCTCCAGCGGATCGCGGACCTCGCCCGGGCGCAGGATATAAGCGATGAATCTGCGCTCGGCGCCCGCGTCGCCGCCGGCTTGCGGCAGCAGCGGCGGCAGCGGCGCGCCGCTGTGGTCGTAGAGCTGCAGGTGGTCGTTCAGGGGCTGACCGGGCAGCAGACCGACCAGCTCGCCGATCATCTCGCCGGCGAGCGGATTGCTGTAGGTCACCCGGCCCCGCGGGTCGGTCACGATAACCGCGTCGGCGACCTCCCCCAAAGCCGCCTCCGCCGCCAGCCGACTGATTTCTGCACCGGGCATCAGCGCGTCCTCCACCTGCGCCAGCAGGCCGAGGTATTCGGCGGATTTCGGATCAAATTCAGTCAAAACTGCAGGCTCGTGTCTCTAACAGGTCGCCGAAAAAGACCCGCTCCGGTCTTTTTCAAGTCGGGTTGTGGCGGCGCCATTCAACACCTTCCCCACCAGCAGGCGTTTAAATTGCACCCTCACAGATGGGTGCGCAAGAAGTTTTTCAGTTTCTCGTCTTCGAAGGCGCGCTGCAGCGTGGCGCTCAACAGGCCGTTGATACGGGACTCCACTTCCTCGCGGCTCGGCTTGATCAGGGTGCGGTCCACACCGCTGGAACGGTAGTTGCCAAAATAGGTGGCGCCGCCGATTTTCACTTCCAGCTGCACCTCGGCCGCGGTGTCCACCTTGCTGGTATACAGCTTGTCCGGGCTTTCGTATTTGAGCCCGGTCAGTTTCGCCAGCACCTGCACGTCGGCAGCGGTATCGACGGTGCGGAAAGACCAGTTTTCGAATCCGCGCCGCAGGCTGTCGGCCACCGCGTCTTCGACATTGTTGGCCAGGTTCACCCGGGCCGTGTCCGCGTAGATGCCGCCGAGCGAGCCGAGGCCGCCGCCGCCCAGCTGGTTGACGCCGCGCACACTCAGGGTGTGTCCCGCACCGATATCACTCGGCGCCACGTCCACCTGCGGTCGCACCTGAATCTGCAGCGGGCTGTGGGCGCAGGCCGCCAGCGTGCAGGCGGCGAGAAAAAGCAGCAGTTTCTTCATCGATTCCTCCAACGAATATCTGTGGGAAATTGTCTGATCCCGTTCGTACGTCTACGGTAGCGAAAGTTCAACCGTGGTGGTGATGGTCGCCGTCGGACGCCTTCAGCCGCACCACCGGCACGCGGAATTCGAGCGCCAGGCCGCCGGCAAAGCGCAGCCGCAGCGGCACCACCTCGCCGGCGCGCAGGCGCACCCCGCGCAACATCAGGTGCACGCCGCCGGGCGCCATCGCCACCTGTTCACCAGGGGGTATCGTCAGTGCGGCCAGCGGGCGCATACGGCTGATTCCGTTTTCGTGCACCGTCGTGTGCAGGTCGGCGGCGGCCCCCTCGATACCGGGCAGCTCGACCCCCTGCAGCTCCAGCGCCCGGTCGCCGGCGTTTTTCAGCGTGAGGTAGGCGGCGCTCATGGCTGCGCCCGGCAGCGTCTCGCGCGCATAGCCCTCCAGTTGCAGCCGGGGGGCATCGCCCCCCTGTGCCAGGCCGGGGCCGGACAGCAGCGCGCCGCACAGCAGCGCTCCAAAACAGATCAACAGTTTTTTCACTATTCAGTCTCCGCTGCAGGTTTCATCAGCAGCAGCCGCGGCGGGCTGCCGAGTTTGATATCGCCGCGCACCCGGTAGCCGGGCACCGCTTCGCGCAGCTGCTGGTAGATCCAGCGCCCCTCGGCATCGTCGCGCGCGACAATCAGGACGCGCAGACCCTCGCGGCGGATCCGCTCGGCGGCGCCGCGCAGCTGCGCTGTGACCTCGTCGGATCTGGCCGCCAGGGCGGCCGCCGGCAGCGCCAGGGGCTCCCCGTCCGGCAGATCCAGCTCCGCGCGGCTGCGCTCGCGCCGCAACTGCGCGCGCACCTCCGCCACCAGCGGGTTGCCCGGCGCCAGCGCCTCGGCGCGGTTCAGGAGGCTGCCGACCTCTCCGAAGGCGCGCCGGCGCAGCGCGCCGCGGGCGCGTTCGACGAATTCGATCACGATGGTCTGGATGCCGCTGGCGGCGCGGCTGTTGTCCGGATCCAGCTGCTGGACGCGCAGGTAATAGTCATAGGCGCTGGCGCCGGCCGGCTCGGTCAGCTGGCCCTCGCGCTGGGCCTGTTCGGCGCGCTCGAGGAAGAAGGCCACATTGCGCCGGCGGATCTCCTCCGGCGACGGGCCGGCCGGTTCCGGCAGAGGCACCGCGCGGGGCGCCGGCACCGGCGGGGTACTGACACAGCCACTCAACCAGGCGACCAGCAACAGCGCTGGCCCGATAACGTGAAGGCGCTCAAACGACGACAATCCCAATCCCCCGTGTTGTTTTTTTGCTCCGCGGGCATCGCTATACTGCCGGCTCCACTGAACCCCCGCCCGCGGCGGCAGTCAGATGTATGCGTCTGACTATAAAGAATTTTTGCCCCTATGGCTGTGATGACAGACAGTTTCCGAAAAAATTTCCTCGCCCTGCTGGCCGCAGTGGTATTTGTGTTCGCGGCAGGCGCCGGCGCACAGCCATCCCAATCCCCCTTCTCGTCCCTGGAGGCGGCGCAGGACGCCGAGTTCCTGCCGGTGGACGAGGCCTATCGGCAGGACTTCCTGTTCTCTGCCGACGGCGTCAGCGCCATCTTCCAGATAGCCCCGGACTACTACCTGTATCGCGACAAACTGGCCGTCTACCGCCTGGACGGCGGCGAAAAACAGCCACTGCCGCTGACTCTGCCCGATGGCGAGGTCATCTGGGACGAATACTTCGAAAAAGAGACCGAGGTCTACCGGCTGCAGCTGGAATTCCCGTTGGAACTGGGCGGCGCCGCGGATCCGGTGCGCCTGGAGGTCCACTACCAGGGCTGCGCCGACGCCGGCCTCTGCTACCCGCCGCAGGTGCGCCAGTTCCGCCTGGATATAGATGCGGGCAGCGCCACTGCGATCGATGGCGGCGGCGCGGCGCCCGCCGCCGGCACCCCGCCGGGCGCGCAGCCGAGCGGTGGCACCACCCTGCCCCTGGCACTGCTGCTTGCCTTCGCCGGCGGCCTGCTGTTGAACCTGATGCCCTGCGTCTTCCCGGTGCTGTCGATCAAATTGCTGGCGGTCAGCCAGGCCGCGCAGCACGCGCACGCGCGCCACTGCCACGGCTGGGCCTACGGCGCCGGCGTGGTGCTGAGCTTCGTGCTGATCGCGGCACTGATGCTGGCACTGCGCGCCGGCGGTGAGGCGATCGGCTGGGGCTTTCAGTTGCAGTCGCCGTGGCTGGTGGCGGCGCTGGCCTATCTGTTCTTCGCGATGGGCCTCGGTCTGTCCGGCCTGACCGAGTTCGGCAGCGGTCTGATGGGTATCGGCGGCAGCCTCAACGCCCGGCAGGGGCTGCGCGGCTCCTTCGCCACCGGCGTCCTGGCCACGGTGGTCGCCAGTCCCTGCACCGCTCCGCTGATGGGCTCGGCGCTCGGCTTCGCGGTCACCCAGCCGGCGCCGGTGGCGCTGCTGGTGTTCGCCGCGCTCGGCGCCGGTATGGCGGCGCCCTTCCTGCTGCTGACTTATATCCCGGCGCTGGCGGACAGGCTGCCGCGCCCGGGCCCGTGGATGGACACACTGAAACAGCTGCTGGCCTTCCCGATGTACCTGACCGCCGTGTGGCTGCTGTGGGTACTCGGGCGCCAGGCCGGCAGCGACGGCGTCGCACTGGTACTGGCCGGCGCCGTGGCCATCGCCTTCGCCCTGTGGCTGTGGCCGCGGCCGCAGTGGCACTGGGGCCGGGGGGGCGCCGCCCTGCTGGCGCTGGTGTTCGCCGCGCTGCTGTTGCCGCGCCTGTCCACAGTGCAGCAACCCGCGGACAGCGCCGGCGGCTACTGGCAGCCCTACTCTCCGGCGCGCCTCGAACAGGCGCGCAATGAAGGGCGCCCGGTTCTGGCCAATATGACCGCGGCCTGGTGCATCACCTGCCTCGCCAACGAGAAGGTGGTACTGTCCAGCGACGAAATCAGCGACGCGGTGCGGCAGCTTGGCGTCGTGGCGCTGAAAGGCGACTGGACCAACCAGGACCCGCAGATCAGCGAGCTGCTGGCCAGATACGGCCGCTCCAGCGTCCCCCTGTATCTCCTCTACCCGGCCGGCGGCGGCGAGGCCCGCATTCTGCCGCAGGTGCTGACCCGCGACGGACTGCTGGCAGAACTCGAAGCGGCGGCGCGCAATTCCAGCGCCCTGACGGTCGACTGACGCGACAGACCGCCTTTGTAGCCATTCCACCGGGCAAAAAAGCCAAGCCTCCACGCAGTTTTGCGCTAAATTTCACGGAAAAGTCGCCGAACTGCGGCTAACTTCAATAATCCGTGTGGCGGGCATGGACAGAGAGTCACTTTTGCGGCACACTCGCCCCAGCACTCGGGCAATTTCGCCAAAAAATCGAGGTTGCCCGCAAGATAGCCAACTTTCGCCCGTATTTTGTGACTGTTTCGCGTCTTTTCTTCAGAGCAAGTTATGGCACGACTTCTACTGCTGCACGGCCCCAATCTCAACCTGCTCGGCACCCGCGAGCCGCATATCTACGGCGCCACCACGCTCGCGCAGATAGACGAGGCGGCCCGCGCCCAGTGCGAGGCGGCCGGTCACCAGCTGCAGGCGCTGCAGAGCAACAGCGAGGCGGAACTGATTGAGCGCATCCAGGCGGCCGCCGGCGAGGGCGTGGACTTTATCGTCATCAACCCCGCCGCCTTTACCCACACCAGCGTGGCGCTGCGCGATGCACTGGCAGCCGTGGCGATCCCCTTTATCGAGGTGCACCTGTCCAACCCCCACGCGCGCGAGGAATTCCGCCGCCACTCCTATTTTTCCGACCTGGCCCGCGGTGTCGTGTGCGGCTTCGGCGCGCACAGCTACACCCTGGCCCTGCAGGCGGCCATCCACCAGTTGGATGCGACGCCCGCCAAAAAATAAACAAACCGACACTACTGCCCAACACACGAGTGAAGAACTATGGATATCCGCAAGATTAAAAAACTGATTGAACTGCTCGAAGAATCGGATATCGGCGAGCTGGAAATCAAGGAAGGCGAGGAATCGGTGCGCATCAGCCGCGGCGTCAGCGGCGCGCCCCAGGCCGCGGCCCCCGTCTACCAGGCGCCGGCGGCCCCCGCGGCAGCGCCCGCCGCGCCGGCGGCGGAAGCCGCCGCCGAGGAGCCGGAAGCCGTGCCGGCGCTCACCGGGCACCCGATCAAGTCACCGATGGTGGGCACCTTCTACGCCGCCCCCAGCCCCGGCGCGGAGCCTTTCGTAAAAGTCGGCCAGCAGGTCAAAGTGGGCGACGTGGTCTGCATCGTCGAGGCGATGAAGATGATGAACCAGATCGAAGCCGACAAGGCCGGCACCATCGAATCCATCCTGGTGGAAGATGGCCAGCCGGTAGAGTTCGACCAGCCGCTCGTGACCATCGTCTGAGCGGGGTGAGCCACTATGTTTGAAAAAATCCTGATCGCCAACCGCGGCGAAATTGCGCTGCGGATACTGCGCGCCTGTAAGGAGATGGGCATCGCCACCGTGGCCGTCCACTCCCAGGTGGACCGCGACCTGAAACACGTGCGCCTCGCCGACGAGTCCGTATGCATAGGCCCCAACCCGTCGCCGCAGAGCTACCTGAACATCCCCGCGATCATCTCCGCGATGGAGATCACCGATTCCGTCGCGGTGCACCCCGGCTACGGCTTCCTGGCGGAAAACGCCGACTTCGCCGAGCAGGTACAGAAAAGCGGCTTCACCTTTATAGGCCCGGACCCGGACGTGATCCGCCTGATGGGCGACAAGGTGTCCGCCATCGCGGCGATGAAGAAGGCCGGCGTACCCACGGTGCCCGGCTCCGACGGCCCACTGCCGGACAACAGCGAGCGCTGCCTGGAGATAGCGCGCAACATCGGCTATCCGGTGATCATCAAGGCCGCCGCCGGTGGCGGCGGGCGCGGCATGCGCGTGGTGCACACCGAGGCCGCCCTGCTGAACGCCATCTCGGTGACCAAATCCGAGGCCGGCGCGGCCTTCGGCGACAGCACCGTGTATATGGAGAAGTTCCTGCAGAACCCGCGCCACGTGGAGATCCAGGTGATGTCCGACGGCCAGGGCAATGCGATTCACCTGGGCGACCGCGACTGCTCCCTGCAGCGCCGCCACCAGAAGGTGCTGGAGGAGGCCCCGGCGCCGGGTATTCCCGACCAGGTGCGCGCCGACGTGTACGAGGCCTGTGTGCAGGCCTGTATCGATATCGGCTACCGCGGCGCCGGCACCTTCGAGTTCCTGTACGAGGACGAGCGTTTCTACTTCATCGAGATGAACACCCGCATCCAGGTGGAGCACCCGGTCACCGAAATGGTCACCGGCGTCGATCTGATCAAGGAACAGATCCGCGTCTGTGCCGGCGAGAAGCTGTCGCTGAAGCAGGAGGACATCGTCATCCGCGGTCACGCCTTCGAGTGCCGCATCAACGCGGAAGACCCGAAGAGCTTCTTCCCCTGCCCGGGCAAGGTGAACAACTTCCACATCCCCGGTGGCCTCGGCGTGCGCGTCGACTCGCACCTCTACTCCGGCTACACGGTGCCGGCCAACTACGACTCGATGATCGCCAAGGTCATCACCCACGCCGAGAGCCGCGAGGCGGCCCTGGCGCGGATGCGCGTGGCCCTGTCGGAGCTGATCGTCGACGGCATCAAGACCAATATTCCGCTGCAGGAAGATCTGGTGCGCGACCAGGCCTTCGCCAAGGGCGGGGTGAATATTCACTACCTGGAGAAGAAGCTGGGGCTCTGACCCGGGAGCGCGGAGCCCCGGCTCCGCTACCGATACCTCCTTGCGGGACACGCCGTGAATACATCCCTGTAGGCTTGTCTGCGAGATCCCTCTCGCAGACAGTCCCGCAAGGAGGTATCGGTATCAGCGCCTTCGCTTCCGACTTCTGCGCTCTTTTCCCTCTACATCAACCGCAAACCACTGGCCACTCCGATATGCCCTGGCTCCAACTCCGCGTAGACACCGACCGCGAACACGCCGAAAAAATCGAGAATGCGCTGCTGTTCGCCGGCGCCGTATCCGTGACCCTGCAGGACAACGCCGACCAGCCGATCCTCGAGCCGGGCCTCGGCGAGGTGCCGCTGTGGGACCAGACGCGGGTCACCGGCCTGTTCGATGCCGAGGTGGACACCGCCGTGGCCGAGGCCAGGGCCGCCTCCTACCTGTGCGAACCGCTGCCCAACGCCCGCTGGGAACAGCTGGAGGACAAGGACTGGGAGCGGGAGTGGATGAGCCACTACAAGCCGATCCAGTGCGGCGACAGGCTGTGGATCTGTCCCAGCTGGTGCGAGCCGCCGCAGCCGGACGCGGTCAACCTGCTGCTGGACCCCGGCCTCGCCTTCGGCACCGGCACCCACCCGACCACTTTCCTGTGCCTGCAGTGGCTCGCGCAGGAACCGCTGGCCGGCAGGAGCGTTATCGACTTCGGCTGCGGCTCCGGCATCCTCGGCATAGGCGCGCTGCTGCTCGGCGCCGAGCGCGCCACCGGCACGGACATAGATCCCCAGGCACTGATCGCCAGCCGCGACAATGCCCGGCGCAACGGCCTGGATCCCGCGCGCTTCCCCGTCTACCTGCCGGAGCAGATGCCGCAGACGCCGGCCGACGTGATGCTCGCCAATATCCTCGCCGGCCCGCTGGTGGCACTGGCACCGCAACTGGTGCAGCTGACCGAAGTCGGCGGCCGCATCTGCCTGTCCGGCATACTCGCGTCCCAGGCGCAGCAAGTAAAAGACGCCTACCGCCAGTGGATCGATTTCGACCGCGATGGCGAACGCGAAGACTGGGTGCGGCTCAGCGGTACCCGTGTGCGCTGAACACTACGCCGCCGGGGGTTGGGCTGATAGACTTGGCCGTCCGATAAATACAAGCCCTGTCGAATGTCGCAACTGGTAACCCGCTGCCCCCATTGCAGCACCTCCTTCCACGTCAACGAACAGCAGCTGCGCGCCGCCCGCGGCGCCGTGCGCTGTGGCTCCTGCCTGCAGGTCTTCCGCGCCGACGAAAATATCGTGTTCGCTGAGAGCGACACGAAAACGAAGAAAGACCTCGAGGCACTGCTCGAAGACGACGATTTCCTGATCCACGACGATATCGACCTGGACGGGGAGGACGAACAGACACCGCCCACCGCAGCCAAACCGGGCGGGAAAGAGGCGGGTGGAGAAAGAGAAACCGGGGATGAGCCCCTGATAGAAGAGGCGTTTGGCGACAGCCAGTGGCGGGATATCGCCGCCCCACCGACGGCTGAAACCGATGACGACGAAGAAGAGGAAGAGGTGCTGTTGCCGGACTGGGAGGACGACCCCTGGGCCGGCGAAGTCCCCGAGCCGCCGAGCCGCGAAACACCGCTCGGCGGGCTCGGGGAAAGCGGGCGGACACAAGACGGCTTCCCCGGACACCGGCAACCGGCCGAGACACCCGCCGCCCGCAGCGGCAGCGGCGACAAGCCCCCGTTTTCCATCGACCCGGAGCGCGAACGGCTGATCTCCGCAATCGAACCCGCGCCACTGGAAGTGGCCTGGAAACCCAGGCGCGACAACCGCGTGCCGGGCTGGCTGTGGGCGCTGCTGGCGCTGTTGCTGCTGGCCGGTATCGCCGCCCAGGTCGCCTACTTTCGTTTCGACACCCTGAGCAGGCAGCAGCCCTGGCGCGACCTCTATGCCCGGATCTGCCCGCTGCTGGACTGCCGGCTGCCCGCGCTGGAAGACCTGCAGGCGATTCACACCGCCAACCTGATAGTGCGCAGCCACCCGCAACTGGAGGGCGCCCTGGTCGTGGACGCGGTGCTGCTCAACACCGCCCCCTATGCACAGCCCTTCCCGGACCTGCTGCTCAGCTTCAGCGACCTGAAGAACAGGCCGGTCGCCAGCCGCCGCTTCGCGCCGCGGGACTACCTGCAGGGCGAACTGGCCGGGCGCAAACAGATGCCCAGCGGCAGCCCTGTGCATATTGCGATCGAGATAGTGGATCCCGGCAGCGAGGCGGTGAACTACGAGCTGCATATTGCGCGCTAGAGCACAGCTTTTGTGTGATCCGGACCCGCCCGCTGGCGCACGAATCCGCGAAAACTGCGCAAACCTCAGTCTAAACGCACAGCGAGCGACCAAATTGCGCGCTTTTTCGCTTTTCCAACGCCGGGGCAGCCGCTATCATAGGCGGCCGTTTTAGTCGGGGCCGCGGGCTCCGACCCCGGCCCGACAGTCCGATTCGACGCCCCGTGGAGCTGCAGTGTCCATCGCCATAGGCCCCTATATTATCGACAGACCGGTAATCCTGGCGCCAATGGCCGGCGTTACCGACCGCCCCTTCCGCCGGCTTTGCCGGGAGCTGGGGGCGGGACTGGTGGTGTCGGAGATGGTGACCTCGGACACGCGCCTGTGGAACAGCCGCAAGTCGCGGCTGCGTCTCGACCACGGCGGCGAGGCGGCGCCTATCTCGGTGCAGATCGCCGGCGGCGACCCGGAGATGATGGCCGAGGCGGCGCGGGAAAACGTCCGGCGCGGCGCCCAGATCATCGACATCAATATGGGCTGCCCGGCGAAGAAGGTTTGCAAGAAGGCGGCGGGCTCCGCCCTGCTGCGGGACGAAAAACTGGTCGCGGATATTCTGGAAGCCGTGGTCCAGTCCGTCTCAGTACCTGTGACCCTGAAAATCCGCACCGGCTGGTGTCCGGATTCGCGCAATGGGGTCGCGGTGGCCAGGATGGCCGAAGACATAGGTATCTCGGCGCTGGCGGTACACGGGCGCACCCGCGCCTGCGGCTACCACGGCCAGGCCGAATTCGATACCATTGCCGAGATTGTATCCAGGGTGAAAATCCCGGTTTTCGCCAACGGAGACATCGCCAGTGCGGAGCGGGCCCGGGAGGTGCTCGACTACACCGGCGCCGCTGCAGTGATGATTGGCCGTGCAGCACAGGGACGGCCATGGATTTTTCGGGAGATAGCCCACTACCTCGCCACCGGCGAGCGGCTGCCCGAACCCTCACTGGAAGAAGTCAGGGATATTTTGCTCGCCCACTTGGGCGAATTACACCGTTTCTACGGTGATGTGATGGGGGTCCGTATCGCCCGCAAGCACGTGGGCTGGTACCTGAAGACACTCGCGGGGAGCGAGTCCTTTCGCAAGACCTTTTTCCAATTGGATAGCGCAGAAGCACAACATGCCAGCGTTCGCGAGTGGTTTGAACGCCGAATAACGAGAGGGGCACAAGCGGCATGAACAATGAAGCACTGATTCCGGATACCGCCAGCGAAGAGGTATCCACCGGGGGGCAGACTCAACTGGCACAGCCGCAGCAGCAGTCTCTGCGCGATGCCGTCGAGCAGGCGATGGAGAACTACTTCCGCCACCTGGACGGGCAGATGGTCACCGATGTCTACGACATGGTGCTGTCCGAGATCGAAGCGCCGATGCTGGAAGTGGTGATGAAGTACACCCGCCACAACCAGACCCGCGCCGCACAGCTGCTGGGCCTGAACCGCGGCACCCTGCGCAAGAAGCTGAAGCGTTACGGGCTGCTGTAACACTATCAGTCCGCTGAGAATAGACACCAAGCCGCGCACCGCGCGGCTTTTACATTTGGGCCGGCGCCTTCAGTCGGCTTCAAGGGCGGCCCTGGTACCGGGATCTTTTGGCGGGACACGCCGTGAATCCATCCCTGGAGGCTTGTCTGCGAGGTCCCTCTCGCAGACAGTCCCGCCAAAAGATCCCGACACCAGGGCTTTCGCATTGAGTTTCAATATTCTTCCCGGGCTCTGAAATTCCAGTTTGGAGCATTAGAATTCAACCAATCCAACACCTATCTGACAGGAAGCATCGATCCATGAGCAAACCCATTCGCCGCGCGCTGATCAGCGTGTCGGACAAGACCGGTATCGTTGAATTCGCCCGCCAGCTGGCCGAAATGGGCGTGGAAATCCTCTCCACCGGCGGCACCCACCGCCAGCTGAAGGAGGCCGGCATTGCCGTGGTCGAGGTTTCCGACTACACCGGTTTTCCGGAGATGATGGATGGGCGCGTGAAGACCCTGCACCCGAAGGTGCACGGCGGCATCCTCGGCCGCCGCGGCACCGACGACGGCGTCATGGCGGAGCACGGCATCGCGCCGATCGACATGGTGGTGGTCAACCTCTACCCCTTCGCCCAGACCGTCGCCAGGCCGGACTGCACGCTGGAGGACGCGATCGAGAATATCGATATCGGCGGCCCGACCATGGTGCGCGCCGCGGCCAAGAACCACAGAGACGTCGCCATCGTCGTCAATGCCGATGACTACGACGGCGTCATCGCCGAGATGAAGGCGGGCGGCGGCAGCCTGAGCGAGGCCAGCCGCTTCGATCTGGCGGTGAAGGCCTTCGAGCACACCGCCGGCTACGACGGCGCCATCGCCAACTACCTGGGTTCAATCAAAGGCGGCGAAAAGCAGCCCTTCCCGCGCACCTTCAACAGCCAGTTCATCAAGAAGCTGGATCTGCGCTACGGCGAGAACCCGCACCAGAAGAGCGCCTTCTATGTCGAGGCCAATCCGACCGAAGCCAGCATCGCCACCGCCGAGCAGCTGCAGGGCAAGGAGCTGTCCTACAACAATATCGCCGATACAGACGCGGCGCTTGAGTGCGTCAAGGCCTTCGACCAGCCCGCCTGCGTGATCGTCAAGCACGCCAACCCCTGCGGCGTGGCCATCGCCGAAGATATCGGCAGGGCCTACGATCGGGCCTTCGAGACCGACAGCGAATCCGCCTTCGGCGGCATCATCGCGTTTAACCGCGAGCTGGACGGGGCCACCGCGCGGGCCATAGTCGAGCGCCAGTTCGTCGAAGTGATCATCGCCCCGTCCGTGTCCGACGAGGCCAGGGCCGCCGTCGCCGAGAAGAAGAATGTGCGCCTGCTGGTCTGCGGCCAGTGGCGCGCCGAGCGCGCCCCGGCGCTGGACTACAAGCGCGTCAACGGCGGCCTGCTGGTACAGGACCGCGACGACGGCGTCGTGACCGCATCCGACCTGAAGGTGGTGACCAAACGCCAGCCGGGCGAAGAGGAGATCCGCGACCTGCTGTTCACCTGGAAGGTGGCCAAGTTCGTCAAATCCAACGCGATTGTCTACGGCAGGGACGGCCGCACCATCGGTGTCGGCGCCGGCCAGATGAGCCGCGTCAACTCGGCGCGCATCGCCGCGATCAAGGCCGAGCACGCCGGCCTCGAGGTCAAGGGCTCCGTCATGGCCTCCGACGCCTTCTTCCCCTTCCGCGACGGCATCGACAACGCGGCCAAGGCGGGTATCCGCGCCGTGATCCAGCCCGGCGGCTCCATGCGCGACGAGGAGGTCATCGCCGCGGCGGACGAGCACGATATGGCCATGGTCTTCACCGGCATGCGCCACTTCCGCCACTGATATCAAACTTTCAGTCAAAAGCCGGCGCCAACGGCCCGGCTTTCTCTTGCCCGCAACGATTCCGGGCTAAAATAGCGCATCTAAAACCGTACCCAATGGACCACACCGGCCGACTCAGGGGGATTTGAGAATGAATGTATTGGTAATTGGCGCAGGCGGCCGCGAGCACGCCCTGGCATGGAAAGCGGCGCAGAACCCCGCCGTCGACACCGTCTTCGTGGCGCCCGGCAACGCCGGCACTGCGCGCGAACCCAAGCTGCAGAATGTCGCCATCGGCGTGGACAACTTCTCCGCGCTGGCGGATTTCGCCGAGGACAACGGCGTCGAGCTGACCATCGTCGGCCCCGAGGCGCCGCTGGTCGACGGCATCGTCGACTTTTTCAATGGCCGCGGCCTGGCCATCTTCGGCCCGGGCAAGGCCGCAGCCCAGCTGGAGGGCTCCAAGGCCTTCACCAAGGATTTCCTCGAACGCCACCAGATCCCCACCGCCGCCTACCGCAACTTCACCGAGGTGGAGCCGGCGATCGAATATATCCGCGAGATGGGCGCGCCCATCGTCGTCAAGGCGGACGGTCTGGCCGCCGGCAAGGGCGTTATCGTCGCCGAGACGGAACAGCAGGCGGAACTGGCAGTGCGCGACATGCTGTCCGGCAACGCCTTCGGCGAGGCGGGCTGCCGGGTCGTGATCGAGGAATTCCTGCGCGGCGAAGAGGCCAGCTTTATCGTGATGGTGGACGGCGAGCACATACTGCCGATGGCCACCAGCCAGGACCACAAGCGCGTCGGCGACGGCGACACGGGCCCCAACACCGGCGGCATGGGCGCCTACTCCCCGGCGCCGGTGGTCACCGACGCGGTCTACCGGCGCATCATGGCCGAGGTCATAGAGCCGACGGTGAAGGGCCTGGCCGCCGAGGGCACCCCCTACACCGGCTTCCTCTACGCCGGCCTGATGATCGACGCCGAAGGCGCGCCCAAGGTGATCGAGTACAACTGCCGCTTCGGCGACCCGGAAACCCAGCCGATCATGATGCGCCTCAAGTCCGACCTGGTGGAGCTGTGCCAGGCCGCGCTGGACAAGCGCCTGCACGAGGTGAGCGCGGAGTGGGATCCGCGCCCGGCCCTGGGCGTGGTGCTGGCCGCCCACGGCTACCCCGGCAGCTACCGCAAAGGCGATGCGATCAGCGGCCTGGAGCGCGCCGACAGCGAAAATGCCAAGATCTTCCACGCCGGCACCGCGCTGGACGGCGAGCGGGTGGTCACCAACGGCGGCCGCGTCCTCTGCGCCACCGCCCTCGGCGACACCGTCGCCGAGGCCCAGGCCAACGCCTACACGGCAGCCAAAGCCATCTACTGGGACGGCGTCTTCTACCGCAAGGATATCGGCTACCGCGCCGTCGAGCGGGAGGAAGCCACCCTGTAGGAGCGGCGAATCAGCGGGAGCAGTACAGATGAGTGAGCGCAAACTGACCGGTCTCGACCGGCTGTTGTTGCAGGCGGATCGCGCCCTGCGCACCCTGAGCCCGGGCACCCCCTGCCACGGGCGCCCGTCCCCGGCTGCGGCCGAGGACGAGGCGGAGATGAGCGACGCCGAGCGCCGCCACGCGGCCGGTCTGATGCGCGTCAACCACAGCGGCGAGGTCTGTGCCCAGGCCCTCTACCAGGGCCAGGCGCTGACCGCCAGGCTGCCTGAGGTGCGCGGGGAGATGGAGCGCGCCGCGGACGAAGAGATAGACCACCTGGCCTGGTGCGAACAGCGCCTGCGCGAACTGGACAGCCGCCCGAGCCTGCTGAACCCGCTCTGGTACGGCCTCTCCTTCGGTCTCGGCGCCGCGGCCGGCAAGATCGGCGACCGCATCAGCCTCGGCTTCGTCGCCGCGACCGAGGAGCAGGTGTGCAAACACCTGGAGAGCCACCTGCAGCGGCTGCCGGCGCAGGACAAGAAGAGCCGCGCCATCGTCGAGCAGATGCGCATCGACGAGGAAGCCCACGGCCACGCGGCCCTGGAAGCCGGCGGCGCGCGCTTCCCGGCACCGCTGAAGGGATTGATGTCGCTGGTATCCAGGGCGATGACCTCGGCCAGCTATAGGGTTTAAAGGGGCTGGTGGTCAGTGGTGCGCGCCGGCACCACCGATCAGATCTCCTCCACGCGGTAGCTGTGCACTATCTCGACGCCGGCGTTGCGCAACATGATGGAGGCGGAGCAGTACTTGTCCGCCGACAGTTCCACCGCCCGCGCCACCTGGCTTTCCTTCAGGCCGCGGCCGCGCACGACGAATTCCATCTCTATGCGGGTAAAGGGCGCGGGCGTCGCATCCGGGCGCTCGCCGTTCAGTTCGCAGTGGCAGGATACGATGTCCTGGCGGGCCTTCTGCAGAATGCTGACCACGTCGTAGGAGGCGCAGCCGCCGACCCCCAGCAGAATCATCTCCATCGGGCGGATGCCGTTGTTCTTGCGCCCCCCTTCCATCACCACCGAATTGCCGCTGCCGGCCTCGCCGACAAAGGTCAGTTCATCCACCCAAGTCACTCTGCCCTGCATTGCCTCACTCCTTCCAAATTCCGAGGGCGCGAAGCTTAGCATATTGCGCCGCGCGGATATCGCGCCGCGCGGTCAAGCTGAACGGCGATATTTCCGGTATAGTGACCGCTCACGCCGTGTCGCCAAATGCGAACCGCCAGTCAGCGCAATGTGCCGCTTGTCTGTGAACCCGACAACCGCTACAAGGTCTGTTGTTGATCCGGTAAAAAGTGTCGCAGGTCACACTGCGGACCTTTCGCGGACCCGGCCACTGTTGGGGACAGGTTTTTAGCGCCATAATTCGCCAGTGCTGCGGCGCATTCTGGTCGGGATCAGGCACAAGATTAAAACAAGAAGGAGTAGATCCGTGACGGTTGCTACCGAAGAATCCATGACTATCGGCAATATCGAAGACTTCCTGGCCCACTGCCACCGGCGCCGCTACCCGGCCAAGAGCACCATCATCTACGCGGGCGACCGCTGCGAGTCCCTGTACTTCATTATGCGCGGCTCCGTGACCGTACTGATCGAGGACGACGAGGGCCGCGAGATGATCGTCGCCTACCTGAACGACGGCGACTTCTTCGGCGAGATGGGCCTGTTCGACCAGGACACCCGCAGCGCCTGGGTGCGCACCAAGACCGAATGCGAGGTGGCGGAGATCTCCTACAGCAAGTTCCAGGAGCTGACCCGCCAGCACCCGGAATTCCTGTTCGCGCTGGCCACACAGATGGCCGGCCGTCTGCGCAACACCACGCGCAAGGTCGGCGACCTGGCCTTCCTCGACGTGACCGGCCGCGTGGCGCGCACCCTGCTCGACCTGTGCAACGAGCCGGATGCGATGACCCACCCGGAGGGCATGCAGATCAAGATCACCCGCCAGGAAATCGGCCGCATCGTCGGCTGCTCACGGGAGATGGTCGGCCGGGTACTGAAGACCCTGGAGGAACAGGGGCTGGTATCGGTGAAGGGCAAGACGATGGTGGTCTACGGGACCCGCTGAAGTCACAGCGGATTCGATTTTTGGGGCGATCCTTGTGATCGCCCTTTTTCGTTAGGGGAGCCTGTAGAAAGTGTCGTGGCAGCCCCCGACATCAGGGCTTTCGCATTGAGTTTCAGTGCCTTTTCCCACCTGAAATATTAATTGAACATCTCCATCAGCCTGCGCCCCGGCTCCGGCTCGCGCATAAACGCCTCGCCGACCAGGAAGCAGTGCACGTCGTGGCCGCGCATCGCGGCGACGTCGTCGGTGGTGTGGATGCCGCTCTCGGTGACGACTATGCGGTCGTCGGGAATCAGATCCAGCAGCTTGAAGGTGGTCTCCAGCTGCACGTCGAAGGTGTGCAGGTTGCGGTTGTTGATACCGATCAGGCGGTTCGGCAGCGCCAGCGCGCGCTCCAGCTCCGCGCGGTTGTGCACCTCCACCAGCACGTCCAGCCCCAGCTCCTGCGCCAGGCCGTTCAGGTCGCGCATCTGCGCGTCCTCGAGGCAGGCGGCGATCAGCAGTATGCAGTCGGCACCTATCGCGCGGGCCTCGCACACCTGGTAGGGATCCACGGTGAAGTCCTTGCGCAGCACCGGCAGGCGCACCGCGCCGCGCGCCTGCTGCAGATAGGCGTCACTGCCCTGGAAGAAGTCCACATCGGTCAGCACCGACAGACAGGCGGCGCCGCCCTTCTCGTAGCTGGTGGCGATTTCGGCCGGGATGAAATCCGGGCGTATCACGCCCTTGCTCGGCGAGGCCTTCTTGATCTCGGCGATCACCGCCGCCTCGCCGGCCGCCAGCTTGTTCTCTATCGCGGCGACAAAACCCCGCGCCGGTGGCTGGTCCAGCGCCCGCGCGCGCATGTCTGCCAGCGAACACTGGCGCTTGCGCTCGGCCACCTCCTGCCACTTGCGCTCGACGATGGTTTTCAGGATGGTCGGCGTGTCCTTGTTCACGCTCATGGCTGTCTCCTTAGCGCTCATGGCTGTCTCTTTACCGCTCATGGCTGTTTCTCCCCTGCGCTCGCAGCGGTTTCCGGGCGGAAGGCGCTGGTAAAGGCGGCCAGGTCGTTGATCTTCTCGCCGGCGAGGCCGCTGGCTATCGCATCCTGGGCCATGGCCACGCCCTGTTCGGCGGAGTCGGCCACACCGCTCGCGTAGATCGCGAGGCCGGCGTTTATCGCGATGATATCGGCGGCCTTGCGCCCGGCCTCTGTGGCGCCCTTGCCCAGCGCGTCGCGGATCAGCGCCAGGGACTCCTCGGAGCCGGATACGCAGAGGCCGTCCAGGCTCTGGCGCTCGATGCCGAAGTCCTCCGGGCGCAGCACGCGCTCGCGCAGCTCACCGCCCTTCAGCTCCACCGCGAAGGTATCCGCAGCCAGGCTGACCTCGTCCAGGCCGTCGTCGCTGTGCACGACCAGCACGTGTTCGGAGCCGAGACTCCGCAGCACTTCGGCCAGTATGCGGCAGTAGCGCTTGTCGTAGACGCCGATCACCTGGCGCCTGACGCCGGCGGGGTTGGTCAGCGGGCCGAGCAGGTTGAAGATGGTGCGCATACCCAGCGCCTTGCGCGCCGGGCCCGCATGGCGCACGGCGCTGTGATAGGTGGGCGCGAACATAAAGCCGACACCGATGGCATCGACACAGCGGGCCACCTGCTGCGGGCTCAGCTCCAGGAAGATACCGGCGCGCTCGAGCAGGTCGGCGGCGCCGCTCGAGGAGGACACCGAGCGGTTGCCGTGCTTGGCCACCCGCGCGCCCGCGGCGGCGGCGACGAAGCTGGCCGCGCTGGAGACATTGAACAGGTTGGCGCCGTCGCCGCCGGTGCCGACGATATCCACCGCGTTGGTCAGATCCAGCTCCACCTTCTTCGCCAGCGCGCGCATCATCTCCACCGCACCGGCGATCTCGTCGACGGTTTCGCCGCGGATGCGCAGCGCCACCAGCAGCGCACCTATCTGCGCCTCCTCGGCCTCGCCGCGCATAATCTGGCCCACAGTCTCGCGCATCTCGGCGCGGCTCAGGTGTTCGCCGTCGACCAGCTTGGCGATGGCCTGTTGGATATTCATTATTTTCCCCTACCGTTTCGATCAAGCGTCGTGGCGGGGGAGGGGGGGGGGGGGGGGGGGGGGGGGGGGGGGGGGGGGGGGGGGGGGGGGGGGGGGGGGGCCTGACCAAAAAGACGTGGGGGGATGTTTCACGGTTGTTCCTAAAATTCCCCCCCCGGCAACAGGGCCTTCTCATCGAGCACTGCAAACTTCTACTCTTATTGTTCGAGAAAATTCCTCAGCATATCGTGGCCGTGCTGCGTCAGAATGGATTCTGGGTGAAACTGCACCCCCTCCACCGGAAGCTCGCGGTGGCGCAAGCCCATGATCTCGTCGATCTCGCCATCTTCGGTCTCGGTCCAGGCGGTGATCTCCAGGCACTCCGGCAGGCTTGCCTTCTCCACCACCAGCGAGTGGTAGCGGGTGGCCTCGAACGGATTCGACAGGCCGTGGAACACCCCCAGGTTGTTGTGCACAATCGGCGAGGTCTTGCCGTGCATGACCTGCCGCGCGCGCACGACGCGACCGCCGAATACCTGGCCGATGCTCTGGTGGCCGAGGCAGATACCCAGAATCGGAATCTGCCCGGCGAAACGGCGGATGGTGTCCATCGAGATACCGGCCTCGTTCGGCGTGCAGGGCCCCGGGGAGATCACGATCTTCTCCGGCGCCAGGCGCTCGATATCGTCGACCGCGATCTCGTCGTTGCGCACCACCTTGACCAGCGCGCCCAGTTCGGCCATGTACTGCACCACATTCCAGGTGAAGGAGTCGTAGTTGTCGATCATCAGTATCATTGTGCGGCTCCTCCGTTGGATTGCTCCATGCGTTTTTGCAGGCGCGCCAGCGCGTCCTGGGTCGCGCGCAGTTCGCGCAGGATTTCGGTCTGGCTCGGCGGCAGCTGCAGCTCATCCAGGCGCCGCAGCTTGGCCTCCTCGAGGTTGTTCAGCACCACGCCGATAAACAGGTTGATCATCACGAAAGCCCCCATCACGACGAAGCTGACGAAGTAGACCCAGGCCCAGGGCATGGCCTCCATGGCCGTGTACATGATGTCGGTCCAGTCCTCAAAGGTGACGATACGGAACAGGCTCAGCAGTGCGATCGGCAGGCTGCGCCAGTGGGTCGGATCGATTTCGTGAAACAGGAAATAGCCGGCCACGCCGTAGATATAGAAAATGATGCTCATCAGCAGCGCTATATGGAACATGCTCGGCAGGCTCTTCAGCAGCGTGTCCACCAGCAGGCGCAGCTCCGGGAAGGCCGATACCAGCCTGAGTACGCGCAGTACCCGCACCAGGCGCGCCAGCGTCGCCAGCGGACCGGCGGCGGGTATCAGGCTCAGCGCGATAATGCTGAAATCGAAGCAGTTCCAGCCGCTGGCGAAATAGCGCCACGGGCGGTTGCCGTGGGCGGCCATCTTGATCGCCGCCTCGGCGATAAACGCGGCCAGGATCAGCTGGTTGATCGCGCCGAGCAGGCCGCCGAAACGCTCGGTCACCCAGGTGGAGGTCTCCAGGCCCACGGCGATGCCGTTCAGCAGGATCAGGCCGATAATCACCCGGTTGAACAGCGGCGCCGCGACAATGCGCGCGCACTGCTCGGCCAGGGTCAACTTCTGCGGAATACTAACTTCGTTCATCGCTGGTGATCTTGTTCGTCTCACGGGTCGATAGGGCAATGGCCGCGGCGCGGAAGAGCGCGCGGGCTTTGTTCATGGTTTCATCCCACTCGGACTGGGGGTCCGAGTCGGCCACCAGACCGGCGCCGGCCTGGATATAGAGCTGACCATTTTTGATGACCGCGGTTCGTATCGCGATGGCGGTGTCCATATTGCCGTTCCAGGCCAGGTAGCCGACCGCGCCACCGTAGATACCGCGTTTCTCCGGTTCCAGTTCGTCGATAATCTCCATCGCGCGGATCTTCGGCGCGCCGGATAGAGTGCCCGCCGGCAGCGCCGCGCGCAGCGCGTCTATCGCGGACAGACCGGCCTTCAGTTTGCCGGTTACGTTCGAGGTGATGTGCATCACGTGGGAGTAGCGCTCGACGACCATCTTCTCGGTGACCCGCACGCTGCCGGTCTCCGCGACCCGGCCGACGTCGTTGCGCCCCAGGTCGATCAGCATCAGGTGTTCGGCGATCTCCTTCGGGTCCGCCAGCAGCTCCTCTTCCAGCGCCCGGTCTTCCTCCTCGCTGGCGCCGCGGCGGCGGGTGCCGGCCAGCGGGCGCACCGTCATCTCGCCCTCCTCCAGGTGCACGAGGATTTCCGGGCTGGAGCCCACCACCTGGTGGTCCCCCAGGTCGAGGAAATACATGTACGGAGACGGGTTCAGGCTGCGCAGCGCGCGGTAGAAATTCAGCGGCGGCGCGTCGAAGGGCGCGGACAGGCGCTGTGACGGCACCACCTGCATCACGTCGCCGGCGAGTATGTACTCCTTGACCCGCTCGACGCCGCGCTTGAAGGCGGCCTCGCCGAAGTGGGATTTGAACGCGGACTCGTCGATGGCGTTGCCGTCCAGATCCAGCGGCACAGTGTCCGGCAGCGGCTGCGCCAGTCTGCCGACCAGCTGATCCAGGCGCCGCTGCGCCCGCGCGTAGGCATCCTCCTGCGCCGGGTCCGCGTGCACGATAAAGATCACCGCGCCGGCCAGATTGTCGAATACCACCAGTTCATCGCTGACCATCAGCAGTATATCCGGGTTGCCGAGGGTATCGGCTGGCGCGCTGTCGGCCAGGCGCGGCTCTATATAGCGCACGCAGTCGTAGCCGAAATAACCCACCAGGCCGCCGTTGAAACGCGGCAGATTCGGCAGCTCCGGCACCCGGTAGCGGCGCTGGAATTCCTCCACGAAGGCCAGCGGATCGGCGCACTCACTCCGCTCGATGACCTCGCCGTCGCGCTCGACGGCAACCTCGTGGCCGCGCACTCGCAGCAGGGTGCGCGCCGGCAGGCCGATAATCGAGTAGCGCCCCCACTTCTCGCCGCCCTGCACCGATTCGAGCAGGTAGCTGTAGCGGCCCGCGGCCAGCTTCAGGTAGGTGGACAGCGGCGTTTCGATGTCAGCCAGCACGCGGCGCACCAGCGGTATGCGGTTGTAGCCCGCAGACGCAAGTTGGGCGTATTCGCTTGGGGTCATGGCGACGACTCCAGAGTTTGGAATTGTTTTTAGAGATTCGGTCGGCGGGCGGGACAGGCGCCCACGGGAAAGGCGGCCGCGGCGGTATCGGGTACCGGTTTGGCCTCAGCGGATCAGTGGCGCCATCGCCAGCTGGTGTTGTGGGGGGCTGTGTGGATCACGGGTATTCCCTCATTGCAGGCGCTCAAGTGTACAAATCCATTTGGGGGCGGGCAAGGGGTTTGGGCTCGGCCATCCATGGCATACGCCCGCTTCGCGGGCGGGACAGGGGAGCCGCCGAGCTTACTTCGCCAATTCCCGGCGCATGGCCCCGATGACCTCCGCGTAATCGTCCGCATTGAAGATGGCCGAGCCGGCCACAAAGGTGTCGGCGCCGGCGGCGGCTATCTCGGCGATATTGTCGCGGGTGACGCCGCCGTCGATCTCCAGGCGGATATCGAAGCCGGAGGCGTCGATCAGCGCGCGCGCCTCGCGCAGTTTGTCCAGCGCGGCCGGGATAAATTTCTGCCCGCCGAAGCCCGGGTTGACCGACATCAGCAGGATCATATCCAGCTTGTCCATCACGTATTTGGCCGCATCCAGGCCCGTGGCCGGGTTGAACACCAGACCGGCCTTGCAGCCGAGGCTGCGGATCAGCTGCAGGGAGCGGTCCACGTGGCGCGAGGCCTCCGGGTGGAAGGTGATATAGGTGGCGCCGGCATCGGCGAACATGCGGATCATATCGTCCACCGGTTCCACCATCAGGTGCACGTCGATGGGCGCCTCGACGCCGTGCTTGCGCAGTGCCTGGCAGACCATCGGGCCGATGGTCAGGTTGGGCACATAGTGGTTGTCCATCACATCGAAGTGCACCCAGTCGGCGCCGGCGGCCAGCACCGCATCCACCTCCTCGCCGAGACGGGCGAAATCGGCAGAGAGAATGGACGGGGCAATTTTGTAGTTCGACATTTTCTGCTTCCTTTATTGGTTCGCTTTGCCTTCTGCCAGGCGCGCATCCAGCCGTTCGAGACGCTCCGGGGTGCCCACATCACACCAGTCGCCCCGGTAGAGCTCCGCCTGCAGGCGGTCCTCGTTGTAGGTGAACACCTCGCCGAGACCGAAACAGCGGCGCGCCTTCGGGTAGCCGGTCAGCATCTGCGGGCGCAGCCAGCTGATGCCGGCGAAGGTATAGCGCGGCTTGACGGTACCGGACAGCAGGCCGTTATCGATGCCGAAATCCCCCTCCGGATTGTGCGGCGGGTTGGGCACCATCAGCAGGCGCCCGGGGCAGTCGTCGGGCAGCGGCCGCGCGAGCCACTGGGCCAGGTCGAAGTCGCACCAGACATCGCCGTTGACCACCAGGAAGGGATCCTCTCCCAGCAGCGGCAGCGCCTTGATAATGCCGCCGGCGGTCTCCAGCGGCTCCTCCTCCCGCTCCACCGAGTAGCGGATCTCCAACCCCCAGCGCTCGCCATTGCCCAACCGCTCGCGGATCTTGTGGCCGAGATAACCGAGGTTGATCACCACGCGCTGCACACCGATGCGCGCCAGCCGCTCCAGCGCGTACTCGATCAGCGGCTTGCCGGCCACCGGCAGCAGCGGCTTGGGCACCTTGTCGGTCAGCGGGCGCATGCGCTTGCCGAAGCCGGCGGCCAGCACCATCGCGGTGGGAATAGGGTGTTGTGTCTCGCTCATGGAAGAATTCTGTGCGGTTGCGGTTTCTGATTAGCGGCGGCGCCCGCCGGCAGTGCGGTAATCCCGGTACCAGTCCTGGCGCTCGATCAGCGGCAGCAGCTCGGCGGCAAACCAGTCGGCAAAGGGCTTCAGTTCAGGGTAGCGCCCGGCCACCTCCAGCGCATAGCGGATCACCAGCGGCAGGTCCGGCAGGTAGCCCTGTTTGCCGTCGCGCAGATACAGGCGCGGGAAGAGCCCCAGCACCTTGATATGCCGCTGCAGCCCCATCCAGTCGAACCAGCGCAGGAAGGTCGCAGGCGCAACCGGCTCCAGCACCCCCGCCGCCTCTGCGGTGGCGGCGTACGACAGGGCCCAGCGCTGCACGCGCTCGCGCGGCCAGCGTATATAGCAGTCGCGCAGCAGCGAGGCCAGATCGTAGGTGACGGGCCCCCACACGGCGTCCTGGAAATCCACTACGCCCGGGCGCTCGCCGTCGCGGATCATCAGATTGCGGCTGTGATAGTCGCGATGCACCAGCACCTGCGGCTGCTCCGCGGCGCTGTCCAGCAGCAGGTCGAAGGTGTGCTCCAGCAGCTGTTCGTCCGCCGCACGCAACGGGTAGCCGAGCAGTTTTTGCGCCAGCCACTCCGGCAGTATGCGCATCTCCGTCAGCAGCAGTTCGCGGCTGTAGGGGGGGAAAAGGTCGTCCGCCGGCGGTATCTGCTGCAGGCACAGCAGCTCGCTCAGCACCTCGGCGTAGAGGCCCTCGACGCTGTCGTCGTCCAGTTCGCCGAGCAGCTGCCGGTCGCCGAGATCCTCGAGCAGCATAAATCCCTGCTCCACATCCGCCGCCGTCACCAGCGGCGTGTGGATGCCGTTGCGGCGCAGATAGTCGGCCACGGCCACAAAGCGGGCGGGATTAGTGCGCTCTGGGGGGGAATCCACCGCGATCAGCCGCGGCTCCGTCTCGGTGCGGAAGTAGCGGCGGAAACCGGCATCGCCGGCGAGCGTCTGCAGCGGTGCGGCGCGATCGAGCCCCAGTGCGCGGCCGGCCCACAGGCTCAATGCCTCGCGCCGCTTGTCTGTTCCACCCGTCGATTGCCCGCTCATCCGCCGTTACTACTCCGATACTTTGGCCGCATTGTAACCGCGACGCCGTCCGCGTCCAGCGGCGACCGCAGAAATCCCGCCGCCCGCGCCGGGGCAAGCCGCTATCAACCACTTCTACATTCAAGTAGAATCGTCCGCTGATTTTTGCGCGCGCCAGGTCGCGCCGCGCGCCCCTCCCGACGGTAGAAAAGACTAAAGATAGCCGGAACATATCACCTGATGCTGGAAGCTTCCCGGTGGCGCCGCCTGGCGCTGGCAATTAAACAGATTTCACGCCCGCACTCGCTCGCCATCGGCCTGATCGCCGCGCAGCCGCTGTGGGCCGCCGCGGAGGACCCCGGCACGCCCGCGGATGCCGACTACAACCCCTACCTGTACCTGGACTGGCTGCCCAAGTCGCAGCTGAGCCCCGCGCAGCGTGCCGCCATGCCGGCGGTCTGCTCCGGCACCTTTGTCGCGCCGCCGCGCAACTACGCCGACGCAGACCTGGACCCGGACGAGGCACCGCTGCGCGCCACCGCGGACGAATCCAAGTGGTTGGACGACGGCACCGCGGAGCTGCGCGGCAATGTGCATATCACCCAGGGCTACCGGCAGCTGTTCGCCGACCAGGTGGATGTGAACCGCAACGAGAGCACCGCCTACCTGCGCGGCGCCATAGAGATGCGCGAGCCCAACCTGCTGGTGCGCGGCGCCGCCGCCGAGGTGCACACCGACAGCCGCGCCGCGGCCATCGAGGATGCCACCTATGTGGTACACGACGCCTTCGTGCACGGCAGTGCCAGCCACGCCGCCCGCGAGGCCAGTGGCGAGCTGACGCTGACCCGGGGCAACTACACCCGCTGCGAACCGGGCGACGAGATCTGGCGGGTCAGCGGCGGCCAGATCACTATCGACAATGTGCAGCGCCAGGGGGTGGCGCGGGACGTGCGCCTCGAGATCCTCGACGTGCCGGTGTTCTACTTCCCCTACCTGCGCTTCCCGGTGGGGGATGCGCGCCTGTCCGGCTTCCTGTTCCCCAGTGTCAGCAACAGCGACGAGAACGGCTGGGATGTCGCCATCCCCTACTACTGGAACATAGCGCCGCAGATGGACGCGACCATAGTGCCGCGCTATATCCAGCACCGCGGCACAGGCGCCGAGGTGGAAGTGCGCCATCTGAGCCGGCTGTTCAACACCGAGGTCCGCTTCGCCGGCCTGCCGAACGACAAGGGCGGCGACGACGAAGACGCCCGCGAGCTGATCCAGGCCGGCTTCCCGGAGGACCTGGTCAATCCGGCCAAGGGCACCGATCGCTGGCTTGTGAACCTGGAACAGCAGGGCGGCGGCGACGGTTTCTGGCGCACCGCTATCGACTACACCAAGGTCAGCGACCCGGACTACTTCCGCGACCTGGACACCGCCAACCTGAGCGTCTCCGCCGAGACCCAGGTCAACCAGATGGTGCAGGGCAGCCTCAGCAGCGAGCACTGGCGGGCGACCCTGCGCGCCCAGGACTACCAGCTGCTGCAGAAAGACAGATTCGACACCTACGCCCAGCTGCCGCGCCTGGATGTGGACGGCAACTACCGCTGGGGCGACTGGCTGCTGTCGATGCAGAACGAGATCACCAGCTGGGATCACGACGACACCCAGACTATCCGCTTTATCGCCGACGCGGACAATCCCGACAGCGTCACCGAGGACACACGCGACTTCGTCACCGGCGAGCGGGTACGGCTCGATTACGAGCTCTACTGGGACAAGCAGTGGCTCTGGGGCTATGTAAAGCCGGGCCTGGCGGCCCGCTACCTGGGCTACCGCCTGGACGACCAGTTCCTGAAACCCGAGAGCAGCGATACCCCGGAAGCCTCCGCCGGCCAGTTCACGCTGGATACCGGGCTCTTCTTCGAGCGCGACGGCAGCGCCTTCGGCCGCGACTATGTGCAGACACTGGAGCCGCGCCTGTTTGCGCTGGTCAGCAGCGACGCCGACCAGAGCGACTTTATCGATATCAGTCAGAATCCGCTCGACGGCGGCAACGACCTGCTGTTCGACACCTCGCTGTTCACCTTCAGCTACGACCAGCTGTTCCGCGACAGCCGCTTTACCGGCAACGACCGCATCGACGACGCCGACCGGGTGGCCCTCGGCCTGACCACGCGCCTTATCGACCCGTCGAGCGGCCGCGACCTGCTGTCCGCCAGTGTCGGACAGATCTTCTACTCCGACGACGCGCGTATCGGCCTCGACGACGCCATCGAGGGGTCGCCCCGCTCGGAACTGGCCGCGCGCCTGGAGAGCCGCCCGATTCACTCCCTGCGCATCGGCAGCGAGGTGGTCTACGACGACAGCGATCACACGATCAACCGCGGCAACTTCAGCCTGCGCTACCTGGACGACGACTTCCGCATCTTCAACCTGGGCTATGTCTACCAGCGCAACGACCAGGTGATCCGCTTCGCCAATGGCGACGAGACCGACAGATCCATCCGCCAGGGCAACGCGTCGGCGGTTTTACCGCTCAACGCCCGCACCTCTATACTGGCCGGTGCCAACTACGACTTCACCTTCGACCGGGAACTGGAATATCTGGCCGGCGTCGAATATGACAGCTGCTGCTACCGCGCGCGCCTCGTGTGGCGCCGCTCCCTGGACAACGACCTGGCGGATGTGGTCGAGCCGGAGGACCTGAAGTTCGACGAGGGGATCTACCTGGAACTGCAACTGAAGGGGCTCGCCGGCCTGGGCACCACCGTCACCCGTATGCTCAGCCAGGGCATCGCCAACTTTGATCAGAGAGAAGTACTGAAACAGTGATGACAATAATGCATAAATCCGCGCTGAAAAGCGGCCTGCTGGCGCTGGTTGCGCTCTGCGCCCTGGCTGCGACCACCGTTTCCGCCCAGGTGCAGACACTCGACCGGGTGGTTGCCGTGGTCGATGACGACGTGGTCATGGCCAGCGAGTTGCAACAGCGCCTCAACACCATCATGAACCAGATCCGGGCCCAGCAGGTGCAGGCGCCGCCGCTCGACATACTGCGCCGCCAGGTGCTGGAACAGCTGATCATCGAGCGGCTGCAGCTGCAAATGGCATCGCGCGCCGGCGTTACCATCTCCGAGGCGGAGCTGGACCAGGCCATAGCGCGGGTGCAGCAGAACGCCGGCGTCAGCCCGGAGCAGTTCCGCCAGCGCCTGGCCGCCGACGGCCTGTCCATGAAGAACTTCCGTCAGCAGATCCGCCAGGAACTGCTGATCCGCCGCGTCGAGCAGGGCAGCGTCAACCGCCGCATCCAGATCAGCGACCAGGACATCGACAACTTCCTGCGCTCCAAAGAGGGTGAATTCTGGAAATCCCCCCAGTACGAGCTGGGCCATATCCTGATACCGGTCAGCTCCAGCGCGCCCAGCGAGGAGGTGGCCAAGGCGCGCGAAAAAGCCGAACAGCTGGCCCAGCAGGCACGCGGCGGCGCCGACTTCCGCCGCCTCGCCATCGCCAACTCCGCCGGCCAGAACGCGCTCGCCGGCGGCGACCTGGGCTGGCGCAAGACAGTCGAGCTGCCGACCCTGTTCGCCGAGGCCCTCGAGGGCCTGAAAGTCGGCGATGTCACCGCCCCCTTCCGCAGCGACGCCGGCTTCCACCTGCTGAAGATCCACGCCCAGCGCGGCTCCACCGAGCAGGTGGTGGAGCAGACCAAGGTGCGCCATATCCTGGTCAAGCCCTCTGCCATCCTCAGTGACGACGACGCCTACAACAAGCTGCTCGAACTGCGCCAGCAAATACTGGACGGCGCCGACTTCGGCGAGCTGGCGCGGGAGAACTCCGAGGATATCGGCACCATGCTCTCCGGCGGCGACCTCGGCTGGTCCATGCCCGGCCAGTTCGTACCCGAGTTCACCCAGGCCATGAACAACACCCCGGTGGGTGAGGTGAGCATGCCGTTCCGCAGCCAGTTCGGCTGGCATATCCTCAAGGTGGAGGGCCGCCGCAAGCAGGACATGACCGACCAGTACATCCGCAACCAGGCCGCCAACCTGCTGCGCAACCGCCGCTACGAGGAAGAGCTGCAGAACTGGCGCCGCGAAATCCGCGACCAGGCTTATGTCGAGATCAAGCTGCCGGATATGCAGGAAGAGTCCACCGAAGCGGAAGGCGCAACCCGGCAGTAACCCCCGCGCCGCACGCATAGCTGTAGGAGCCTGCTTGCAGGCGAACACCGGGCGTCCAGCGCCCGGTATTTTTATCGAAGGACCGGCGCAGACATGATCCCGAGAATCGCCCTGACCCCCGGCGAACCCGCCGGTATAGGCCCGGAGCTGGCGGTTAAACTGGCCACCGCCGGCGCGGCGCAGGCGGCACAAATCGTCGCCGTCTGTGACCCGCAACTGCTCGAACAAAGCGCCGCGCAGCTGCGCCAGCCCCTCAGACTGCTGCCGTTCGACCCAGATGCCCCCGCCGCGGCCACCCCCTCCGGCAGCCTTTTTGTCCAGCCGGTGCCGCTGGCCGAACCGGCCGAGGCGGGCCGCCTGAACACCGCCAACGCGGCCTATGTGCTCAATACCCTGCGCACCGCCGCCGACGGCTGCCGGCAGCGGCGCTTCGACGCCCTGGTGACGGGCCCGGTGCACAAGGGCGTGATCAACGACGCCGGCATCGCCTTCAGTGGCCACACCGAATTCTTCGCCGATCTGGCCGGCGTCGAGCGGGTGGTAATGATGCTGGCCGCGGACGACCTGCGCGTGGCCCTGGCCACCACCCACCTGCCCCTTAAGGACGTCAGCGCCGCAATCACGGGCCCGCGCCTGGAGCAGATCATCACGATACTGCACCGCAGCCTGCGCGATCAGTTCCGCATAGAGACACCGCGTATCGGTGTCTGCGGCCTCAACCCCCACGCCGGTGAGGGCGGCCACCTGGGGCGCGAGGAAATCGAAGTCATAGAGCCCGCACTGGACAAGCTGCGCGCCCTGGGCCTGCAGCTGATCGGCCCGCTGCCCGCCGACACCCTGTTCACCCCGCCACAGCTGGCGCGCTGCGACGCGGTGCTGGCCATGTACCACGACCAGGGCCTGCCGGTGTTAAAATTCAAGGGTTTCGGCCACGCGGTGAACATCACCCTGGGGCTGCCGTTTATCCGCACCTCGGTGGACCACGGCACCGCCCTCAATATCGCCGGCCAGGGTGTGGCCGACGCCGGCAGCCTGCGGGCGGCCCTGTCCCAGGCCATAGAATTAGCGCAATTGCGCCACCTGTAGGATGGGCAAAGCGCAGCGTGCCCATCACCACCGCCAAGATGGGCACAGCGCTGCGCTCCCTTGCCCTCCTACGCAAATCAGACGAACATTTTTTAATGGACAACTTTTTCCAACACAAGGCGCGCAAGCGCTTCGGCCAGAATTTCCTCATCGATGAAAATATCATCGAAAAGATAGTGCGCGCCGTAGCGCCGAAGGAAAGCGACAAGCTGGTGGAGATAGGCCCCGGCCAGGGCGCCATCACCCAGCTGTTATTGCAACGCTGCCCATCTTTGACCGCGGTGGAACTGGACCGCGATCTGATACCGCTGCTGCAATTCAAATTCCGCGACTACCCCCAGTTCAAAATCATCGAAAAAGACGCGCTCAAGTTTGACTTCGGCGAATTCGCCGCCGGCCAGCCGCTGCGCATCGTCGGCAATCTGCCCTACAACATCTCCACGCCGCTGCTGTTCCACCTGCTCAGTTTCCGCGGTGTGGTGCAGGACATGCACTTTATGCTGCAGAAGGAGGTGGTGGATCGCCTCAGTGCGACGCCCGGCAGCAAGTCCTATGGCCGCCTCAGCGTAATGGTGCAATACCACTGCCGCGTGCAGGGACTCTTCCCGGTGCCGCCGCAGTCCTTCCGCCCGGCGCCCAAGGTGGAATCCGCGATAGTGCGCCTGGTGCCCCACGCCACACCGCCCTACCCGGCCGAAGACGAGCAGCTACTGGAGCGCATCGTCAACGTCGCCTTCCAGCAGCGCCGCAAGACGCTGCGCAACGCGCTGAAACCCCTGTACCCGGAACTCGATGCCGCGCAGCTGCCGGTGGATGCCGGACGCCGCCCGGAGACACTGAGCGTGCAGGAGTTCGTGCAGCTGACAAATTATTTATACGCTGAGACAAACGGAGCGGGGACCGGGGATTAATGGCCACCTACGCCATTGGCGATATACAGGGCTGCTTCGAGCCACTGCAGCGGCTGCTGAAAAAAATTCACTTCCGCCCCGACCGCGACAAACTGTGGCTGGCCGGCGATATGGTGCACCGCGGCCACGACAGTCTCGGCACCCTGCGCTTCCTGTATGAACACCGCCACCAGGTCACCGCGGTGCTCGGCAACCACGACCTGCACCTGCTGGCCCTGGCCCACGGCGCCAAGCGACTGACAGACAAAGAGCACGACCTGGCCAAAGTGTTGCGCGCGAAAGACGCCGACAAACTGCTCGAGTGGCTGCAGGGCCTGCCGCTGGTGGTGCACAAGAAGGGCTTCACCATGGTACACGCCGGCATTCCGCCGATCTGGAGCGTCACCAAGGCGCTCGAACTCGCGCGCGAAGTACACCGGGCGCTGGCCGATGACGCCCTGGCCAAGGCCTATTTCTACGGCATGTACGGCAACGAACCCCACTGCTGGAGCGACCATTTATTGGGAATCGAGCGGCTGCGCTCCATCACCAACTATTTCACCCGCATGCGCTTCTGCAAGGCCGACGGCACCCTGGACCTGGTCACCAAGCGCGGCCCCCAGGCCGCCCACGGCGAGTTCAAGCCCTGGTTCAGCTTCCCCGAGCGCAAGACCAAAAACGACAAGATCATCTTCGGCCACTGGGCCGCGCTGGAGGGCAGGGCTGATACACCCAATGTCTATGCGCTGGATACCGGCTGTGTCTGGGGCGGCTACCTGACTGCGATGCGATTGAGCGACGAGGAATTTTTCTGCGCGGACTGCAGTCTATAGGGCGGGCTGGCACTCGACCAGGATCTAGGCAGGGTAAACTTCGCTAGCCCTCCCTTAAAACTGCTTCAGGGATTCCCTTCAGCCTGACAGGAACAGCAGCCCCACACCCGCCCCCGCGAGCAGGGGGGCCACAAGGCTTCGCCCGCGATTCGACAGAGACAAGAACGAGAGTAGCCCCGCAGCCAGCAGGAAAACGAAACAATAGTCCAGTGGCGAGGTATTCAGCAGCCAGGATATCGCCGCGATGAACGGCGAAGCCAACGCCGCACCTCCACAGACCCCCTCGATCAACAGGTAGACCCGACTGCAGGATTTCACATGCATCCAGAAACGGACCTGGGCATCGTTGCGGAGAATGGCATTGATCCCCTGGGCCACCAGTACAGAGGCAAAGACCGCCAGCAGAAATCTCGGGGCGACCGACAGGCCGGGATACAGCAGCCCACAGGAAAAGATGATGTATCCCAGCGGCGCCATCAGCCATTTGTAGCGGTCACCACTCCCCTTCCCCAGCAGCCTGTCTGGACGGGTAGAGAATAGGATCGCCCGATACCTGAGCAGGGTAAACGCCAGTACCGCCAGCATATACAGCAGCGTAAATAGAACAAACCAGAGGGAATAAAGCCCAAAGTGAAACGCCTCTCCAAGATGCAATAAGACCAGTAAGGGGGTTACCCAGAGGCCCCAGTAGAGGATGTTTACTTTGAAATGCACTAAGCAGAGCCGCAAAAGCAGCCTTTTCACCCTGTAGTGGCATAGTAAATTTGGCCACCTGATTTTGAGTGATATTATCACTCTCAACGAAGATCAGGTGAATAAATGACCACCACAAAAAGAAGATTTAGCCCGGATTTCAAGCTGGAGGCCGCGCA